>DATCLO010000095.1:0-28980 GCA_036563875.1 Cyclobacteriaceae bacterium
TGCCAACTGAGTTTAGGGCGACTATAGCGGTGGGGATCACCTCTTCCCATTCCGAACAGAGAAGTTAAGACCACCAGCGCTGATGGTACTGGGATAAAACCTGGGAGAGTAGGTCGTTGCCTTTCTTTTAACAAAAGCCCCTGAGCAATCCGGGGCTTTTTTGCTTTCTCTCTGGTCGTTGCAACCCAGGCCCTGAGCCTGTCAAACACCGGTGAAGCAGACCTAAGGTCGCTTCGCTGTAAACGTAAACACCTAAACACGTAAACACCTCCCTTCTGGGTACTCCCTTGGATACCACACCAACTTCATCACTTCAACACTCCAACACTCCACCATCCCAAGCACACAATAATTCGCTAAATTTGATCAGCAGGCCCGAACAGAACCCGCCTGATCGTATAAAATGATCAAAACCTTCTGCGTCCTTATCCTTTGCGTGACCACCATCCCATCCCTTTCCCAACCGTTACGTCTGGGCATCGCTGGACTCACCCACGGACACGTCGGTTGGGCATTTGAAAGTGCAAAGAAGGGCGACATCGAAATTGTTGGCATTGCGGAACCCGATCGTGCAGTGGCACAACGCTATGCAACGCGCTACGGATTCCCGATGACTAAAATCTATTCCTCACTCGAGGAAATGCTTAATGCCACCCGACCCACTGCTGTCGCTGCGTTCGGAAGCATACTTGCGCATCGCGACGTCGTGCGCGCCTGCGCACCCCAAGGCATCCACGTCATGGTCGAAAAACCCCTCGCCATCAGTGCGGAACATGCATCGGAAATGATCGGGCTGGCAGAACAGAACGGCATCATTCTCATGACTAACTATGAGACTACCTGGTACCCGACAAACCACCTCGCCTTTAAATGGGTCAAAGACAATAAAATAGGCACCATCAGAAAAATCGTCGTGCACGATGGCCATGAAGGCCCTAAAGAAATTGGCGTCCAGGAAGAATTCCTCGCGTGGCTGACTGACCCCGAACAAAACGGCGGTGGTGCCGTCATCGACTTCGGATGCTACGGCGCAAACCTCGCGCTGTGGCTCATGAATGGACGACTGCCCGATCAGGTAACTGCAGTCACCCAAACGCTCAAACCGGAAATCTACCCGCGTGTCGACGACGAAGCCACTATCATCCTCGCCTACCCGGATACCCAGGTAATCATCCAGGCATCGTGGAACTGGCCGTATGGTCGTAAAGACATCGAGATATACGGAACCGATGGCTACATCTTCGCCGAAGATCGTCACCACCTGAGATATCGCTTCGACGACCAACCGGAACGACAACTCCAGGCAGACGAACGCGATGCGCCCCTCAACGACCCATTCCTGTACTTCGCCGCCCTGATCGCAGGCGAAATCAAGGCTGACAATAACGACCTTAGCAGCACTGCCAACAACCTGAACGTAATGAAGATCCTCGATGCTGCGCGCGAAAGCGCCCGCAGCGGGAAGAGCGTAGTGTTGAATAAGGTCAACTAACTGATCATGGCTCTTGACATTCTTCTAACCCTTTTCCTTGTCTTCCTCAACGGCTTCTTTGTCGCTGCCGAATTTGCCATCGTAAAAGTTCGATCTTCTCAAATCGCATTACAGTCCGGCACCGCGTCGAAACGAGCGGCCCTGGTAATTATCAACAACCTCGACGGTTTTCTTGCCGCCACGCAACTAGGTATAACCCTGGCCAGCCTCGGACTTGGATGGGTCGGCGAAGATGTTGTCTCAGTGCTTATCCTTCGGCTTATCCACGCCCTGGGATTTGAAATGGACCCGGAACTTGCTCACAACATCGCACTGCCCGTCGCTTTCGTCATCCTCACCATTCTGCACATTGTCTTTGGTGAGCTGGCTCCCAAGTCGCTCGCTATCCGCTATCCCACATCCACAGCGCTCCGGGTGTCGCTCCCCCTTAGGTTGTTTTACTTCATCTTCAAGCCGTTCATTACGCTCCTTAACGGGTTAGCAATCATAATTCTTAAGGCTGTCGGAATAAAACCCGCAGGAGAGCATGCGGTCCACACCGAAGAAGAACTGAAACTCATAATCGCCGAAAGCGAGGAAGGCGGTGCCATCGAACCCAGCGAACGCGAACTCATACAAAACGTGTTTGAATTCGACAACCGTGTTGTCAAGCAGATTATGGTGCCCAGGATAAAAATATCCGGTCTTTCAGCGGCACTGTCCCTTCAGGAAGCGGTAAGCACAATTTTCAAAGAAGGGTATACGCGTTACCCGGTGTATGACAAAAATCTTGATGACATTATTGGCGTTATCCATGCCAAAGATGTTTTTCAGGCTTATTGGAGCAATAGTGGAAAAACGCTCGAGAGTCTTGCCCGAAAGCCCTACTACATCACAGAAAATAAACCTATCGATGAACTGCTGCGCGAGTTCCAGCGCACGAAAAATCAAATGGCTATTGTGGTAAACGAGTACGGTGGAACGGTCGGTATTGTCACGCTGGAAGATATCCTAGAAGAGATCGTAGGGGAAATTCAGGATGAACACGATCAGGAAATTCAGATCGTGACGCGCGTCGGAAATGTCTATAAGGTGGTCGCCACATCACCTATTCACGACATCAACAAAGTCCTGGAGCATCCTCTCCCTGAATCGACTGAATACGATACCCTTTCCGGTCTTCTCGTGATGCATAAGCCATTCGATCTCAAAGAGGGCGATGAACTGGAACTGTTTTCCTATCGCATCAAAATCCTGAAACTTACCCGCTCTCTTCCCGAACTCGTGGAGATGCAGTACGTTGCTCCACTGGAGGAATAAAAAAAGTGGTATGGATCACTCTCCATACCACTTTGTTATCTCACCGCAGTAGCCGGACCCTACGAATGTGCGGGCACAGGCTTGCGCTCGGACGCAACCTTCTTCGATTCTTCCTTCTTGCCCCTTTCCTCCAGGTCAAGCGTAACAGGGGCAGCGATGAATATTGAGGAATATGTTCCGGCAACAATTCCGACAAACAGTGCAAACGCGAATCCGCGAAGCACTTCACCACCAAAGATCAGCAGCACCACGACAACCAGCAGGGTTGTGCCTGATGTGATGATCGTACGCGAAAGGGTTTCATTAATCGCATCGTTGAAGATCTTGGGCTTGTCGTGTGAAGTTCCCAGATTAAGGTGCTCGCGGATCCGGTCAAATACAATCACCGTGTCGTTAATTGAATAACCGATGATCGTCAGAATCGCAGCTACAAACACCTGATCAACTTCAAACTGAACACCGAACACCCCTGCTATTCCAAAGGCTGCAAACACGAACAACGCGTCGTGAATCGTAGACACGATAGCACCCGTACTGAACTGCCAGGTCTTGAACCGGAAGAGGATGTACAGGAAAATACCGATCAGGGAGAACAGCGTTGCTTTCCAGGCGGACTTCTTGATGTCGTCAGCTACAGTAGGTCCGACTTTCGATTCGCTGGCAATCGTAAAGTGTTGCTCGTCTACCTGATTTGGTTGGTCTGTGTACTTGACACCCGGAAACGCCTCTTCGATCCCTTGGATTAACCGTTGCCGCACTTGCTGGCCTGCTTCATCCGAGGGCTCATCGATGAGATAGGAAGTCGTGACGCGCACGACGTTGTTGCCACCGTAGTTCTTCACTTCCGTACCTGCGTTCTCGAAATCGTCCGTAAGCGCAACTTTCAGATCAGAGGCGCTAACAGGCTGCGCGAATGACACGACGTATGAATACCCACCCTTAAAGTCAACACCAAGATTAAGGCCCTTGAAAAGGATCAGCGCGAAACCGAGCACGAGAATTGCGCCCGAGATGGTGTATGCCTTTTTGGCGTTGCGAATGAACTGGAAGTATTTCCGTTGCTTCACTTTGCGCGACAAGAAGGTGTCGAAAGAAATCTTGCTGGCATCACCCTTACGGGTCATCCATTCAACAATCACACGTGAGATGTAAACGGACGAGAACACGGACGTGATAATACCAATCATCAGCACAGTCGCGAAGCCTTTGATAGGCCCCTGTCCGAATAGGAACAGGAAGAGACCTGTGATAAATGTCGTGAGGTTGGAGTCGATAATAGTGGCGAAAGCTTTCGAATAACCTGTCTTGATCGCATCCTTCAGTTTGCGACCAAGCGCCATTTCCTCCTTAATACGTTCAAATATGAGAACGTTCGAATCGACCGCCATACCCATCGTAAGCACGATACCTGCAATACCGGGCAGCGTCAATGCGGTCGCGAGGGAAGGCTGCGCCAGCACTCCAAGTATGAAGAAGATGTTGAACACAAGCACGATGTCTGCAACAAAGCCGCCCTTGCTGTAATACACTACCATGAAGATTATCACGAGTACCAAACCACAAACAATGGAGATGAGACCCTGATCAAGTGCCTCCTTTCCAAGCGTGGGACCTACAATGCCTTCTTCAACAATGGTCAGCGGTGCAGGGAGCGAACCTGCGCGAAGCACGTTGGCCAGGTCTTTTGCTTCTTCAACCGTGAAGTTCCCTGTGATCTGCGAATTGCCATTCGGAATCTCTCCCTGCACATAGGGCGCAGAGTACACCAGGTTATCGAGGACAATGGCAATGCGTCCCTGTGGCTGTTTAGAGGCCGCATCGGCAGTCATCTTTGCCCACACCTTTGTGCCGGCGGCATTCATCGTCATGCTTACAGCATACCGGCCCTTCTGATCAATTTCATGGCGCGCATTCGTGATCGTCTCACCGGTCAATTTCGGTTTGCCGGTACGACCGATATCGAGAAAATACAGCTCCAGTCCGGGCTCTTCCGTAAGGCTGTTCCTGTCAATCTTCTCAGGCTTGTTAGCCCAGTAAACGCCAACGTTTCGCGGCAAGAGGCTCCTTACATCCGGTCTGCGGAAGATCGCATTGATTTGCGCTGTGTCTGAGAGCGCATACCGGAAGGTTCCGGGAGGGTTGCTAAGCGAGAAGAGCGGAGACGTATTCAGACCAGCGAGCGAATCGAGCCGTGCGTTAGAGCTGTCGCCAGCGGCAGACAACTGTCGTTCGAGTTCCGAGACTGCACTATCAGCGGCTGCAGCCACGGACGTGTCGCCTACCCTCGTCGTATCAGCAGCAGCAGCAGCTGCCTTCGGTGCTTTGGCACGCTGTTCATTTACCAGCAAGTCGTTGATTGCCATCAGCGATGACTGAATTGTGTACGGCTCGATGACATCCCAAAACTCGAGGCGCGCAACACTCTTGAGCAGACGGCGAACGCGTTCAGGGTTGTCGGCGCCCGGAATTTCTACTTGCACACGTCCTGTGCCCGGGAGACGCTGAATGTTTGGTGAGGAGGTTCCAAACTGATCCAGTCGGTTTCGAAGGATCGTATACGATCTTTCAATAGCCTCTTCAATTTCTGTATTGATTACCTCCTGGACCTGCTCGTCGCTGTCGTTGATGCTGATCTTGTCACGCGTCGTTGAGTTGGCGAAGATGTCTCTTAGCCGGCGGTCCGGGTTTAATTCGCGGAAAGCCTGGAAAAACAGGTCGGCGAAGTTGCCCCCTGACGTGCGCTGCAGCTGCCTTGCGCGGTCCATGGCTTTCACGAATGCCGAGTCCTGACTGTTGTTGGCAAGGCCACGGATGATGTCAGCCGGAGAAACTTCCAGCGTTACGTGCATCCCGCCTTGCAGGTCGAGACCCTGGCGGAGTTCATTGTCCTTTACTTCTTTGTACGTGTACTCGATGCCAAAGAAGTTGTAGACCGGTTTGTTCCAGACCGAGTCGATGTATCGTTGTTTTCTGACGTAGTCGTATACACCGCTCTCATCTGTAGCGTATGCTGTAGCGTCGGACTGGACCTGGCGGGATACGATGGTAAATGACAGATAGAACAAGCACAGGGCTGTGATTACTACCGTCAATACGATAACAAAACCTTTGTTCTGCATATGAATTATTAAGAATGAAAAACGAGATGAATAGAAACGAAACGGATGCGTGCTAATTCACGCAACAGAAAACCCGACTCTCAGGGAGCGTTTGGCGATATAATCGCGCGGAAGAGTGTCAGGAAATATTTCCCTAGCGAGACTGGAATTTCAGGTGCCCATGGTTTGCGCTCCTGAACGTCAAGAATAATCTCAAAAAGGAATACAGCCTCGTGATTCAGGCTGGCGTGGAAGGATGACAAAACGGAAGGCTGGGGAGCGGAGAGGAGAACTTTGTCTCCTGAAGATTCGTCGCTGGTTTTTTCTGTTTTTACACGAGAATTCTTTTCAGGCTGGGGCCCTTCGTAAAGAAACAGCTGCGCAACAATGACAATAACGGCTGTCATTGAGCCGAAAATCATTATGAACAATCTGCTTCTTTCCTTTGCCATCGTTTGCTTTGAGGGATACAAAGCTAGCACTTCGCAACAAGAAAAACTAAGGATTCGTCGGCTTTGAAAGACCACCTAAGGGCCTGTGTTTCTGGCAATTGTGGCGAGGCGGCCGCGGATAGCGTATTCCAACCACTCCAGGGCGCGCCCAAAATGGTGGTTGTTCGGGATGACGAGATCAGCCGTGTCGCGAAGGGGTTCGATGGCAGTCTGGTACACGGGCATGACGTGGTGTTGAAAGCGGTACAGGACGTCGCTGAGGTCGTATCCACGCTCAGCGCTGTCGCGCAAAATGCGCCGGGCCAACTTGAGGTGATCTCTGGCGTCGATGAAAAGGGTAAGGTCCAGTTCGCGGTCGATTTCCTTAAAATACTGGATGAAGAGACCTTCTACTACGAGCACGGGTGCGGGTTGCAGGACAATGTCTTTGGGAACAGCGTTGGGATTATTGAATACGTATTCTTTACGGGTGACGGTACGACCTTGCTTGATTTGCCGGATGTCGTGAATGAATTGTTCGTGATCGATGGCCGTGGGGAGATCGAAGTTCTCGACGCCTTGCGCGTCGGCCTCCTGGTGTTCGATGGGTTTGTAGTAATGATCCTGGCTGATTACGCACAGTTCACCGGCGGTGAATTTACTGGCGAGTTCGGTGATGAAGCGTGTCTTTCCGGAACCACTGCCGCCCGTGATCCCGATGGTAAAGTGAACGGTTGTCATACAACCCAAACTTAACGATCGGCGGCGATTCGTCAGCTTCTTGTCTTCAGGAATTCAGTGAACTTCCGCAAGGCGTTGGCCCGATGGCTTATATCGTTTTTCTCGTCCTCTGCCATCTCGGCGAAGGTTTGCGTGTAGCCTTGTGGCACGAACAAAGGATCATAACCAAATCCACCTTCGCCTCTGGTCTCTGTGAGTAATGTGCCCTTGACAATTCCTTCAAAGAGCGTGAGTTGTCCCGTCTCGTCGATGTATGCAAGGACGCACTTGAAGCGGGCGGAGCGGTCTTCAACGCCTTCCAGGTTCTTCAGCAGAAGCCGTATGTTTTCAGCGCTGTTTCCATGGACACCAGCGTAACGGGCTGAACGAACACCTGGCGCGCCGTTAAGCGCATTCACTTCCAGTCCGCTGTCGTCTGCAAGAACAGGCATCCTGAAACGCTCGAAGATGTATTTGGCTTTCTGCTCCGCGTTGCCTTCGATGGTGTCCTGTGTTTCCGGAACATCGTCGCTGAAGCCGACATCGGAAAGGCTCAAAACGTGAAAGTCAGGCCCGAGTATGGACCTGACTTCCGCGAGTTTATGTTTGTTGTTTGTGGCGAACAGCAAAGCCAATTGCTAATTCAGAATTCTTATTGATGAATGTCAGTCAGCTTGAATTCAAACAGCAGGTTTGCGTTGCCGGGCACCGATCCAAATCCCGAAGGTCCATAGCCAAGCCCGGAAGGAATAATAAACCTCGCCTTCGATCCTTCTCTTAACAGCGGTATTGCCACACGCAGACCGTCAATCAAATCCGGAATAGGGTGTTGTGTCAAAGTAGACTGATCAAGAATGGTTGTCGGGTTCGAAAGCAGACTGATCTTGTATTCACCACTAATGAGCTGAAACGGAGTTGCGTAATCGCCGATGCCTTGCTCATCTATGACGTACCAGATGTCGGAATAATATTGAAAATCCGTCTCGCTGTCTTCGATGTAGTGTAAGATAGCCAGGCTGTCTTGCTTGAATCGCGACTCTTCAGTTGCGGTCCTTTCGGTTTTGGCAATGTATATGTCGTAAACCAGAATGGCGTCCGGGGGAACGTTATTCGTACCTGCGGTACCATAGCCGCTGGGTGACGGAATATAGGCGGTAACGTTGGAGCCTGTCATCATGTTACTGACAACAACTCCAAAGCCGTAGGGTGACAGGTCCTGAAGCTTTGCAGTGACCGGGCCCGTGGCGAAAGTCGTACCGTTTGAAAACAACTTTCCTACATAGTTAACTGTGACCGTCTGCCCTGTGTGTGGTGGTGCCCACTTCCCGTATTCATGGACATGAATCCTGATGCCGTTGAGATTATCGTACAGGACATTCTGCGTGATTCCGTTGGCAGCGAGGAAGTCGTCTATAAGTTTTACTTCTTCATTCAGCTTGGAGACTCTGCCGTCGTCGCTTAGGCAGGACACCAGCGACAGGGAAATCGCTGCATAAAGTATAAACCGCGTTACTTTCATGACTATATCGATAATGTAATTAAAGCCAATCTGTCTTACTTATCTCTCTTATTTAATATCGACCATTTTGAGATCGAATACCAGTATGCTATTGGCCTTTATGCCGCTAAAGGCCTGGGGACCATACGCCAATCCCGAAGGGATATAGAAAGTACCCTCTGCGCCTTCATTTAGTTGCTTGAGGGCCTCATGCCATCCCTCAATTACTGAACTCTGATCAATCACCACTTCGTACGGCTGGTAACCGTTTTGCGCATCGCGGCGAGCGTCGAACAGGCCTTTCGCTTGAGCGGTAGCCTTGTCGGATGTATCGAAATAGGTGCCGTCAAGTAAATAACCGGCATAATCGACCAACACCGCCTGCCCTGGCTGTGCCAGCGGCCCCGATCCCTGCTTGTGGATCACATATCGTATCCCCGAGGGTAGTTTTTGAGCGACAATATTGCGTTCAGCAAGAAATGAGTCAATGGCGACCGTATCCTTACCCAATTGTTCCGTTGCGTTCCGGTTCATGAACTCATAATACTCTTGCTCAACCTGGTTCTGGTATGCCGCAAAGTCCTCCTGCTTTACAACGTCGCGTATCGAGATTGCGTACGTGACGACCAGCGACGAGTCGAGATGCGGAGGTACAGGCTGCCGCGCAAATTCGTGAAACAGCTCCGTAAGGGTCAGGCTGAAGGTAACGCTGTCGCCTTTCGAGAGCATCCGCAACATCTGCGTGATGCCGTCCTCGTGGTCAATTGCGCTGCTGTCCTGAATACGCGCGAATTCCGGGTATCCACGATCATAGGTATCAATCCACATCGAGTCCTGCGAATCAGTCACCCTGAAATTGAATACCACATATTGCGTGGGACGCGCTGTTTCCCCCGTACCTTCTTTCACTACCGTAAATTTGAACCCACTGGGGGTTTCCCGTATTGCCGACTGGGAGCAGGCTGCTAGCAAGGCCACCCCTGCTGCCAGTATTACTGAAATTCTCATGCTTTGTTTTGTTTAGACTCCTGATTTGTGGGTAAGGTTGTAATGTATCCCTCATGTTGCAATAAATCGCGGTACGAGGGCAGAATGCCAAGAAATTTGGCAAGCGTATCGTTAAGGGAGAGCGAAGATTGCCCTCCGGCTGCGTTCTTGTGGCCTCCGCCCTCAAAATGTTGTCGGGCAAAGTCGTTTACAGAAAAGTCGCCGATCGACCTGAACGACAATTTTACGCTGCCGTCTTTTCTTTCGTATATCAGTACAGAAAGGACAATGTCTCTAATGGACAATCCATAGTTTACCAGGCCTTCCGTGTCACCTGTTTGTGACTCGTATTGCCTGAGTTCATCGCGGCTCAGCGTGATGTATGCCGTTTTCAGCTCAGGAACGATCTGTAACTTTTGAGACAGGACATACCCCATAAGCCGCAAGCGGGAAAGCGTATTGTTGTCGTAGATGAGTTTAGAAACTTTGTGAGGGTTAGCACCTTTCTCTACAAGAGAGGCTGCGGTGACAAATACCTCCTGCGTTGTATTGTTATGGCGGAAGCTCCCCGTGTCGGTCATCAATCCTGCGTACAGGCAGTCCGCAATGCAGCAATCGATTTTATCTTCGCCGCCGAGTTCCACGATTAGGCGATACACGAGTTCTGCTGTCGACGCGGCTGAGGAATCCCATTCTTCGAAATCAGCAAATCGCTCGGGATCGAGATGATGGTCGATGAGCACCGTCTTGGCAGACGATCGTCGCACCATTTCCCCGAGTTCGTTGATTCTGGAAAGGCTTGAAAAATCAAGGCAAAAAACCAAATCTGCTTCTGCGATCGCACGTGCGGGTCCATCAGATCGGCCAGGCTGGAAGATTACGACATCACTGTTTCCCGGCATCCAGTTTAGAAAGCTGGGGTAATCACTGGGAGAAATCACGGTTACCGAATGATTTCCTTTTTTCAGCCAGGCGGCCAATGCGAGGGAAGAGCCGAGGGCATCAGCGTCAGGTTTATAATGCATCAACACCACTGCCTTTCGGGGCTGCCCCAGCAAAACCTTTAATTCTTGCGCATTTTGCATGCTTACCGGAAAACCGAATGGCAAAAATGCTAAAAAAATTCGTTTCGTGGCGCCTCACCCCAGACCGTTGCCGTTTGTAGCCTCAGACTGAAGGATTTTTTTCTATTTTTGCGCCCGTATTTGCGAAAACACAATAAATCGACAGAATGGCAGGAAACCGGACGTTTACCATGATTAAGCCCGATGCGGTAGGTGCGGGCAACACGGGAGCAATCATTAAGATGATTGAAGAAGCAGGATTCAGGATCGTAGCGCTGAAGAAAACAATGCTCACCCCCGAACGCGCAGGCCAGTTTTATGCCGTGCACAAAGAAAGGCCTTTTTACGGCGATCTTGTGAAGTATATGTCTTCGGGCCCCATAGTTCCAATGATATTGGAGAAGGCTAATGCTGTCGAAGATTTTCGTAACCTCATCGGCGCGACAGATCCGAAGAAAGCAGCACCGGGCACCATCCGTGCGCTGTTTGCCAAGTCCATCGAAGCAAACGCGATTCACGGTTCCGATAGCGACGAAAACGCGGTGATTGAAAGCAATTTCTTCTTTTCGGAGTTAGAGCGATTTTAAGACGTACGCGCCTGTCGGTCTTCAGATCCCCAACACCTCCCTCTTCGTCCACACTTCATCAAGTGGTTCACCCCGACTGCTTCGACCCTTATGTCTCCATTCACCATCCTGAATTATGAATTCGAATTGGAGACTGGCACCTACTCTTGATTTGTCGCGCGAGAAGAACTCGATGTGCTCGGTGTATTTTCCGTTCTCGGTGGTATACCTTCCACCACCTGTTCCAAAGAACTCTTTCGTTTCAGTGTTATAGGCGATCCATTGGAAACGGGTTCCTGATAAGATCTTCATTGTCCTACGGGCACCCGGCGTGCGGCGTCGTATCTCACCGTCCTGGTAGCGGCCGGTGATCAGCCACGCACCCGCCAGCTGTCCCGGTGTTCCATCATCGAGACGCTTCCACATTTCCTTTTCACTGCCGGACTTCAGCGCGAATTGATCATCGCCTGCTTCGAGTGGAAAGCGCTCCTCCTTGCCGACCAGGTCTGGATTGCTCGTGTTGTATTCATACAATTGCACCAGGTTCGTGCCTTCGATTCTCCAGGAACCGCCAGCCGTGCTGATGAAGTCGCCGTCAGCTTTATTGAATACTGCGATGGTAAAATACTTCTCGGTGAATATGCGCGTCAACCGCTGATCACCAGCGTCGCGTTGCCATCCTCCCATGAGAGAACGGGTAGGATTATCCGCCGGAACGAATGAAGTCAACAAAACCGCAATGCCGATGAGAACCGGTGCGAATGCCCTGTACCCGACAAAGCCATTCGCTAGTCGCACTCTTACATTCATACGACTAATGTACAAAACGTACTTGAGCTTTTTAGCGCCAAAGTGATGCAGGATACTCGCCTTTGTCGACAAGCGCCCTGATGCGCGACGACACCATGTCTTTATCTTCCTGGTATGTAACACCAAACCAGATGTCGCCTCCGGAGATAACGCGAACATTCCCGCGGCCTTCTTTTATCATGCGGTTGACAAAGAGCGGAATAAAGAATTCTGATTTTGGTTCCCTGTGCTTTTCCCTTAGGAAGTCGACGAACATTTCGCCGGCGATGGGAAAAATTGAGGGATAAAATCCCCAAAAGTTCATTGAAGTTGGTGTTTCCGGATCCATAACAATGTCGCCATCGGGTTCGCGCGCGATGATCTTGCCGTTCTCGCGTACGATCTTGGTGCGTTCAACGACGGACTTGAGGTATCCGCTGGCATCCCGTTCACCGCAACCCCGTGACACGCTGCCGTGTTCGGACAAAACATCCTTAAGTGTATAGCCGACGAGCGCATGAGCGCCTTCCTTATCTTCTGCAAAATGCTGCGCTACAGCGCGAAACGCCTCGCGTCCATAAAAATCGTCGGCGTTGATCACGGCAAAAGGTTCATTAATTACGTTTTGGGCGCACAGCATCGCATGCCCGGTACCCCACGGTTTCTGGCGTTCGGGATTCTGATATTCTGCCGGCACCAGTTTGTCGAGTGACTGGATTACGAACTCTACTTCAACTTTACCCTGCAACCGGGGCAGGAATATTTCTTTTACTGCCTCCTTGATTTCGTCCCGAACGATGAACACCACCTTGGTAAACCCCGCCCTGATGGCATCATAAAGCGAATAGTCCATGATCGTTTCGCCATTAGGACCGAAGCCGTCGATTTGTTTGATACCTCCATAACGGCTTCCTATCCCCGCGGCGAGTACGAGCAGGGTCAACTTTTTTTGCGTGCTTTTTGGTGTGTCCATAGGGTTTTCGTTTTTTTCTTACGAGTATCCAAATAACGGCTTGCGTTAATATAGCCTCAAAATTATAGCTTTAGCCGGGATTTGCTTAATTATCAATGTTCATGGCCCAAATAAAACCTAACCTTCATTCGCATGAGTGACCAGAAGAAGCATTATGTCCTTTCGATGACGATCATCGGGGCTTTGTTTTTTGTGTTTGGGTTTGTTACGTGGGTCAACGGAACACTGATTCCCTATCTGAAGATTGCCTGCGAACTGGAAACCGAGTTGCAGTCGTACCTGGTAGCAACAGCATTCTTCATCGCCTATACCGTAATGGCGCTTCCTTCTTCGGTGGTGCTGCGCGCCACGGGTTACAAGAAAGGGATGGCGTTGGGTCTGCTCGTGATGGCTGTGGGCGCTCTTGTGTTTATCCCGGCTGCCAACGCGAGAAGCTACAACATGTTCCTGTTCGGGTTGTTCATTATCGGCACAGGACTCGCACTGCTTCAAACCGCATCGAACCCGTACGTATCTATCATAGGACCCATTGAAAGCGCTGCGACACGTATCAGCATCATGGGGATCTGTAATAAAGTCGCGGGTATCCTCGCGGGTCTGATTTTTGGCTACATCGCATTGAAGGACGCGGACGGGCTTGAGGCAAGCCTGGCAACCATGGACGCTGCGGCCCGTGCCGCTACGCTGGACGAACTGGCGAGCCGCGTTGTTGTACCCTACATCATCATCGCAGGTGTGCTCGTGGTGCTGGCTATTGCTGTTGTCCTTTCGTCGCTTCCTGACATCAACGACGAAGGGGATGATGTTGGCGCTGCTTCTGGTGCCGAACAAAAGAAGAGTATATTTGATTTTCCGCACCTGTTCCTGGGCGTAATGGCGTTGTTCCTCTACGTGGGGGTGGAGGTTATGGCGGGCGACACCATTATCAGCTACGGCAAGTCACTTGGCATTGAACTTTCAATTGCCCGATACTTTACTCAGGCAACACTTGCCTTCATGCTCATCGGGTATGTGATTGGCATCTTTACAATCCCCAAGTACATTTCACAACAAAAAGCCCTCAGCATTTGTGCGATATTGGGCGTTGTCTTTACGGTGCTGGCATTGGTGACAGATCGCTATGTATCCGTGGCATTTATCGCGCTGCTTGGACTGGCCAACTCACTCATGTGGCCCGCGATCTTCCCGTTGGCAATCAGTGGTCTCGGACGATTCACGAAGATCGGATCAGCCCTTTTGATCATGGCAATTGCCGGCGGCGCGCTGCTTCCACTGGCCTATGGTTGGCTCCTCGATCAGCCGGGATGGAATTCACAGCGCGCTTATGTCATGATGGTGCCGTGCTACTTCTTCATCCTGTACTTTGCGACGAAAGGATATAAAGTAGGGAAGGCGCAGGCTTAGTTGCCGTAGCTTTTGTATTCCCTCGACCAGTTATACCAGCCGTAAGCGGAGATAAGGGTGTAGACAAAATACTGCACACCTACGAACTTGATTCCCTTTGCGAAGTAGATGTAGGTAGCCGTGAGGTCAACAATAATCCAAACGATCCAGACTTCAATTTTCTTTTGGATCGCTGCGTAGGTAGCGGCGATACTCGTGACGGTGACGAAAGAGTCGAGATACGGAAACGCGCTGGGTTTAGTAAAGAGCGCGGGCAGGATCTCATGAAGTTTGCTGGCGAACGTACCCATGACATAAGTTCCCACTATGGCGACACCGGTAAGAATCGCAAACTGGGAGAATCCCATGTGGCTCACCCTTAGTTCTTTCTTTCGATCCTCTTCGCCCGGTTGGGGGTGCGACCATCGCCACCAGCCTATAATATTAGTCACCGTGAAAAAGGTGTACAAGAACATGTCGGGATACAACTGGACCTGGTAAAAGAGAACGATGAAAAGAATGTTGTTTACAATTCCCACCGGCCAGTTGAGGATATGGGCACGCGCCGACAACACGACGAAGATGAATCCTGCTATCGTTCCGAAGAACTCCAGATAACTCATCCGGTATCCCCAGATTTCAAAGAAGATGGCGTCGATATCGAAGAATTCCATCAGCGTTATAGCGTGGGTGTCCTTCCGCCATCTACCGGAAGATTGATTCCGTTGATATAAGATGCAGCAGGTGAAGCCAGGAATGCGGCAGCTGCGGCGATTTCACTTGGGTCGCCAATTCGCCCCATGGGAATTTCCCGAATCATGGAGTTGAGAATTTCCTCCTCTGTTTTGCCTGATTCTTTGGCCCGGGTTTTTACGAGATCTCTCATACGACCCGTCTCAAAAGATCCGGGCAAAACGTTGTTTACCGTTATTCCGTAGGGTCCGAGTTCCGAGGCGAGGGTCTTCGCCCAGCTGGCAACAGCACCACGAACGGTGTTGGAGACGCCGAGTCCGCGAATGGGGACTTTCACCGACGTAGAAATGACATTGATGATGCGTCCGTATCGCGCGCGCTTCATTCCATCAAGGCATGCCTGTGCAAGAATTTGATTGCACACCAAGTGTTGCGCATACGCCTGCGCGAACGCTTCGGGATCCGCGTCGATTGCTCTGCCGCCCGGAGGACCACCAGTGTTGTTCACCAGGATGTGAACATCGTGTTTTGACGTGTATGACTGTATCGCAGCCTTTACGGTCTCGGGCTGTGCAAAATCCGCTACGAGGTAATGATGGTCCTGACCGGCGTTACGCTGCAATTCATCCCGCACCGCGCGCAACCGCTCTTCATTCCGCGCGAACAACGTCACCGATGCACCCAGCAGCGCTATCTCTACCGCGATGGCTTTCCCGATTCCCTGTGTGCTGCCGCATACAACAGCGCGTTTTCCCGTCAGATCTAAATTCATAGTAGGGAGATTGTGGCGATAAATATAGGTATTGGAAATGCTCTTTAAGTAACAATTAAGCCCCTACGGGCTAACAGTAATGCTACTTATTTCCCCGCTACTGTAAATCCGGATATATGTGCGGCGTACATTTCATACCGATTCAACACGTCACGGACGTAATTAACAGTCTCGGTGCACTTGCAGTAGCCAAGCTTAACGACGGGATCGTTAAAATATTCGGGTTTCGATTTTCGCGTCAGCATTTCCTCGACATTGTAATCCCACGTGAGCGTGTCTTTTCCAAAGCGGGCTGCCAGGTTGCGTGCATCCAGGATATGACCGAGGCCTGCGTTGTAGGAAGCGAGGACGAATTTTTGTCTCTCTACTGTATCCGGAATATGCTTAGCCCAATAGTTGTCGAGATACTTGAGATATCGCACACCGGCGCGAAGATTTTGTATGGGATCATTCGGATCAGTTGCCCCAAAGCGTTCTGCTGTCGCGGGCATAAGTTGCATTAACCCACGCGCTCCTGCCCACGATTCATCAACTTCACCGAAACGGGATTCCTGGTACACAACGGCAGCCAGCAGTCGCCAATCCCAGCCGAGCTGTTCTGCACCTTCGCGAATGAGGTCGTCGTACGGTGACAACTTGCTGCCTCCGAGTGACGAATAATCGCTGTTGCGCCGTATGCGCGATGAATTAGGACTCTTGTAATACCGGTTGTAGATGACCATGAACGTGGGCTCCTTCTTGATCTGCTCCATCCACGCATTAAAAGCCTCCAGCAACTGCGGCGAATTAATGCGCACACCCCAGGCAATTTGCTGCGGAAGGCTAATAATGGTGTTCACGTCGATGTCAGGATAATATGCAGCGTTAACTGCAGCAAATGCGTGGTTGGCAACTGTCAGTTCAATTTCTCCTCTTGCAACGCGACGTATCAATTCTTCGCTTTCTGAATCTGCAGAATCGACCTTAATAATAATGTCGCCTCCGATTTCTTCCGAAAGATTTTCAAGGCGATGGAGGAAGGTTGAGTTTCTTGGCACATGCACTTCCTTGTCGATCAGGTCGACCGGATTTCGGATCAAAGACTGTTCGATCTGATCTGCGGTCAATTGTCTCCAACCCTCCGGCTTGCGCTGGACCAGCACCTGGTATGAATTGAAATGTGGTCTCGTAAAGGCCAGGTATTGCTTGCGCTGTTTTGTTATCGTCAGGGGGTAAGCAAGTATGTCGCCCTCGCCGTTGTTGAGTTTGCTGATGGCCGTGCCCAGATCCTTTGTGACATTAATTTTGAGATCGACATTGAGGTGGTCGGCAAAAAGCTTGAGCAGCTCATAGTCGTACCCCATGGGCTCGCCCTTATAGATAAAATAGCTTATGGAATTGTTGTCGACCAGCGCACTGATATAGCCGCGCCGAAGGATGCTATCGAGGTCTACGGCTACCGGGGCGGGAGGGTGAATGTTGGTATCGAACGCTGCCTGTCGGCAGGCCGAAAAATGCCAAAACGCGATCAAAACCAACAAAACCAGACGCAATCGTACCGGCATAAGTCAATCAAATTAGCGAAAAAACGGTAAACAAAAAAGGGACCGTTTCATCGGTCCCTTTCGTGGCTAACGCAAATTTTTCGCTAGAATTTTACTTTCAGGCCCGCATTCCAGGTTCTTCCGAAGCCGTAATAGACGCGGTTGCGTACACTGCCGTTTTCCGACCCCGGTATGAGCGCGTCTTCGCCGTCCAATGGATCGTACAGTATGTTGGATTCCGATTCCGCGATGTAGATTTCGTCACCCACATTGTTGACATTTAGCCGTGCTGTTACATCCAGATTTCCTAGTTTGAAGCTGTAGGCAACACCAAGGTCGACCAGGCTGTACGAGGGAAGCTTCCACGCCTGATTGCCTTCTTCAAGGTAGGATTCCAAATCATCCGCGAGGTCGAAGTTTGCATACAGGTTGTCCGCGAAATAAAACGTTCCATACACGGAAAGTCCATTCACAATCTCATAGTCGGCGCCAAAGCTAAACGCGGTCTGCGCAGCATCGGGCACTTTTACATCCTTCATCTTTAGTGTCAGGAGTACTGAATGGTCAGCCAGCGACGGATCCTCGGGTACCCAGAGCGCGTGGAAGTCGTCCTTATACCTCCAGTTCGACAGCGTGATCATCCCTGTGAGGCGCAGCTGATTGATCGGGCTCACAACAAAATCAATTTCGATTCCCTGGTGAAGCTGCGATACGTCGGTGAAGTTTACGACACCATCGGTTTGCACAGGCACGCCGTTGTCATCGATCTCCAGGCGAACACTCTGCGAAATTTGTCTGTTACCCCACTGTGTATTGTACAAGTTCACGTTAGCACTGAAGTACTGACTGCGGTAACCGTACCCCACTTCGATAGCAGTGACGCGTTGGTTGCTGGCATCAGGATTGACTGCGTTGGTATTATTGAGGAATACATTGTCGAAGATAGGCTGACGTGAGAAGAACCCGCCGTTTATGAAGACGTTGTGGTTTCCGTCAATGTTGTAGTTAACACCTGCCTTGACGGTTCCCCCGAGGAAGTTTTCCCAGTCAGATTCTTGCATGGGATCGCTGTCGAGATATGCGAAGTAGTCGATGCGTTTGAATCCCTGTTGGGAACCGGAGAACGAAACAAAGGCAGAAATCGGACCGGTCGAATATTCTACTTGTCCGAACAAGCCGATCCAGTTCACGAGGCCATCATTGTAATAGTCGATCTTATTCCCTGAGGCTCGTCCTTCTTCGCTCACGTAGTGTTCGGGGCTATTTTGGTTTCTCGAATCAAAGTAGGCATCCAGGCCCAGCAGGTCTTCAACTCTTCTGTAGTGAATGCCCTTGTAATAACGAGCGTCGATACCTCCCGTCAGGGTGATGCGATCAGAGGCCCTGTAGGTGAGGTTGGATAGGATCCCGTACCAGTTGTGTTCGTTCATAGAAGACCTGAGTATGAATCCATTGCGTGAAGATTGCGCCACATCCTGACCTGCAAACGGTCCGTTGTAGTTGGGATCCTCTACAGCAACACCCGGCCCGGACCACGGAACACGGTTCGCACCGAAGTCGGCGACTGTGCCCCCCTGATTCCAGGCTGCAATGTCATTCCAGCGCACACCACTCGGACCGCGGAATTTCGGATCGGTTCGGAAAGCTCCGTTGATTCTTCCAAGGTCGCCAGTTCCACCACCGCGTCCGAGTGATGCGTACAACGATGTAGACAACTCTATCCGGTCAGAAATGGTCCAGTAGTGATTAAGGAATGCTTTCGGCTTGTGGAAAAAGTTTTTTCGCCAGGAAAACATGTTGTCCTTATAGTCGCTACCGTCATAATAGCCCCACTGCGGATTGTAACGGATACCTGTTTGCTTGAGTGTCTCGTACGTAACGCCATCAAACGCACCATATTCACGTTGGAAGTGCCACTGGGGTGCACCGACAACTGTGAAGTGCAGGGAATGCTGGCTGTTGAATTCACGGGCAAGAGATGCAAAGTATGAGTAGGCCCTGAACAACGTACCGTCTGCATAACCATCACCGCGTGTGTGTGAAGCCATCACAGAGAATGCCCATCCTTTTTCAGAAAGTCCTGTGGAGTATGAGGCACTGTATTTCTGGTAGCCGTCATTTCCGAATGTCAGCGATGCTGCGCCACCGCGTTTCATTTGTGCTGCGTTGGTAACGATATTGATGGACCCACCAACTGAAGCAACGGCGAGCTTAGACGCACCCAGACCGCGTTGAACCTGAATGGAACTTGAAACGTCCGATAATCCTGCCCAGTTCGACCAGTACACCCAACCGTTCTCCATGTCGTTGACCGGGATACCGTTGATCATCACCGCGGTGTTTCGCTGATCGAATCCACGAACATTAATTCTCGAATCACCGAAGCCGCCGCCTTCTTTAGTTACGTATACCGACGGCGTCGTCTTAAGTATTTCGGGAAATTCCTGATTGCCAACTTTCGCCTCAATCTCCGGACCTTTGATCGTTGACACAGCTACAGGTGTCTTCCTGTCTATTGCAACTGAAGCGATAACGCTGATTTCCTGGAGTCCGATGGCCTGTGTCTCGAGGATAATTCTACCGAGGTCCTGCGTGCTCCCCGGCTGAATACGCACAGGAATTTCACGCGGCGCATACCCGATGAATGAGATGGCGATTACCTGATTTCCTGCGGGCAGACCGCTCAGCTCAAAGGAGCCATCCGCAGCGGAGATTGTGCCTGTCGCTGTTCCTTTGAGGATTATGTTAGCTCCTGCAACACCCTCGTTCGTCTCCTGTTCCCAGACGATGCCCTTTACAGAACCGGTTTGTGCGCAGGCAAAACCGGCCGCAAACAGCATGATCGCAAGCAGCATGAATTTTTGCGGTAGACATTTGCGCATATAATTGTATTTAGGTTAATGCAAATGGAGGCGGCTTCTTGTCAAAGGTAATAGCATTTCTCCTCACAACCAGCGGCCGTGCAACGAGTTTACAATAAGTTAATGGGAGCGTATTCTCTATGGCAATAGCTCCTAAAATGCAATCGAATGCAATGAGGTGTCAGTGGCGGGCGATGCCCAGTGAAGCGATCCAGGAAGCAATTCGCTGCGACTCTTCCTGCGTTACAGCGGCATTTCTGTGCATCCAGAGATAGGACTTCAAAGGCATCGTTCCTTCCTCCAGGACTTCGAGGACTTCTTCCAGCTTGTGATCGGCACGGTCCTTAGGATAATCGCCAAATGTTGAGAAGTTGAGTTCGCTCTTGCCTTCCCTGATGTGCCAGTCTATCCACCATCCAACAGGTTGGATGTTGGTGTACCACGGGTAGGTGGTGTTGTTGCTGTGGCAGTCGTAACACTTTGCCTTTAGCACATCGTGCACACCGTCGGGTAACGCGTAAATGTTGCTGATGTCTGCCTGCTGAGGACTATCGTCAGTGTTCCTTGAGGGGCGGATAAATTGAATGATGATCAGAACCGCGAGAAGGCCGAACGCAATCTTCCTTTGCATGAAGGTCAGGTTTAGGATTTAGGCAGATTCAATAATAGGGATTAGCCGCGAGATACTAAAGGGCAAGTTTTCGGAAAATTTGTTGACTTGCCATTTCCGGCGTCAGGCGATAAAGACAGGCAAAGTCGCCGCGCAGACAAGTTTCTTTCCCATATACGGAACAGGGCCGGCACGGCAATTCGTCGCGGCCTATTTGCAGGACTGCGGAAGAATCGTAAAGGTACGGTCCGAATCCTGTGTCCGGATGTGTGCCTCCCCACAGCGACAACAACGGTGTGCCAGCCAACGCAGCCAGGTGCATGTTGGAGGAATCTACACATACCATCAGATCAAGAAGCGTCATGAGGGCGATCTCCTGACGCATTTCAAGAGCACCCGCGACGATCGTGCATCTCGAGGGAAATGCGTCACTGACTTTTTCAAAGAATGCGATTTCTTCACGACCTCCTCCAAAGAGAAAAAAGTGACAGTCGGTTCTATTCAGCAACAATTCAATAAGGCGGTTCACATATTCTCCCGGCCAGATCTTCGTTCGATGATTGGCAAACGGTGCAATACCAATCCACTTCTGCAGGCCAGGCGTCAGGCCTTTCCCAATCAGCCACTGGCGCACGTTAGCTAGGGATTCATCATCCGGCACCAGGAATGGTCCAAGCAACATCTCGAATCGCAATCCATGACGAGTAAAGGCTTCGCGGTAGCGGTCTACTGTATGCGGTAACTGACGAATGACTTTATTGTCGGGACGCACCAGCTCTTTCTTTTCACTACGGCCCTTCTTAAACACAACGACACGCAATCCGGACAGACGGAGTATCGTCCTAAGGATCATAGTCCGAAGGTGATCGTGAAGGTCGAAGGCAACCTCGAATGGACCACGCTTCATGAGCATTCGCGCCAGCCTGTACATTCCGCCTAAGCCCCGATAGACGACGTCGACATCGGCACCTACAACATCCAGACGGGGTATTCCGGCAAAGAAAGGAGCGAAACGCGGACGTGTAACCAACGTGACGCTGATATCCGGGTGAGCGAGGAGGAGGGATTTCAACACGGGCACGAGAAGGACGACGTCGCCCATGGCAGAAAAGCGAATAACCAGCAGTTTACGAGTAATCATCACCGTGAACTGCCCTTCCCGTACAGGACCGGATTCAGTGATGCGTCGTTGTACATTTTCATTTGCCGGTACACCTTGAAACGTCTGACGCCTTTTGAAATATCTTCTACAAGTTCGTCAAATGCCTGCCGCATGTCTTCCTTCTGTTCAAGGAGTACGCTCAGCTTTGCCGCGCACTGTTGCCGGTGTTGCTCGTCGACGTCAGTGCGGCGAACCTGTTCGTCCATGTGATAAATCTTGAGGACAAGAATGCTCATTCGGTCGAGAAGCCAGGCCGGTGTTTCCGAGTTGATCCGAGCACCCGGCAAAGGTGTCACGTTCGCAAATTCCTGCACGAAATAATCATCGATACGCTCCACCATATCTGTCCGCTTCTGGTTGGAGGCATCGATTCTCCGCTTTAGCTGCATACCTTCGGCCGGGTCGATATCCGGATTGCGGACGAGATCTTCAAGATGCCACTGAACCGTGTCAATCCAGTTCTTGGCATACAACATGTGTTCAAGGCTATCCGGAGAATAGGGATTTTGAATGGCCGCGTCAATATTGTCGAAGCGATGATAATCCTCCACCGATTTCTGAAATACCGAATAGCACGCTTTGGCCTCTACCATAGGCCCGCAATTTACTCAAATTGAACGAATGGAGGCCTTAGTTTCCTTCGACTGTCAGCGGTCTTCTCCCCAGGTGCCGAAGAAGACGGCCATGACCCAGCAGTGCTTGGAGAAAGGTAGGCAACGAGCGGTAAGGTATGTCGAACTCCTGCGCGGTAGCTCGCACGATGGAAGCCAAATGCCGGTAATGCACGTGACACACATTCGGGAAGAGGTGATGTTCAATCTGAAAGTTGAGCCCACCAACGTACCACGAAAACAGACGGCTGTTGTTCGCAAAGTTCGTAGTGGTAGCTAACTGATGGATAGCCCACGTGTTTTGTATGTTGCCCGTATCATCAGGCATAGGAAACGACGTGCCCTCCACCACGTGTGCCGGCTGAAAAATTGTTGCGAGTATAAAACCGGCTACGTAATGCATGGCAAAGAAACCAATGCATACCTGCCACCACGCAAAGGGCAGAAACACCATGGGCAGGATGAGGGTATACGACAAGTACAGTGCTTTGCTCGCAAGAAGGATTGACCATTCTTTGGCCACTGTTGTGTGTTGTTTCTTAACGAGTCCATCCCGCTGATACCTAATGAGGCGATTAAAGTCCTTGACGAATACCCATGCAAGCGTCATGAATCCATAAATGAACCATGCATACACAAATTGAAACCGATGAAAGGGCTTCCATCCGGTGTGTGGTGTCATACGAAGAATGCCGCGGGGACTTATGTCTTCGTCGGCGTCAAAGATGTTCGTAAACGTATGATGGAGGACGTTGTGCTGCACCTGCCAGTTGAAGGCATTGCCTCCGACAAGATTCAGCGAATATCCCAGCAGGTTGTTGACCCACTTCCGATTGGAGTACGCTCCATGATTTGCATCGTGCATGACGGAGAGTCCGATGCCCGCAATTCCGACGCCCATCAGCAGACACAAAGCCAGCGCGAGCCACGCTGAGGTAACGACACCTGCGTAAAGAACCACGACGGGTACTATGTAGATAGAGAACATGAAAATGGTCTTTAACACCATTTCCCGGTTGGCATGCCGCGTTGTATCTGTGGACTTGAAATACTCGTTGACCCTTTTCTTTAGCGTATTGTAAAAGTTCTGGTCTTTCGAGGGGAAGCGAATGGAGGTGTTTTCTTTCATACGGGTCAAGCTTGAATGCCTTCCCCGAAACTGTTAGATACAGGAAAAACAACAATAATGTAACAAGATAACGTTTATCTACGCCATCTCGTATGGCATGCAAGAAATAAAGAGACTTAGCGCAATTCTGCAAGGACGGTCTTCCCTGCTACGGTCTTATCGCCAATCGCGACTCGAACCTGTGCGCCCGTGGGAACGAAAACGTCTACACGAGAGCCAAACTTGATAAAACCGAACTCCTGACCCTGGTTTACAGGTTGACCTTCCTTTACGTAACAGCGTATTCTTCTCGCAACAGCACCTGCAATCTGACGCACCAGGATTTCCAATCCGTTGGCCATGCGCACGGCCAGTGTGGTACGTTCGTTCTCGGTGCTGGACTTAGGATGCCACGCCACGAGGTAACGACCCGGATGGTAGCGATAAAAGCTTACTACTCCGCCAACCGGCAGACGGTTAACGTGAACGTTGAGGGGCGACATGAATATAGAAATCTGTGTGCGCCGTTCTTTCAGGTATTCCGTCTCTTCGGTTTCCTCGATCGCGACGATCTTACCATCCGCCGGTGCGAGTACCTGTTTTTCATTGCGTTCAACATTCACTTTGGGATTCCTGAAGAACTGAAGCACTGCGAGGTACAGCACGATGCTAACGCCGATGGCTATTTGTTGCAATAAGGTATTTTCCGGAAACAAGTATGCCAGCAGCGCGTTGATGGCGAACAAAGCAATCAATAAAATAAATAAGAGTGTGCGTCCCTCTTTGTGAATAGTCATGAATCTTCTTTTTAAAATCCGCCGCGATATTTATACGTCTTCGCCACCTTGTCTATTGCGACCATGTACGCCGCTATCCGCATGGGGACTTTATACTCATTCGCGATTTTGAAAACATTGTTAAATGCATCTTTCATGATGCGGTCGGACCTCCGGTTCACACGGTCTGCAGTCCACTTGTATCCCAATCGGTTTTGTATCCACTCGAAATAAGATACCGTGACGCCGCCAGCGTTTGCCAGGATATCCGGCACAACCATAATGCCTTTTTCGTTGATGATGCTGTCCGCCTTCGATGATGTGGGACCGTTGGCACCTTCAACGATAAGCTTTGCCTTGATTTTGGGCGCGTTGGAACCCGTGATCACATCTTCAGTGGCTGCGGGTACCAGCACATCCACCGGCAACTCAAGGAGTTCCTCGTTGGTGATTTTTGTGGCTTCAGGGAAACCATCCAGGGAACCCTTGTTGGCGTCGCGGTATGCCACAGCCTTTTCCGGGTCAATTCCCTTCTCTGAATAGTATGCGCCCGAGAGATCACTGATGGCCTGCACTGTAAGACCACGCTCGTGAAGGAGTCGCGCTGCCCAGCTGCCCACATTCCCGAATCCCTGTACTGCGCATGTTGCCTTGTACGGATTGATCTTCAGTTTTTCCATAGCGGCCATGGCAGATACCATAACACCGCGACCGGTCGCTTCGGTTCTTCCCAGCGAGCCGCCGAGAACGATAGGCTTGCCGGTAACGACGGCGTTCACCGTCATGCCGCGCATTTTCGAGTATTCGTCCATCAACCAGGCCATCTCGCGGGGTCCTGTACCCATATCGGGCGCCGGAATGTCCTGGTCAGGTCCGAAGACATGGAACATGGCCGTCGTGTAAGCGCGCGTGAGCCTTTCAATCTCCCCCGACGACATCTCACGCGGGTTGCAGGTGATGCCCCCCTTTGCGCCACCGTAGGGAATGTCCACTACAGCACATTTCCATGTCATCCAGGCGGCCAGCGCCTTGACTTCGTCCAGGTTCACCATGGGGTCATAGCGGATACCACCCTTTGATGGCCCCAGGATGTTGGAGTGTATTACCCGGTATCCTTCGAAGACCCGGATACTACCGTCGTCCATGGTGACGGGCAGCGATACAATTACCTGGCGGGAAGGCGATTTCAGTACGTTGTAAATCTCATCCTCAAGGCCCAGGATCTGAGAGGCGACATGAAACCTGGACATCATTGCCTCGAACGGGTTTTCCCGGTCCTTCAGGGGCGCGGGTTCGATATAGGCCATACGCAAAGATTGACTATCGTGAAAGGCCACTTTTTGTGGCACTAAAACGGTTGCAAAGATAAGTTAATTTCCATTGAACCATCGGTTTTCATAATTCCCCGATGGTTATTCACTCTAAGGCGTCAAGAGCAAATGAAATTTCTCTTTCTGCGTGTTTGCAAAATAATCTATCGGTACTGTCAACTGTCTGTGATAATGCCACGGCAAAAACAACCGAAAGAAATTTTTTAGGAATGTACAAAAGGTTTTTCGTGATCAAGTCGCTTGCCCGCCAAACAGTTCAAGAAATGCGAGAATGAAGGGGGTAGACAGGAGCAGCCCATCAAAGCGATCGAGAAAACCACCATGGCCCGGAAGGGAAGCCCCTGAGTCCTTAATTTCGATGCTGCGCTTCAGCAATGACTCGGTCAGATCACCAAACGTACCGCCTACAATGATGATGAGGCTGATGACAACCCACTGGATGCGGTTAAGCACCGGAAAGTAGGCGGCAAGCGCGAGTGAGATCCCCAGGGCAAGCAATGCACCTCCAAAAAAACCTTCCCACGATTTCTTTGGTGATATGCGTTCGAACAGTTTGTTCTTTCCAAAGAACGTTCCCGCAAAATATGCACCTGTGTCGCTTGCCCACAGGATCAATAAACATCCGAGAATAATTTCGTATCGGTAGGTACCCTGGTTGAACGCAATCGCACTCATGAGTGAGATGGGCACAGATACGTAGAAGATCCCGAGAAACGTATAGGCAATGTTCGTAAAAGGTTTTCTCTCAAACTTCTTGTACAGCTTGATCATGTATACGATCGAAACGAGAGGAAACAAGAGAGAATAAAACGCAGTGTTTAGCCGTCCACTTTCGATGAAAAACGTTACGGTGAAAATGGTGATGCCACAGAATGTCCCATACCACTTGAGGGGTAAAAGACCATCGAGTCCGGCCAGTCTGTAAAACTCCAGAAGGGAGAGAACACAAATCCCAAGAAACAATGCAAAGAATGTCCACTCGCTGAACACAACGCCTGCGACGACAAGTGCAGCACCGATCAAGCCCGTAACAATCCGCTGGGTCAGGTTGCTGTATTTTCGCGGTTGCGTCGCGTTACTGTCAGGGTGCCGTCTTTCGCTGCCGGTCATAAAATCCTTTGAAATACAAGAGAAGGAATGCTGTGACAATCGCGCCAACAATCACATACGGCAATGGTGCAGCTTCTGGACTCTCAAATGAGAACTCAGTCTTTCCACGCTGATAGTAATATAGACTCAGAAGCGCGAGCGCATTATTCACAAAGTGGGCAAAAATTGGAACGAGCAGGTTGCCCGACCAGGCGTATAGGTAGCCGAACAGGCCTCCGAGTAACAGTCGTGGAACAAAGCCAAAAAACTGAATATGAAAGGCGCTGAATAAGAACGCGGCGAGCCAGATGGCCACGTGTGTATTGTGGGTCAGGTTTTTCAGTTCGTTCTGAAACAAGCCACGAAAAACAAACTCTTCGCCGATGGCGGGAATGACAGCAATGACAACGAGCGCGAGGAGGAGTTCAGCATCCGATGCAAAGGTTGTCATGAACTGAATCATAGCCGCGCGCTGTTCCTCGTTGGCACGAGCCCACTCTTCGAAGTCCTTTAGGAAGGCGGGGAAGTGTAACTCTGCATTCCATTCAACGAACACTGAGTTTACTGCCATAAACGCTACTACGATGAGCGGAATGAGGAGGAAGGGTGTCCATTGAATATCCTGGAAGGAGAACAATCCTTTCGGATAACGGTGCGACACGCGAAGGAGAATCATGGGTGTCGCAATAAGTCCAACTAATGTAGCGGAGGCCTGCAGGATATACATCGGCACTTTCACGTCTGGATGATTCGGCGCATCCTGAAGGGCCTCGGCGAGCTCAAGCACGGAACCGTCGTAAAAGGGCATCGCGCACAGGAAACCTACAAGCGGTCCCACGACCACAAAGCCCAGGCAGATGCCGACAAGTATCAGGAGCAGCGTCAGAAATGAATGCCTTCCAGATCCGTCGGTTCCAAACATTCCGGGATTGATTAACTTTGCGAACAAATATGGTGAAAATCGGCAACATTGAACTTGGGAACTTCCCCTTGCTGCTCGCCCCCATGGAGGACGTGAGTGACCCGCCTTTTCGCGCCGTTTGCAAGGCCCAGGGTGCCGATCTGATGTACACCGAGTTTGTTTCATCAGAAGGGCTGATACGCGATGCCGCCCGCAGCCGGGAAAAGCTGGACATATTCGAATACGAACGGCCTATCGGGATTCAGCTTTTCGGTAGCGACATAGAACACATGCGGCAGTCAGCCGAAATCGCTACGCAGGTAAATCCCGATCTTATCGACATCAACTACGGGTGTCCCGTCAAGAATGTCGCATGCAGGGGCGCTGGTGCGGCGCTGTTGCAGGACATTCCTCGCATGGTAAAGATGACGGATGCGGTTGTCAAGGCTACTCACCTTCCTGTTACTGTCAAGACGCGGCTTGGATGGGACGACAGTACGCGTAACGTAGTTGAAGTTGCTGAACGCCTTCAGGATGTTGGGATCGCTGCCCTTACTGTGCACGGACGCACACGCGTTCAGATGTATAAGGGCGAGGCCGACTGGGAACTCATTGGCAGAATCAAGGAAAATCCGCGCATGCGCATTCCTGTGTTTGGCAATGGTGATGTGGATTCGCCGGAACGCGCAGTGGCATGGAAAAATCGATACGGCGTCGACGGTGTGATGATCGGAAGAGCAGCCATCGGCAATCCCTGGATATTTAAGTCGATAAAATTTTTCATTGAAACCGGACAACTTCCAGAACCACCGAGTATCGGCGAAAGGGTCGCTGTTGTCCGCAGCCACCTTGAATTCTCGATACGCTGGAAGGGAGAACGCACCGGCGTGTTAGAGATGCGCAGACATTACGCCAACTATTTCCGCGGGTTACCTGATTTCAAATCCTTTCGACAAAGGCTCGTCTCCCTCATCGCTCCCGAAGAGATTATGTGGACATTGAATGAAATCGAAGCGTTCTATGAAGGCGTAGCAGTGTTGAAGTGTTGAAGATCCTCAACCTGAAAAAGGTATTCACTGGATATTGCCTGCTGCCTGTTAGTGCCTATTGCCCACTGCCTATTGCCCACTGAAAGAGCTACGTTTTCTTGCTATCTTTTCTACATCTGAAACTTTCCCGAATTGGCTGCGTTGTTTAGGCATCCGACAATCTTTCCTGTATGACAAAACATCGTTGGTTGCCG
>DATCLO010000096.1:0-5133 GCA_036563875.1 Cyclobacteriaceae bacterium
ACAGATATGGTAACCGGCGTCCGAAAAGACTTTATGTTGATGCTTCTGCGGCTGCGAATCCTGTTCCTGGCCTTTGCCGCGATCCGGAATCCTGTCGAAGTCTTCAGGTCTATCCGTCACCTCGGGCTAATGATCAAGAGATATGTCGGATCGCAACCCTTAATAAAGGGATTTAGTGCAAGCGGGCGGTACTTTCAATTCAACAACGTGCCTGGCTTTCCATCAAAGGCCTTTGACACCTTTCACAGGGAAGAGTTCAAGCTCCTTCAACCATCTGCACCTGGCACCAAAACCCTCAGGTCGGTGATCCTTGCACTAACGAACAAATGTCCCTTAAAATGTGAACACTGCTACGAAATAGAATTATTGAACAGGCAGGAGCGACTTAGCCTGGATATGCTTAAGGCCATCGTAAGTGAGCTACAGCGAAACGGCGTAACGCAAATCTATTTGAGCGGAGGCGAACCGCTGGCACGATTCAGTGATCTACTTGAGCTGTTAAGAACGTCAAGAAAGGGAACAGATTTCTGGCTGGTAACCTCCGGAACCAAGCTTACAATGGAAAAGGCACTACAATTGAAGCGAACCAAAAGACTTACCGGAGTTTGCGTCAGCCTGGATCACTACTTGCCTCAGCAACACAATGCATTCCGAAACAGGTCATATTCTTATACAGACGCCGTTGAAGCAGTGCAAAATAGTCTTAAGGCAGGCCTGGCAACCGGAATGGCGATATGCACAACTAAGTCATTTGTGTCGTGGTCAAACCTGATGAACTACGCTGAGTTAGCAAAATCGTTGGGAGCCCATTTCATTCAATTGCAGGAACCCTATCCAGTTGGTGGATTCGCCGGAAAGGGTGTGATGCTGTCACAAGAGCAAACGCGATTACTCGAGCAGTTCTATAAGGAGATGAACTGCAACAAAAAGTTCCGCAACTACCCGCTGGTGGTCCTTCACAGTTACCATCAACGGCGAATAGGCTGCTTTGGAGGTAGTCGATACTTTTACATTGACAGCGACGGCAATTTTCACTCCTGTCCATACTGCCGTGGCCGTGTCGGAAATATTTTCGAGGGCTCCCTGGAAGAATATATCCGCAACATGGAGCCGTCCTGCTTATCCTTCTCATCGGCTCATTTCCATCACACATAATGTAAAGGAACCCCGAACACCAATCTCCAAAACAACATATGAAAGTTCTAGTAAGCCCGGTTACATTGAAAGAAGCAGAAATCGTTGCGGAAGCCGGAACTGACATCCTGGATATCAAGAACACGAAAGAAGGCTCCCTCGGCGCCCAATTTCCATGGGTTATCCGGGACATCACTAGTCGATTCCGTGAGAAGGGCATCGTTTGTAGCGCCACCCTGGGAGATTTGCCTTACAAACCCGGCACGGCAGCACTTGCAGCCTACGGTGCTGCCAGCTGCGGCGTCACCTACATCAAAGTGGGTCTTCACGGCGTAAAATCTCAACCAGAGGCTGTCGAAGTGATGAAAGCTGTACTGAAAGCCGCTCACATGATCGATAAAAATATCACCATCGTTGCGTCAGGATATGCGGACTTCCGCAGGTTTGGTGGTTTACACTATAAAGCAATCGTTGATGCCACTAAACAGTCCGGAGCGCACGTGGCCATGCTTGATACATTTTACAAAGACGGAAGTACAGTGTTCGATGCCATGTCATACAATGAACTGAATGATTTTACGCGATATGCCCACGAAAAAGGCCTGGCGGTAGCACTCGCGGGTTCTATCAGGGCCTCACACTTAGAGTCTCTCTTATCGATTGGTCCTGATATCATTGGGATAAGAGGAGCGGTTTGCGAAAACGGAGATCGCAAGAGCGAAATAAGAAAAGACCTTCTCGTTGACTTTCTGGCAACCACTAAGGCCTCTGGACATAGCTGGTCGAAAGCTGGCGTATTATGATCTCCTTTCACCATACCGCAACTAGACCTAACGCGCGCATAGAAACGCCGAATGGCAAACTGTTGCCATACTACAAACAGAAAGCACCGCTAATCAGGCGATCCCTTTCGGCCTTGTTCCCAAAAAAGTGCACAAACGGCTGGCTGCAAACAGTCACTGCAAGGGAAGACCTTCCGTGGGACGCAAAAACTCTTCAGTCCGCCTTTCTGGACCCGATCAATCATTACTTCCGACATAAGGAGATGTTCCATTATGCATTGGGAAGCATTCTGTTGCTTGAGGCATCGAAAATCAATCCGGAACAGGTTCTTCCTTTACTCAGCATTAACGAAGCTTTTGAGGCATGCTTCAAACTATTCGCGGATATCGGGATCCACGACCATCAAAGCCATTCTTCAATCAGCGAAATGAATGCCAATAATTCAATAAAGGCAAACGTCGGTGTTGCGCTTTTAACCCTTCCGTATTATCCCATACTGCACAACTACTGTCACCTGGACGACGACTCAAGACTCTGGCTTCTGCAGAACGCCACGCAATCGACTTTGGGGGTACTCTATGCAAATGGCGCGCGACTATACCGAAGACAAAATAAAATTCCCTTCGCACACTTTGAAGAATACAAACAAAGTGCATTTCTTTTGAATGCCCCTAAGCTGGGATTCATGTTCAATCTCTGGCTTGCCCTAAGCCAGACCTTTAAGTCGCCACGACTTGTCCAACTGTGTAAAGAAGCGGCGATGGCATTCTCCCTTTCTTGTCAGCTGTCCAATGACCTCGCAAATTTCAAGGATTGGATCAAAAGGCATTCAGGAAAGGGGAAGGTCACCTTCTGGGATACCAATAATTTCATTGCCCTTTGCATTGCTCGGGCCTCACAGGACAGCAACATTCTATCAAAACCGCTATCGCCCGAAACGATTCTTGTGTTGCTAAATGACTCAGGAGCTGAAAATGACATCGCAAATTTTGTTTGCAAAAATCAAATTACCACTAACCACATAGTTGGTGAGCTCCCTCTGGACCCGGGACATCGCCTTATGCTGATGTCTTACATTCAATGGTTACTGGAAGACACTGACATCTCCTATGAAAAGTGATTTTCGCGATGACATGAGGCCTTCTTTTCGGCAGTACTACGAAAAGAACATCCGCGTAGTGCAGGAGGCATTGCAGCATGTCCTCCCCGACAGTCAGACCGTGGAATTTCCGAACCGTCCAAACATAGCCGACGCCGACCTCATTCTGAACAGCAAAATCGCGAATGACGCTTTGTACAGGCCCATGAAGCAATATCTGAAAACGAAGGGAAAACTCTTCAGGCCCATACTGTGTAGCATGATCCTGGAGGCATACAACGAGGATCCTATGCAATTCAAACCGATCCTGGCAATCCCGGAAATGATTCACTGTTCTTCATTGGTGCTGGACGATATCGTGGACAATTCCATTCTGAGACGTGGTGAACCATGCTCACATCACGTTCATGGCGTGTCCTTGGCCGGAAATGGAAGCCTGGCATCCACATTCTACGCATTTAGCCTAATAGATGATGTAACCTTACCTCTGAGTGACTATATCCGACTCAAGCTGTATGAAATGGTGTACTGGGAACACTACGGCTGCAGTATTGGAACGGCGTTGGACTTAAAGTGGAGCAATCTCAAGCTTACAGCAATTGATCACGACCAGTATATTCAACACATTGTCTACCGATCCTGTGCGTACACCTATCGCGTGGCCCTGCGTGCCGGATGCATCGCTGCGGGAGCAGCCCCAATTGATCAGGAAGCACTTTTCAACTACGGTACGCTAACCGGAATCGCCTTCCAATTTATTGATGACATTCTGAACCTTAAGCCTGGCACCTCCTCGTGGGGTAAGACAATCGGGGAGGACATTACTGCAGGAAAACGATCACCCCTTGTACTTCATACGATTAAGGCAGCGAATCGACGGGACAAGAAACGGCTGCTGAAAATCCTGGATTCCAATTGCCACGATGAACGCCTCTTGCAGGAGGCCATTGCGATAATGGATTCGTATAACGCGTTCGAAGAAATCCGGTCGCAGGCAACCCGATACATCGCATCAGCGTGCGACGAAGTGGATAAGCTCTCCATTTCGGCCGATTACAAGTCACTGCTTAGGGATTTCGCATTCTACGTAGTGGAACGAAGAGTTTAGCAAACAAATGTGTTCACCCTTTCACACGAATTATGAATACCATCCTGATAAAAATCGGAGGATCAGTAATCACCAGGCAGGGAAAGGATCCGATCAACCTCACGGCAATTAAGAGACTGGCTCGCCAACTCCGATCGCACAAAGAGAGAATCATTCTGGTTCATGGTACTGGACACATCGGCAAGCCCCCTGCTCTGAAATACGGTTACACCGAGACCCAGATCCTCTCTTCAACCGAGTCGCTGACAGCCCTGCAAATCAGAAACAGCATACAAAAGCTGACCATGTGCGTCTCTAACACCCTTATCAATTTTGGTATTCCTGCAATTGCGATTGACAACACTCATTTTTTCGGATACTTCGCAAAGACCAGGAGCGAGGATCGGGTGGCCGATCTTATCAAGAGTTTTACAGAGAACAAAATCGTCCCGGTTTTCGGCGGTAACTTTTTGCCTCTGCAAAACGGTGGCTATAGAGTACTCTCAAGCGATGAAGTAACTTTTGCCATTGCACGTTTAGTGAGGCCTGAACGTGTAATATTCCTTTCAAACGTCGACGGCGTGCTCGATGCCAACAATCAGCCAGTTCCTGTCTTTAAGAAGGACATGCTAAAAATGATACAGGATAATGAAAATGATGTGTCCGGGGGAATGAAGACAAAAGTCAAAACGGCATTGAAACTCAAAGACTATTGTGCCGCGTGCTACATTCTCAACGGGACAAGAAAGGACATTCTGCGCCAGGCTTTGCAGGGAGTGTGTGATTCCGGTACCCGGATTTCGTTTTCGTAGGGGGCATGATTGTCGTCGTTGTGCTCACTGTCGTCCACCAGCAATCGGAATGCCATGTGACGGCACTCGAAGCGATATAACGGCATCACAACGGGACGCATGTTTTTCAATTTCACATCAACTATTGAGATCAAGGCGCGACCATTTTAATCTCTGCCGGCACCTTTCCGATAATTTCCTCCATAGCTACTGAGAAGTTTATCAACCGTACGTCGTGG
>DATCLO010000097.1:0-7205 GCA_036563875.1 Cyclobacteriaceae bacterium
GGCCAACGTCGTGCTCACGGCAAGTTCGAAAATCATCGACGTGACCGGCGACAAGCCCGTTGAATACAAAGGCTACGTTCCGGAACGTGCGGTGGTGATTCCCGGTTCAATGATGCGCAAGTTCCCGGCAGGGGAATACGGAGTGTCCTGCGCGCTCATCATCGGAAAGCGAAAGGAAAGCACCGACAAAAAAACGTCACTTAACGATGCACTTCGGGAAAACTCCGTTCCAGTTTGATTATCAGATTGTTATTATGTATAATTAAATCGATTTTGTAAGGTTTCGCCGTGTATTGCAATCGTAAAAGGATTGTTTGGCATCACCTTTGAACGGCTTAATACGTTATTAGTCCGGTAGAGGATTTTTTAAATTTGCTTAAGGTATATACAAACGGACTCCGCGTGTCCGTACGGAGTAAAATGATGCGATACATGATACGATTTTTACCCGGTATTATACTGATCCTTACGGCGTCGGCGTTCGACTCCACACGCAACGACATTTATCAGCGCGTTCCCAACAACAGCTTTACCCGCGGGGAGGTACTCAATTTCAAAATGACCTATGGTATGTTCACTGTGGGACGTGGCTCAACCCAGATTCACCCTGAATACTTCGAGATGAATGGCCGCAAGTGCTACAAGGTCGATGTACGGGGGAGGACTGTAGGGGTAGTGGACTGGGTAGCAGACGTGGACGACTATTGGGGTGCCTATATCGATACGGCCGCTTTGGTTCCGCATCAATTCATCCGCCGCATCCGGGAAGGTCGGTACAAGAAGGATGAGTGGACGAACTTCGATCACGAAAATCAAAAGATCGAGGTGAAGGTACTCGATAACAAGACCGGTCAAATGAAGGAACCCAAATATTACGATGCGCCGCGTAATGTGCGTGACATGATTGGTGGTTTCCTTTATCTCCGTACGCTGGATATGTCGAAGACACAGCCAGGTGATACTTTGGTGATCAAGGGATTTTTTGAAGATACTTTCTATAGTTTGCCCGTTATCTACAAGGGCAAGGATGTCGTTAAGACGAAGGCAGGAAAATTCAGGGCGATTAAGATTGTCCCTGTAATGCCGAAGAATAAAGTCTTCGATGGCGAAAACTCAGTGACCGCGTGGTTTTCTGATGATCGCAACCGCATACCCCTCAAGATTAGCGCCGAGATGTTTATTGGAAGTGCTGGCGTTGAACTTACGTCCTATTCGGGGTTGAGAAATCCAGTTGCCTTAGTTGAGTAAATCTACTCCTATGCGTGTGGGTTGGGAACCACATAGGACACATAGGGTTTTCACATAGGGCACATAGAAGTTCTCAGGTATGCTTGTGGAGGCTCTTCGATCTTAACGTTCCGTTGAGAGGTCTCAAGGTCGACTATCATCAATCTCCTCTTCGTAAAAGGTAAGGATCTCAGCAAACTTTTCCTTGGTGACGGGTTTGCACACGTACTCGCGTATGTCTTCAAACGACTGTGCGCGGGATATATCGCGCGAGTCTACGGAGGAGCTAACCATGTATATCCGTGAAGGCTTTCTCAGTTGAGGCTTCAGTTGGATGTATTCTTCCATGAACCCCCAGCCATCGATGACCGGCATGTTGATGTCCAGGAAGATCACCTCGGGAAGTTCTTCGGGGTTGTTAGCGTTTTGCTCGAGGTACTCAAGCGCTTCGGCTCCATTGTTAAATGTTAAGATTCTGCCCTGGAAGTTACCTGCGCGTATGGTACGCGTAGCGATGAGTTGAAAAATCTTGTCGTCATCAACCAGGGCGATAGTGGGCTGCGAGGATGTCATAGCACTGTTGTCAGTTCCTTAAAAATAGCCCAAAAAAATCCGTGTTCTAAGGGTTTGCATTTTTTTTCGATGAATACTAAGATATCCCGGTCAGGTCGTGGCCGTGGACATTTATCGACACTTTGTTGAACGTTGTTTATCAATGCGATATGGCTTACTTTAGAGTGAAACCAAACATCAACCCTATGTGGAAAGAATTCAAAGAATTTGCCATGCGAGGCAATGTGGTCGATCTGGCCGTGGGTATTGTTATCGGAGCAGCCTTCGGTAAGATCGTCACTTCGTTTGTAAACGACATCCTTATGCCTCCTATCGGGTTACTCCTGGGTGGCATGGACTTCAGCGAGTACAAGGTTTTGTTGAAGGAGGCAGTGGGTGAGACGCCGGCGGTTACGCTGAACTATGGTCTCTTCATTCAAACGATCGTGGACTTCCTGATCGTTGCTGCCGCAATCTTCCTGGTGGTGAAGGCTATGAACACGTTGAAGCGTAAGGAAGAAGCAGCGCCTCCTCCTCCGCCGCCAGCTGAAGTGCAGCTATTGACGGAGATCAGAGATCTTTTAAAAAGAGGATAAGGGCCAGTGAGCAGTTGGCAATGGGCAATAGGCAGTCCATTGCCAACTGCCCATTGCTTACTGCCTATTACGAAACCGGGCGGCCACAATTTTTTCTTTGCTGCCTGGCGTGTACTCGTAGAAGCCCACACCGGTCTTAACACCAAGATGTCCTGCTTCAACCATGTTGATGAGTAGAGGGCATGGTGCGTACTTGGGATTGCCAAAGCCGCCGTGCAACACGCGCAGTATAGCGAGGCATACATCAAGTCCTATAAAGTCCGCAAGATGTAGCGGTCCCATCGGGTGTGACATTCCAAGCTTCATTACAGTATCGATCTCTTCCACACCTGCAACCCCTTCATACAGACTGTAGATTGCTTCGTTGAGCATCGGCATGAGAATGCGGTTGGCTACGAAGCCGGGATAGTCGTTAACCTCTACAGGTGTCTTGGCAATTGCGCGGCAGCAGGAGAGGACGGCGTCTATTGTTGCCTGTCCTGTGCGGTAGCCTCGGATTACTTCTACCAGTTCCATCACGGGAACAGGGTTCATGAAGTGCATCCCGATTACCTGCTCAGGGCGTTTGGTGGCGTTCGCTATTCGGGTGATGGAAATGGACGATGTGTTGGTAGCCAGTATGGCTGGCGGTGGTGCGTGCAGATCGAGCTCGCGGAAAACACTGAGCTTGATATCCGTATTTTCCGTGGCGGCTTCGACAACCAGGTCTGCGTCCCTTACGCCTTCCGTAATCGCGGAAAAAGTCTTGATGTTCGAGAGTGTTCGTTGCTTGTCGCTTGCTTGCAACACGCCCTTGTTGATCTGGCGATCGAGATTCTTTTCAATGGTAGCAAGTCCTCTCTTTAGTGCTTCTGAAGAAGTGTCGATGAGGGATACTGCGAAATCATGCTGCGCAAAAATATGGGCTATCCCGTTACCCATCGTTCCCGATCCCACCACGGCGACTTTCTTTACCTGGCTCATAGGTGTTGCGTTTGTGGGGTAAAGATAGTGGATGTGTTGATGTGTTGAAGTGTTGGTGTGTTGAAGTCGTCTGTACTTGAGGGGGATGTGCGAGGATTAGAAAATTGCCGGTCCATCCTAAGATGGGTTACGCGTGGGATCCCTTTAGGAAATTAAAGGGTGCGATGGGGAAGACTGTTGAGGGTGTGTTGTAATTGAAGGGACTACGCATCTACATGGGGTGAACCCTATGTGCTCTATGTAAAAAGCCCATGTGATCTATGTGGTTCCAAATAGTTTTGATTCCTTGAACCACATAGGGATCACATAGATCACATAGGGGTGCCGCAGACGAGAGGTTACTCCCACTTCCGCAGATGAGGAAGCACCTTATGCTCCGCTCTCGGAGCAGTTTCGAGTTTAAGTACATCGGTTGGCTTTTGACAGAGGATGGCCCGGCCGTTGTAAATGGCAATGGGGGCTTTGAGAAGTTGTGGGTTGTGAATGAGGACGTCGAGCCATCCGTTCATTGTGTAAGCGTTGCCTCGAACCTTTGCCTGATAGTCGGGATGAGACTTGTCGAGCAAACGCTTTGGAATAATTCCCAGCATGTTGATCACCTCTTTCCAGTAGGTGGGACCAAGCCGCTCCTGCAACGCGTCAATCTCATTGATGTGATTGCTCAGCGTCATCGCATACGCTTTCGTCTGTTTTCCAACGGAAGTCCGCGGATTGTACAGAAGAAAAATTTCGTTCGGATGAAATTGCATGGCACTGGTTATTTTGAATTATCATTCAATTTACCCGGTTTTTGCCATATATCAAACGTTTGCGACCCTTATTCCAGGTATACTTCGCTGCTGAGACCAACCGCGTTGAAACGTATAATGAGTGAACGCGGGTTATCGACGGCGTGTGCGCACCCTGTGGAAGGCTCCAAAAAGTATGCGTAGAACTTTTGCCCTCTCACATACAGCTCGTTTTTGTCGGGTCTGCCCAGAATGCTCACAATCTCTTTCTCATTTAGCCGGAGGAGTTTTTCACGTTGCTGTTGCAAGGGTTCTGCCGCTGCTGTGCGATGTCCGAGGCATCCACCCGGATCGCGAATCCAGGCATTAAGGTCAACGCCATCAAGTTTTACTTCCGTGTTACGACAGGAGAAAGCAGCGACTACCAACAAGAGCCAAAGGCATGTGCGTCCGATCATGAGTTGTTCGGAACGCTTTCGTGAACGGAATGGGACAGCGGTGTTTTCCTGAGAACGGCGTGCAGCCATACGGCTGAGATCAGAAAATAGGCAAGCGCCACCATGTGCAGCCAAGCTGGGAGGTTGTAAAGATAAACGGCACCGGTGAGCAATGCCGGAAGCAGTATGATGCGAAGCCATTCGGCGCGAATCACCCATGGTCTGTTTTCAAACAGCACACCGCAGTTCACTACGACCCAACACACTACGCCTGTAATGATGCCCTTTTCCAGGAGCGTGAAGTTTTCCTGGTTGAAGAGGAAGAGGGCAGTACCAATCACTGCAAGAACATAATGGAAGAGAACATACAATCCCAGTTGCAGTGGCGCAGGCGTGTCGTACTTGGTGTAGCTTGATCGGTCGACCTCAGGCACGGGACGATAACCGCCCAGATATTCCGGGAGCCACCCGGGCTTTGCAAAGATGTACCGGATCTTGTCCGACCACTTTGGTATTCGCCGCAGGTCTTTCGCCATGTCGGCGTAGTGACTAAAGTTTGCCCATAGCGGATTCCAGCTTCGAAGGGGCTTCGTAATACCGTAGACCGGCCGCTCTTCTTCGGCCTGAAACGTTCCAAACATCTTGTCCCAAATAATCAGGGTGCCGGCGTGATTCTTATCGATATACTTCGGATTTCGTCCGTGGTGTACGCGGTGGTGCGAAGGTGTGTTAAACACATACTCAAACCATCCCAGCTTGTTGATCGTCTCGGTATGAATCCAAAACTGATACAGCGTGTTGAGCGCGGACATAAGGGCAAAGTGCAGCGTGTGGTAGCCCAGTAATGCGATGGGGAGGTTAAACGCAAACGTCCACACGATCTGCAGCGAACTTTGACGCAACGCTACGGAGAGATTATACTCCTCACTCTGATGATGAACGACATGCCCACCCCAGAACAGATTGATTTCATGGCTCATTCGGTGCGCCCAGTAGTATGCCAGGTCGACGAGCAAAAAGAGGCTCACCCAGTACCACCATGTATTGGGATCCGGCGAAAAGAACGCAGCCTTTTCGTATATAAACTGGTACGCGCCAATTGCAAATACCTTTAGGAATAGCCCACTAAGCTGCTGCGTGATCCCGCAACTAATGTTCGCAATGGAATCCTGCAGCCTGTACAGCCGCTGTTTCGTAAACCGCTCGATCAACAGCTCCACGCCGATGAGGATGAAGAAAAGCGGTACGGACAGTACAATGGGATTGAGGTCCATGGTGTTAGTGGACGGTTTGCTAAAAATACGATTTTTCACCGCATAGAATTCCTCCAAAGTCCATTACTTAATTCCGAATTAATCCCGAATTTTGTCCCAATTGTCAGGCAGTAATTGCCCTCTCCATGGTAATACTCAGAATTTTCAGGAGCGTTTGGTTTCTTTCTCTTCTTGCTGTGACGGCCGCGCTGTTGTATGGATATGCTTCCATGCGGGAGGAGGTGGTGGTACGGGAAACCGTGGAGGGCAGCTTCCGAATCAGCCGGGAAACATTTTTCTACATGGTGCTCGCGTTGCTGACGATCATCAACGTGCTGGTCTTTATCATTGCTCGCATCATGGTGCGGAACGAAGATTTTAAGTCGTGGTTTTACGGACTTGTCATCACTTTCAACATTTTCTTCATCGTTGGCATCGGCTTCGTCAGCTTGTACAACAGCGGCGAGATGTACGACTACTCCCGCCTGCAACCTGTCATGTATGGAAGCATCGCGTTACTCCTGGTGTGGACCTTTGCATGGCCGGTTTACGTTAGCTTTAGGCGACTCGCTGGTAAATCGTGAGTTTTGCTACCCCTGAACTAATTGCTGATAATCAACGGTTTATTTGTTGATTCTTGATAAATATTTGTAAGTGCGTGCGTGCGCGAAATTGTGTAAATGCGGTTGAAAATGCCGTTATTCATGCGCTATCGCATTTTTTTTGTTGAACAACCTTAATTTTTATGGCCAAGGCTGCGGAGAAAGGTTCATCCCTGTTTGAATATACGGAGGCCAGTATTAAGTCGCTCGACTGGCGGGAGCACATCCGGCTGCGTCCGGGTATGTACATCGGAAAACTCGGTGACGGGTCCTCGAAAGACGATGGTATTTATGTGCTCGTAAAAGAGACCATCGACAACTCCATTGATGAGCACATGATGGGGTACGGCAAGGTGATCGATGTAAAGATTACCGACTCGAAAGTGATGGTTCGCGATTACGGCCGGGGAATTCCCCTGGGAAAGGTCGTCGACGTCGTCTCCAAGATCAACACGGGAGCCAAATACGATACAGGTGCATTTCAGAAGTCGGTCGGACTAAACGGGGTTGGTACAAAAGCCGTGAACGCGCTTTCTGCCCGGTTTAAGGTCCAGGCTTTCCGCGACGGTCAGAGCAAGATGGCCGAATTCAAGAAGGGCATTCTCGTCTCGGAATCGAAGATTGTCAAGACCACCGAGAAGAACGGAACGCTGGTGGAGTTCGAGCCGGATGGTACCATGTTCAAGAACTACCACTTCATCCCCGAATATCTCGACGACCTGATGTGGAACTACGCGTTCCTCAACGCGGGTCTTACCATCAACTACAACGGGAGGAAGTTTTACTCGAAGGATGGGTTGCTCGACCTGCTGAAGCAGAAGGTCGACGCCGAAGACATCCGTTATCC
>DATCLO010000098.1:0-13399 GCA_036563875.1 Cyclobacteriaceae bacterium
TGTGAAACCTCAGGTCGTCGGTTGACAATTTGAACGCAACTTCAACCGCTTGACCTGCCGGAATCGCCACCTTCCTGAAGCCCTTCAACTCCTTCACCGGCCGCGTCACCGAACCCACCACATCGCGCACATAAAGCTGTATTACTTCTTCACCATCGGCGGATCCCGTGTTCCTTACTGTCACAGTCACGTCTATCGTGTCACCCTGCACCATCTCATCGGCACTCAGCCTGAGATTCTCGTAAGCAAAGGTAGTATAACTCAATCCGAACCCGAAAGGATATAGCGGTTCATTTGGCACATCGAGATAACGCGATTTGTACTTGTCTTCAAGCTGTCCGCCAAAAGGACGCCCCGTATTCTTGTGATTGTAGTATAGAGGAATTTGTCCGACCACACGCGGAAATGTCGCGGGCAGTTTTCCCGACGGGTTGTAGTTGCCAAACAGGATGTCTGCCACGGCGTTGCCTGCTTCTGTTCCCGGGAACCATGCCTCCAGTATGGCATCAGCATTCTCATCCACCCAGGGTATTGCCAGCGGGCGACCGTTCATGAGTATAACTACGAGGGGCTTTCCTGTCGCCTTCAGCGCCTTCAGAAGGTCTTCCTGACGACCGGGAAGAGAAATGTCGGCGCGACTCGCTGCCTCACCGCTCATGCCTTGCGACTCTCCCACCACAGCAACGATCACATCCGCACGCCGTGCAGCAGCGACCGCCTCCTGAATGAGCGCGTCAGCAGGGCGTGGATCAATCTGCAATTCGCCACCATGAGCATTCAGCCGCGTGATCAGCTGCGGATCGTCCGTGATGTTTGCGCCATGCGCCGTATGAATCTGGATCGCGTTGCCCGCAATGTTGCGAATGCCTTGTTCAACACTCACGGCCTGACGCCAGTCGCCCGCACCACTCCAGTTGCCGATCATGTCGCGCTGATTGCGGGCCAGGGGACCCACAAGCGCGATCGATCCGGATTTTCTTAACGGGAGTACCCCTGTGTTCTTAAGCAGTACCATACTCTTTCGTGCGATGTCACGCGCTGCATTGCGATGTTCATCGTTCAACAGCATGCGCACTGCAAGCTCTTCGTTCACATACCGGTACGGGTCATCAAAGAGTCCGAGTTTGTATTTCGCCTCAAGCACACGGCGTGCGGACGTTGTGATCCAGGTTTCTGTATCGCGGTTGTCCTCCGTGAGCATTTCGAGGTTGTTTAGATAGAATTCGGAAACCATATCCATGTCCACTCCCGACTGCAACGCAAGAGACGATACAGTCGGTGCATCACCTATGCCGTGCGGTATGAGTTCCGCAATAGCGGTATAATCAGAAACAAGCAGGCCATCAAAGCCCCATTCCTTTCTTAGCAGTTCTGTATTTAGCCAGTGGCTTGCCGTAGCGGGTACGCCATTGATCTCGTTAAATGAAGTCATTACGCTGCCTGCACCCGCATCGATAGCCGCTTTGTAGGGAGGCAGGTAAACGTCGTACATGGTCCTGTCACCCATGTCAGCGGGATTGTAATCACGTCCTGCTTCAGCGGCACCGTAAAGGGCGAAGTGTTTGACACATGCCATAACCGTGTTGGGTGCGGAGAGGTCGATGCCCTGGTAACCTCGAACCATGACTTCGGCGATTCTTGAGCCCAGATATGGATCCTCACCTGCTCCTTCCGAAATACGTCCCCACCGCGGGTCACGGCAGATGTCGACCATGGGAGAAAACACCCAGTTCAGCCCATCGGCGCTTGCTTCGATAGCTGCAATTCGCGCGCTCCGCTCAATTGCTTCGAGGTCCCAGCTCGCCGCCAATCCCAGTGGCTGTGGGAAAATGGTGCGGTGTCCGTGGATCACGTCAAAACCGAAGAGCAGGGGTATTCCCAATCGCGTTTCGTTTACGGCCATCTCCTGAAGTTTCTTCACGGCTATGGGCGTATACGTATTGAATACGCCGCCCACCAGACCAGCCTTAATTTTCTCTTCGACATTTTCGCTTACCACGGGACCGGTCACATCAAAACCAATTGAAACAAGATTCAGCTGACCGATCTTCTCTTTCAGTGTCATCTGTCTGAGCACACTGTCTACAAAGGCATTCATTTTTCGATCGGCCTCATTGGCACGACCGGTCTCACGCTGGCGGTCCGAACAAGCCAGGGCCAGCGTTGTTAAGAGTATTGCTGATAGTAGTCTTTTCATTCGTTTCATTGGATCTTGTTTGCTTTTATCAAATAGCCGGGCTCGTGAATCCCAGCTTTTTCAATCCTTCCTTAACCTCAGGCGCACCCATAAAGAGTTTCCACAAGAGACCGCTGCGGTAGTTTTCGATCATCACGACGATCGGCCCCTGGTCTATCGCCAGGTAGCGTGGTATATACCAATCGGCTTCCTCGCTAAAGGCATCGTAAAATCCATACTCGCCCCACACCTTATCACCCAGGTCCTCATACAAATGACGCATCACAGCCAACGACTCTTCGGGTGTGTATGGAATCGAGGACAATGCCGCTGTAGGTGAGATCACGCCAAGATCTTCTCCAGGGCTATGCGCGGCGTATCCTTTGATTGAATAGCTCGCTGTGAGTCCCCAGCAGTTCTCACCGTAGCCTTTATATCCTTTGGGATTCTCTATGCAGTACTGTCGGTTGATCAGTGTATGATTTCGATTTTCTTCCCAGTAGTCTGCGTATTGATCGCGCAATCCACGCGGGTCAAGACCGAGGTAGGAATAGTGCGACCAGAACAACGGTCCCCCGAATTGAGGTGCAAAGTTGTGCTTGAGTGCGAGGTGATAGCCGTACTGTTCATGCGTTGAATCATTTCGGATGCCACCTCCGCGCGCCCACCCTTCATGGTACACTTCAGCAGGTACGCCATGTGTTGGAGATGCCGCAGCAAGCACGTATGTAATGAGGCATTCGTTGTATCCTTCGATGGGAAAATTCATTTCCCAGGCATACTGTGGCGACCAGTGCCAGTACAGCACGTTCTCGTTGCCCTTTCGGTGCCAGTCCCACTCAATACCACGCCACAACGAATCGATTTGGTTCGCGAGCGCCCGTTCGGCGTCATTGCCATCTTTGAAATATTCACGTGCGCAAAGCATACCCTGGGCGAGATACGCGGTTTCAACCAAGTCACCTCCGTTATCCTTGGGACTAAATGGCTTTACCTTTCCCGTTTCACCATTGAGCCAATGTGGCCATACGCCGTGAAAGCGATCGGCCTTGCCCAGCCAGTCGGTGAGTTTTTTCAGACGCTCGTAACCTTCCTGGCGCGTTATGAAGCCACGCTCGATGCCAACGAGTATTGCCATGATGCCAAAACCCGTACCTCCAGACGTGATGATATGCTTATCATTTTGCGGATAGATATCATCAGAATGAAATCGCTCCCGCGCAGCACCCGACGTCGGTTCGGCTCCATCCCAGAAGTATTGAAAAGTTTGATACTGGACGAGCGTCATGAGCGAGTCATCGCTGAGACGCGTTGTTTCCTTTTCGGTAGTCGTTTCCTCCTGACGTTTGCACGACCAGACTAGTGCAAGCATCAATAGCGCGGAATAAACTGGATTCGTCATGATTGAGTTCTATTCACGTTAAGACAATTTCAAAACTGAACCACAGGTGCCCGCTCCGACACGCCCGTCTCCCCTATGGCCTGAATGCTGGCGAAATAAGTAACACCTTTATTCAAGCCGCGGAAGTAGTACGTGGTATCTTCGTGGACCATGATGCAGTTGTACAATTTATCGGGTTCAATACCATAATAGATATTGTACGCGTAGGCATTCCGAACAGCCTTCCAGGTGAACGTTGCGTCCCGGGTGTCGTCGTGACGCCGCGCCTGAAATCCCTCTACCGATGAGGGAGCTTGACCGGGACTCTTACCGAAGATACGAAACCCGGCGATGGCAAACTTTCCATCCGCCATATGAACATTTTCGAGCTTGAGGTATCGGGTAGTAAAAGGTTCAACCAGTTCGATGTAATCGTGGGGAACGTCGGTTTTGTTTTCACTCTTGTCAATTAGTATACTCCAGTCTTCTCCATCGGAAGAATGGTAAATCCGGTATTGATGATAGATGCCCATTTGCTTATCGCGAAGCTGTGCACCCTCATCGGCATAGTTTACCTGGATCGCATATATGTCACATTCATGACCGAGATCGACGGCGAGGAACTCACCAGGATCTGCGGATGCAGCGCTCCAGTAATTGCGAATGTTTTCGTTGAAGGCAAGTGACGGATCTTTGCCAGGCAGAGAAGATGAAGCCCAGGCCCTCTTTTTGTACGACTGCAGTGTCCAACCTGTAAATGTCGCTTCCTGGTGATCCCGTTGCCCATTAGCGTGGTAGTTGGGGTAGTCGCCAAAGGCAGTTATGCAATACATCTGACCGTCTTCGTCGAAGCCGGCGGGAAAAATTCCGATCCTCCTCTCGAACTTGTACTTGATCCAGTTTAGCATCGTTCCCGCACGCCAGTAGTTGCCGTAGCGATCGCGAAATGTACTGCCATGACCCGCGCCAGTGATAAATCCTCCGGGCTTGTATGCTACAGGATTGTAAGGCGCATACGTAAACGGTCCCAGCGGATGGTCTCCCACCAGTACTCCGTCGGCATATACGTTCCATTCCGTACCCGGAGCGGCATATTGATAGTAGTATTTGCCGTTGTGTTTAGTCATCCATGGTCCTTCGGTGTAGGGACGGATGGTTGTGTCCATGTGATTCTCTCCAAAGCGCTCCCATCCGTGCTCCTCCGGATGCAGACGCGATAGTTCCTTGCGTTCGCCGACAGGTGCGAAATTCTGTGACGGATCAAGCTCCATTCCGTATAGCGGATAGGTATTGCTGCTGCCCCAGTAGACATAGACGCGACCATCATCGTCGCGAAAGAATGAAGGATCCCATGTCGCTATTGCAAATGAATCGGTAACGATCGACCATTGCCCGGCCGCGGGATTGGTACTTACGTACAATGGCATGGGATCCGGCGCTGCAAAAGACGGAATGAAAAGCAATGTATCTCCCCATGCCCACGCTCCCGGAGCGCATACATTGTCACCCGCCTGACCGTTCACCTGGAAATCTTTTCTAACGAAATTCCAGGTTCTCATGTCAGCGCTCCACCAATATCCAAACTGGTTTGTTGAAAAGAGGTAGAGGGTATCCCGAAGCAGTACAATCGCTGGGTCTGCCGTGCTTCGATGAGATTCATCCTGCGCGTAATAGGTATGGGTTGAGGGAACGTACGCATAATCAAGATTCATCGGATTGCAGTACGTGGTAGGAACTTCACGGTATGCAACCGGGCCTTTGTTTGTACATGCCGCATGGGCAAGTGTAATCGACGTGACTGTGATGATCGTTCTGTAAAATGTTCTCATTCTTGCTGCCACGATTCGCCCTTTCTCAATAACTGAATCCCAATTTTGTCAGTCCGTCCTGAATCTCAGGGCACGACATGAACAAGTCCCACAACAAACCAGTGCGATGATTTTCAATCATGACTATGATTGGTCCCTGATCAATGGCAAGCCAGCTGTTGGCGAACCATTGTTCCGTGATATTAAATGCATCGTAAAACCCATAGTCGCCCCATAACCTGTCACCGAGCTTGTAATAAAAGAAGCGAGCCGCTTCCAATGATTCATCCGGAGTGTACGGCATCGACGACAGCGCTGCGGTTGGCGTGATCACGCCCAGATCGTTCGTGGGCGAGTGTGCTGAATATCCCTGGTGGTTGTCGCTCGCTGTGAGTCCCCAGCAATCATCGCTGTAGCCAACATAACCTCGTGGGTTTGCAGCGCAGTAGGCGCGGTTGATGAGCGTGTGGTTGACGTTCTGCGTCCAGTAATTCGCGTAAGCGTCGGAAAGGTTACGGGGATCAAGCCCGAGAAATGAGTAATGCGAAAAGAATAACGGGCCACCATAGTCCGAACCCAGGGGCAATGTGATCCCGTAATACGTTTCACCGTTGACGATGGCGCCACTCTGCGCCCACCCCTGGTGGTACACTTCAGCATCGATCGTATGTGTTGGTGATGATGCCGCGAGGACGTAGGTGATCAGGCATTCATTATAGCCTTGAATGCGGTGATTCATGATCCAGTTCTTGTCGGGCGACCAATGCCAGTACAGCACATTTTGTCCGCCACGTGTATACCAATCCCACTCTACCGAATGCCAGAGTGCGTTGATGCGATTGATAAGTTCAAGTTCTGCGGCAACGCCCGCGTCCAGGTATTGCCTGAACGTGAGAAGGCCCTGAACAAGAAATGATGTCTCAACGAGATCGCCACCGTTGTCATTCGGGCTGAAGGGAATAACATTGCCCGTTGTACCATCCATCCAGTGCGGCCAGGCACCGTGAAAACGGTCGGCCGATTCCAGAAAGTCCAGAATCTTATCCATGCGTTCAAGTCCTTCTGCCCGGGTGATAAAGCCGCGTTCGATCCCTACAATGAGTGCCATAATGCCGAATCCAGAACCTCCGCTCGTCACGAGATTGCCGGAGCTGTTGCGCTCGCGTGCCATGCCGCTCACGGGTTCGGCGAAATCCCAGAAATATTTGAACGTCTGTTGTTGAATGAGTGTCAGCAGGTCATCATCTGCAATGAGGGGGAATTTCGGTTCGTCAGCGATGGTTGTATAGAACTGTCTGGTATAACCGGCGAACGTCTCTCCGTTGACTCCCCGAACATTGTTTTCGATCACAAGCCTGTAGCGTGTCAGGTCCTTAAGCGTAAGTCCTGAGATGACGACACTTTTGCCGTCCTGCGAGAGTGAAATCGCCGGTGTCGGGCTACCAGGGCCTTCAATGGCGATCGATCCTTGCAGTGAAGATTCATCGAGGGGCAGAGAAAATTCTATAGTGATTTCAGGTGCAAGCGCCACATCGGCTATGCGCCCCACACCTATCGCGTTCTTGCCTCCGATGTCCAAGGTGACAAGCGACAACGCACCGGGTACGGTTTTGAAGCGAATCTCCGCTCCGGAGAAGGGCTCACCACCCTGGCCGGTAAGTTCATCGGACAGTTCAACAGTATACTCAGTGTTGTATGCAAACAAAGAAGATGGATGAACAACAAGCGTAGTGTTCTCCGCGGAAAATGAGACCGTGTAGTCTACCGCTGCGCCTCCTGTAATACTTACGGCAGCTGAGGCAGTACTGGTATTTAGTGGTTTTGAGAAAACGAAAGAGAGACTTTGGTCGACCGGGACATTTTCAGTTGTAGCGCTCAGGTTAAGTTCCGTGGCACCGGCAAAAGCACGAAGAAGCGTCAAAGGTTCTGATGACGGATCCGAGTCATTGCATCCTGTGATACAAACAAAGAAAAATAATATGCCTAGGCCTCTCCGTACCATAACCCCAATACAATACTTAGCCCCTCCCCGGGAGGGGAGAGGCATAAGTAGACCAAATTAAACTAACCCTGAATCTGGTATCTGTTACACCGGAATATTTTTTCCGGCGGCTGCCATTAATCGTTCATCATGTCCTGTATTTCGTCCTGCGAGAGCGCACGGTTAAACATACGCAGCTCGTCATACAGGCTCTGGTCCGAGAGGTGACCCCATTCTGTGAAACGGGGCGCACCGGAAGCAATGGAGAGAATATTGCATTCGCTCCAGTCGATGCCGTCAAAGGTGTTCTGGCTAACGACATTACCGTTGATGTATACAGCGGCTTCACCAGAGGCGATGGTGATTGCAATATGCACCCACTCGTCGACGGCGGGGTCGATGTCGGCAGCAGCTCCGCCATCAAACCAGGCTTCGCCCGATCCCGTGCCAACATTCAATTTGATCCTCTGCTTGTCGCCAGCCGCCTCACGGAACAGACGGAATCCCTTTGTGCGGTTATTCGGTGTGGCCGTATTATTTGGATCCGGAGGGCTTACCGTAAGAATCCCTGACCGATCCGGTGATGCGTTGAGTTTGTACCAGAAGACCGCGCTAAACTCGTCTGTTGTTATAGCTGTCGTGGGAAATGTAAGGTACGCATCGGCTGCCCCCTTGTATGCCTTGCCAGTATGACCATTTTCCTCGAACCCTGGTGCACCGACCTTGGTACCTTCCTGAATGTTAACCAACTCGATGAAGTCGCCATCGAAAGGCAGGTAGAAGGTCTCACCTTCGTATACCGGCTGGTAAGGCTCAACCTTTTCAAAGTTGACTGTGGCAGAAGTGCTCTTGCCGGAAACGTCAGTAGCCGTGACAACGAGCGTGTGGGGACCGTTAGTCAGGGTCTCATAGGTATAGCTTGAGATTGCTCTTCTGTAATCCTTGAAACCGCTCACCTCCCCGATCTTCGTGCCATCGATGCTCAGGGTGATCACACTGATCTCGATGTCGTCCTCTGCCTGAAATTGAATGTTTATAGGAGCGACATCTTCTTTTACACGGATCAGCGTGCCTTCCACGGGATACGATACGCTAACCGTTGGAGGGGCTACGTCATCGCCGGGCGGCACGTGTGAGATTGGATCGATACCCTCATCGCAACCAATCATCAGGGCGACCGCTATGGCGGCGCAGGTTATAAATCGAAGTACTTTCATATTTCGTTGATGTTTTAAATCACTGTGCTTCTGCTAAACCCGGAAGTTTATCAACTTCCGTGAGGGGATATGGTAGGAAGATACGGCTCTCATCAAACGTTCTTCCCTCATAGCTGAGTTCATCATAACGTCCCAGTCGAACCATATCATAGAAGCGGATACCCCACTCCATTGCCAGTTCAGCAAATTTTTCATCCATCACCTGATCTGCTGTTACACCTGACAGGTTGCCCAGACCCGCGCGTTGACGCACCAGGTTCACTGCCTGATCGGCCGTCATCGCGCCGCTGGTAGCGCCGCGCGTGAGTGCTTCAGCATGCATCAATAGAATTTCAGCATAGCGAATGGCGATCATATTCTTGCCAGAGCCATATTCTGTTCTGCCTGGTGTAAGCTGATTTGACGGGAGGTAATGCTTTCCACTGGAGAACATGGCGCGGTTGAAGTCGTTGAACCGGTCGCCATCGCGCGTCGTGTTGGATATCCAACCGGGCAGGCTTGCATAGTTAGGATCGCTCGTCAATTCAGCAATACCGCGATTGGTGAAGATCACGCTTGTTTCAAGGCGTATGGTCTCACCGCGGTCGAGCATGAACTTGATGTACTTCAGGCTGGGTTCAAAGAATCCCCAACCACTTCCTGATCCGGGTACGGCAGGTGTCCAGTTTTCGGGACCGAAGAATGCATTCAGGTAGTTGTGTGCAGTTCCTGAGCCTTGATTATAGTCCGAATACTGCAGTTCAAGCAGACTTTCGTTGCTCAGCTTTCCGGGCTTCTTGAACAGTTGGTAGAAGTCAGGATACAGCGAGAACTTATTGGAGCTTATAATCTCAGAAGTAGCGTCGGCTACCGCCTGATAGTTCTCCAACTCAAGGTTGGCAAGCGCCTTGATGGCGAGTGCCGTGTAGCGGGTTACACCACCCGGAATATCCGTGCGTTCATTCGGGCGCACAGCCGGCAGCAAGGGCGCTACCGCAGTCATTTCGTCAGAGATGTGCTGAAGCACTTGCTCCCTTGTGGCAATCGGGGACTGGTAAATTTCAGAAGGATCGGAGCTTTCCGGAACGAGGAGTGCTCCCCACACGCGTGCGAGCTGGAACAGCATGAACGCGCGAAGTGTACGTGCTTCAGCGATGTACTGGTCAGCAAGCGCAGGATTAGGGGCAAACTCCTTATACTTTTCGATTTGCTCCATTGCCACATGGCAAGTGAAGATATCTCGATAGAAGTTTTCCCATACGGAGCCATACATCCAATAGTCCTTTGCATAGACGTATTCGTCCGTGTCCCAGTAGGGCTGCTGGTCGCCCTTTCCACCCGCGTTGACATCATCACCGCGAACTGAAATCAGAGGAATGTCTTCCCATCCCCGGGCCTGGAACTCAGCATAGGCGCCGATGAGCGGGAGAATCATGTCGCTCGTCTTCGTATAGTCTGTCCCTTCTTCGAAGATGGTGTTCTCGGGACGCTCATCGAGCAGGTCATGACAGGAGGTGGCGCTGAAAACACCTACGGAAATCAGCGCAGCCTGCAGAAATATTTTTGTCGATCTCATTTGTCGTAGCATTAAAAGTTCTTAGAAGGTCAAATTCAGCCCAACTGTATACACTGCAGGAATTGGATAGGTCTGAATATCCACTCCGTCGGCAACTTCGGGATTGAACCCGTTGTAGCTGAACACCGTCAGTGGTCGCTCTGCCGTGAGGATGATTTGCGCTGCCGGCAACTGCGCGCCAAACACTGACTTACGTCCCAGATCATACGACAGGGTGACATTCTGTATGCGGAAGAACGACCCATCTTCCACGAAGTAGGTGCTCATCTTTTGGTTCCATGCCTTGCGAAGTCCGGCGGATGAAGGATACTTGTTGGAAGTACCTTCTCCATGCCAACGATTCTTGGCAAGGTCGGCATCCATGTTGCCGTCAGGTGTCCAGATAATCTCGCCGCGCTTGCGGTTCAGAATCTTGTTACCCGATTGACCCATCAGGTTGATCGACAGGCTGAAGTTCCGATAGCCCGCCCCGAGGCTTGCACCGTATGTAAAGGTGGGGAAGAACGAACCGAGTACAGTCCGGTCTGCCTCATCCAGTACATTGTCGTTGTTGCGGTCGCGGTATTTGAAATCACCGGGCTCGAGGTTGTTTGCGAGCGCAATAGGATCAGCCTGGATTTCTTCGTTGTTCTGATAGACGCCGACAACTTCCCATCCATAGAATGAGTAGATAGGTTCGCCTACATAAGAGCGCTGACGAAACTCGGCCTGGCCATGATTCAGGTAAGGTTGTCCATAGAGGTCGCGGACTTCGTTCTTCAACGTTGCCATGTTGACACCTATAGAATAGGTCAAGCCATTTGCAAGTTCGTCTTGCCAGTTGAGCGCGAGTTCGAAACCTGAGTTACGAATCACACCCTGAGGCCTGAGTACGTCATCCTGACCGAGGGGCGGATCGAAAATAATCGCAGCATTCTTCGTGTCACGAATGAAGTAGTCTGCTTCAACCGACAGGCGGCTGCCCAGCAACTCAGAAGTCAATCCAAAGTTCGTTTCCTCGGTCAATTCCCACTCAAGAAACGAGAAGGTGTTCGTCGTCTTCGTTCCGGTGAACATCGTATCGTTGAAGGCCGTGTTGATGGTTTGTGTTGTGTTGGCGCCATCACTTGCCGGAATCTTGTCGTTACCCAACTGACCCCAGCTTGCACGCAGCTTCAGGAAGTCTATTCCACCAACTCCTTCCATGAAGGGCTCTTCGGATACTACCCAGCCTAAGCCCACTGACGGGAAGTAACCCCACGTTTGCTGATACTTGTTGGAGCCGTCAGCCCTTATCGTTCCGTATACCAGGTAACGGTCGTTGAAGTTGTATGCGATACGAGCAAAGTAAGAGATACCGTACTGCCGTAGTCCGTCATCTTTAACCTGGTTGACGTCGATGTTTCTCGCATTCGACAGATACCATGCCTTGATGTCTGTACTTACGAGATCCGTTCCACGGGCTCTCAGCATCTGGAAAGACTCATCGCGGAACGATGTTCCCAACATACCGGTCACGTTGTGCAATCCAAAACTGTTGGTGTAGGTAAGAACGTTATCCCAGATCTGGTTGACCCAGGTTTCGTCCTTTTTATTAATGGTCGCAACGTTTCGGTTAAAGTTGTCACCTATAAAATAAGGAAGATCCACCTCCCGCTGATTGAGGAATGTGTATGCCGCGTTATAGGTAGACTTGAAGGACAGCTTGTCCGGAATGATTTGGATCTCAGCATAGAAATTGGACAGGATTTTCCGAATCCGCATGAAGTCGGTGTTATACCTCATGGTCGGGAAAGGATTCTGACCTGCGCGATAGCCCAGGTCCTGTGCGTTGGCCCATCTTTCCGGGAAAGCGTTGACGTTCTGTTCGTCAATGACCGGCATGATGGGGACCGCATAGTATGTCTGGTTCCAAACCGCGTTGTCAGGTGAATTCTTTTGGGCGTTGCTCAGGTTAAGATTTGCCCCAATGTTGAGCCAGTCATTCGCGCGATAGTCGACGCGGGTACGAAGGTTAAACCGTTCGTAGTCGTTCTTCATGTCCAGGATACCTTCCTGTCCGAAGTAGCTTCCACCCACGAGGTAGGTAGCCCTGTCAGAACCGCCGGAAATATCGAGGCTGTGGTTCTGGATGGGAGCCACGCGCAATACTTCCTTGTACCAGTCGGTGTTAACGTCCGGGACGTTAGGATTAACCCGGCTCCGGCCGTACCGCTGCATGGCATTCAGGATGTTCAGCGCTTCACCGGGAACACCCGATTCGTTGGCCATTGCCGTAAACTGCTCGGCGTTGGCCATTTTCAGGACATTCTGCGCGCGCTGCACTCCATAATAACCACTGTAAGAGATCTGGGCCGCCTGATTGTAGTTACCAGACTTGGTTTCGATGAGCACTACGCCATTGGAAGCGCGGACACCAAAGATTGCGGCAGCGGAAGCGTCCTTGAGCACGCTGATGGATTTGATGTCGGCCGTATTAAGGAAGTCAATGTTATCGAAGAACATCCCATCGACAACATACAGCGGTTCTGTATCAATCTCCTCCGTCCCGGTACCCTGGATATAGGAACCGATCCCACGCAAACGCACCGTGGGAGCGTCACCAGGTGAACCGTTGCTCACAATCTGGAGGCCCGCAACCTTTCCCTGAAGGGCCTGCATTGCCTGCGCAGTGGGAGTCTTGACGATTTCCTCGGTCGTTACTGTTGTTATCGACGACGTGAGGTCCCGCTCGCGCTGCTCGCCGTACCCGATAACCACGACTTCATCCAGGGAAGTGATGTCAGATTCGAGCGCGACGTCGATCACCGACCGACTATCGACCTGAATCACCGCCGGCTTGAAGCCCACGAATGAGAACACCAGCGTGTTCTCGTTCGGTCCCAGTTGGATCGTGTAGTTTCCGTTAACATCCGTGGTTGTACCACGGGTTGTCCCCTCAACCACGACGTTCACGCCAGGCACCGGGGTGCCGTCATCCTGCGACGTCACCCTCCCACTAACCTGTCTGTCCTGCGCCCACACCTGTGGGTGGAACAGGACCGCAAACAGTACCGCAATTAGTAGTCTTCCTGTCATACAAGTTTTTTTAAAGCAGTTGAATTGAATGGTGTGTGTGAAAGCAACAATTTGTATTTGTGTCAGTCAAAGCGCAATTTTTTCCGTCAAAACGCATCAAAATGAACACGTCCGCAATGCGTTTCTCACAACGGCTTTTACCAGAATAAAAACATTAATTTCAAACGATTTCTGGCATCATTGTGGAAATCCGCAATCGATGCATTGCGCGAAAAAACCAAGAT
>DATCLO010000099.1:0-36661 GCA_036563875.1 Cyclobacteriaceae bacterium
GGATGTTCAAGAGCAATAAGGATATAGCCCGCAACAAACACAGCAACAATCAGTAATTCCATCCGGGTACGGGTTTAGGCTAAAGGCGTATAATAATAAAACTTGGCCGCCGAACCGGCAAATTAAATTTTACACCACCGGAGCCCGCCCAATGGTCATTTCAAAAAGGAAAGTGAGTTCTGTAAACGGTTGCTGGATTACTGCTTCAATCCGAAAAGGCCTTCGTTAAGGGCAATCAGCGCTTTTTCCTTATTGGCTGTACCAACCAACACGGAAATGTTGTTGTTGCTCCCGCCACAGGAGACCATGCGTATCGGAATATGTTGAAGTGCATCGAAGATGCGTTTCAAAACACCTTCACTTCCTGTGATGCGGTTTCCGACAATGGAGATGATGGACTGATTCTCGTCGACGTCGATGGTGCCGTACTTTTCGAGCTCGGCGAGGATGGAACGAAGATGCGTGTTGTTATCGATAGTAACAGATACTGCCACCTCCGATGTCGTGATCATGTCGATCGGTGTCTTGTACTGTTCGAACACTTCAAACACACGGCGCAGGAATCCGTAGGCCATCAGCATACGTGACGACTTGATACGAATGGCTGTTATTCCATCCTTTGTCGCTACCGCCTTGATGATGCTTTCGCTGTCCTTGCTCGTGATGATCGTGCCAGGCGCGCTTTCGTCCATCGTGTTCTTCAAACGCACAGGCACGTTGTACTTCTGCGCGGGGACGATCGTGGAAGGGTGCAGTATCTTTGCTCCGAAATATGCCAGCTCTGAAGCTTCTTCAAACGTGAGTTCCTTGATCGGGAATGTGTTCTTGACGATACGCGGATCATTGTTGTGCATTCCATCAATGTCCGTCCAGATCTGAATCTCCTCTGCTCCAATGGCTGCTCCGATAAGAGATGCTGTATAGTCACTGCCACCTCGCTTCAGGTTGTCGATTTCATTCCGGTGATTCCGGCAGATGTATCCCTGTGTAACGATGATATCGACATTGTTAAGTGAACTGATCAGAGGCTTGAGTCGCTGGCTGATCTTTTCGAGTTCGGGTTCTTCATTCTCATCGATCGACATGAAGTGCAGCGCGGGCAACAGGCGGGCAGGTACCTTGCGTTCCTGCAGGTGTTGGTAGAACAATTCGGTCGATATCAGTTCACCTTGTGCCAGCAGCTCGCGATAGCTCTTTTGATCGAACTGTCCTGCCGCAAGGAGTCTGATGAAAATGAAATACCTGCTGACGATTTCATTGCCGATAGCCCGAAACGAATCTGAGTCGTACAGGCGGGGTACGAAGTCCAGATAGTGACGTTCAAGTGCGCTGATTTCTTCTTCTGCGCTCCGACCTTCGATCAGTGCATCACCGATCCTGACGAGCGCATTAGTGGTACCGGAGAGGGCGGACAGGACAACAACCTTCTTACCTGGGGTCGCCAGGCAGAGGCTTGCCACTTTCTTCATGCGCTCCGGCTGGCCTACCGAGGTTCCGCCAAACTTGAGAACTAGCATTCGGGTTATCTTTCGGGACGGCAAATATATGGAGCGCTGAGGAGTTCAGCAGCAGAGGCTGCGAATTTTGTTGCGGAGGCCTGAAAATACGAAAGGCCGCCCGCAGGCAGCCCTTCAGTGGTAAATGGACTATTTTTTACTTCTTGTTGTTGTCCTTCACTTCTTCGAACTCGACGTCTGATACGTCGCCGTCGTTTCCGGGAGAACCGGTATTGCCAGCGCCGGAAGCATTCGCTCCGCCTGCGGCTGACGACGCCTGATACATTTCGGCGGAGGCAGCCTGCCATGCGGTGTTTAGTTCGGCAAGAGCCGAGTCGATCGCCGGAACATCCTGCGCGCTGTGTGCTTTCCGGAGTTTCTCAAGCGCGGCATTGATGGCCGACTTGTTGCCTTCGGAAAGTTTGTCGCCGTATTCCTTAAGCTGCTTCTCAGTCTGGAAGATCATTGTGTCTGCCTGATTGACCTTCTCTACCTTTTCCCGGGCTAGACGGTCCGCTTCTGCATTGGCTTGCGCTTCCTGCTTCATCCTTTCGATTTCCGCTTCGGTCAGTCCGGAAGAAGCTTCGATGCGAATCTTCTGTTCCTTTCCGGTACCCTTATCCTTTGCCGATACGTGAAGGATTCCGTTTGCGTCGATGTCGAACGTTACCTCGATCTGAGGAATACCGCGCGGTGCCGGCGGAATGCCATCGAGGTGGAACCGGCCGATGGTCCGGTTGTCTTTCGCCATCGGACGTTCGCCCTGCAGCACGTGAATCTCAACAGAAGGCTGGTTGTCAGACGCAGTTGAGAATACTTCCGATTTTTTCGTCGGTATCGTTGTGTTCGCCTCGATCAGTTTCGTGAAGACACCGCCCAGTGTTTCGATACCCAGCGACAGCGGGGTAACGTCGAGCAGGAGCACGTCTTTCACTTCACCGGTGAGTACACCGCCCTGAATTGCAGCACCTACGGCCACAACTTCGTCCGGGTTAACACCCTTCGACGGTTTCTTGCCGAAGAACTTCTCCACTTCTTCCTGGATCCTCGGGATCCGGGTCGAACCACCAACGAGAATGACTTCGTCGATCTGCGAGGTGGTTATGCCAGCATCCTCGACAGCTTTGCGGCACGGTTCAAGTGTGCGCTTCACGAGGTCGTCAACGAGTTGCTCAAACTTCGAACGGCTGAGTTTCTTTACGAGGTGTTTCGGAACACCATCTACTGACGTGATGTACGGAAGGTTGATTTCCGTTTCCATTGAGCTCGACAGTTCGATCTTGGCCTTTTCAGCAGCTTCCTTTAGACGCTGCAATGCCATGGGATCTTTCCGCAGGTCTACGCCTTCTTCCCTCTGGAATTCTTCTGCGAGCCAGTTCATCACCCGAAGGTCGAAGTCGTCACCACCCAGGTGAACATCACCATTGGTCGACTTCACTTCGAATACGCCGTCGCCGAGTTCAAGGATGGAAATATCAAACGTACCGCCGCCAAGGTCGTAGACGGCGATCTTCATGTCTTTATTCTTCTTGTCGAGACCGTAAGCAAGTGCCGCCGCGGTAGGCTCGTTGATAATTCGCTTTACATCCAGCCCTGCGATTTGCCCTGCTTCCTTAGTAGCCTGACGTTCGGCGTCGTTGAAGTATGCAGGGACCGTGATCACGGCCTCAGTTACGGTAGTACCCAGATAATCTTCAGCAGTGCTCTTCATCTTTTGAAGAATCATCGCTGAAATTTCCTGGGGCGTATAGAGACGATCGCCAATGCGGATACGCACGGTATCGTTGTTACCGCGTTCCACCTGGTACGAGACCATCTTCATCTCGTCCTTGACGTCGTTAAATTTCTTACCCATAAACCGCTTAACCGACATGACGGTGTTCCGCGGGTTGGTGATGGCTTGCCGCTTGGCAGGGTCCCCGACTTTGCGTTCTCCCTTGCCGTCATCCAGGAAACCCACGATGGAGGGGGTGGTTCTCCTTCCTTCGCTGTTGGGTATCACCACAGGCTCATTGCCTTCCATGACGGCAACGCATGAGTTCGTTGTACCTAAGTCGATTCCAATTATTTTACCCATTTCTGTAAGTTTTAATATCTCCCTCTTTCTTGAGTTGCTGATTGTTCTACTGTCGGTCCTCAAGGGCTATGCCAAGGGGAAATTTCCTGCCAATTGCGTGACACATTGACAGCTTGACAGCGAAAAGCGCTGGTTTTCGAGCTTTTTTATTGCGACCACTCCGTAGGTACACGGTCCCAGCGGTGACCTTTGAGCTCCTCTTTGAGCGATGCTGGCAGACGCTTTCCGTCACTCACTGCCAGGTTTGCTTCCACGTGTCGTACCCGCCGCATGCCGGGTATAGTGGTATGAACGTCGTCGTTCTCGAGGATAAAACGCAGCGCCAGTTCAGGCATCGTCATCCCTTCGGGTATCAGCGGCTTGAGCCGATCTGCCCGCTCGACGCTCGCCTCGAGATTCTCGGGAACGAAGTATGTCGACCTCCAGTCATCTTTCGGGAAGACGGTGTCCTTCGTGAGCGTGCCCGTGAGCGTACCTTCATCGAATGGCACGCGTGCGATCACACCGACATCGAGTTGACGGCAAAGCGGGAAGAGATTGTCTTCCGGAGCCTGGTCGAAAATGTTGTAGATGACCTGCACTGTGTCGACCAGGCCGGTCTTTAGTACGCGCAGTGCGTTATCCGGTTCCCACCGGTTGATGCTGACGCCAAATGCGAGAATCTTGCCATCGCGACGCAGCTTCTCAACGCCTTCCTTCCATTCATCACGGTCGGCCCAGCTGTCGTCCCACACGTGAAATTGCTGGAGGTCGAGACAATCGACGCCGAGATTCTTCAGTGTTTTCTCGGTGTATTCGATAATATGATCTGCCGGATAGCAGTCTTCAAGTCGATATTCCGGCTTGGCCGGCCACTTAAAATTTTTCGCCGGTATTTTGGAAGCACAATAGATTCTCGTGCCCCGATGGCGCTTCACAAGTTCACCCAGAAGTTGCTCGCTTTTGCCGGCGCCGTAAGCCCAGGCCGTATCAAAGAAATTGCAGCCAAGTTCAACGGAACGGTCGAGCGCTTTCCGTACTTCGTCCAAATCGGACCCTGTCCATCCCGCCATGCCCCACATCCCGTATCCGATTTCGCTTACATTCCAATTGGTTCTTCCGAATCTTCTGTATTGCATGGTGTAAAGGGATAATGTGGTTTTTTAGTGGGCCACAATTACCTGCTGTTTTCGTGGATATCAAAATTCCGATCTCCAAAATTTTATGACCGGGGCCTCTCTGCCCGTCGGGCGTACGGGTCGCTCTCATTTTTGTACCTTTGCGGCCACGAATTCAGAAGCATGGGCCTGGAGCAGGAAATAGCAAAACGAAGAACATTCGGCATTATAAGCCACCCGGACGCCGGCAAGACCACCCTCACGGAGAAATTGCTGCTGTTCGGTGGTGCCATTCAGAAAGCGGGCGCGGTCAAGTCGAGCAAGATTCGTGACCACGCACGATCCGACTGGATGGAAATCGAAAAGCAACGGGGAATCTCCGTCGCCACATCCGTGATGGGTTTCACTTATGATGACGTCAAGATCAACCTTCTTGATACGCCTGGTCACCAGGACTTTGCTGAAGATACCTATCGTACCCTAACAGCGGTCGACAGCGTGATTATGGTCATCGACTGCGTCAAAGGCGTCGAGATCCAGACGGAGAAACTCATGGAGGTCTGCCGCATGCGCAACACGCCGGTGATCTGCTTTATCAACAAACTCGACCGCGAAGGTCGCGACCCGTTTGAACTTCTCGATGAAATCGAAGACAAGCTCCGCATCAAGGTACGTCCTCTCAGCTGGCCCATCAGCATGGGAAAAACGTTCAAAGGCGTATACAGTCTCTATGAAAAAAGTCTTCACCTGTTCACACCAAGCAAGCAGACGGTAGAAGAGGGTATTGAAATCCAGGACATTGCCGACACCCAGCTTGATCAGTATATCGGAGAGAGCTACGCCAAACAACTTCGCACCGACGTAGAACTCATCGAGGCGGTCTATCCTGAGTTTGTCGTCGATGATTACCTCGCAGGAAAGGTCGCGCCGGTGTTCTTCGGTAGCGCGGTGAACAATTTTGGTGTGAAGGAATTGCTCGATACATTCATTCGAATTGCACCGCCTCCGCAGCCGAGGGCGACAACTGCGCGTGTGGTGTCACCTGATGAGGGACGCTTCACTGGCTTTGTATTCAAGATACACGCCAACATGGACCCGAAACACCGGAACCGGATTGCCTTCGTACGGGTGTGTTCCGGAAAGTTTGAGCGCGGCAGTAACTACTTTCACGTGCGACAGGACCGTGCACTGCGGTTTTCGAACGCGACCGCCTTCATGGCGCAGGACCGGGAAACGGTCGACGAGGCCTGGCCAGGAGACATCGTTGGTATTTACGACACGGGCAATCTGAAGATCGGCGATACGCTGACGGAAGGCGAACGGCTGGTCTACACCGGCATACCGAGCTTTTCCCCCGAAATATTCAAAGAGGTTATCAACCTCGACGCCATGAAGACGAAACAACTGGAGAAGGGCTTGCTTCAACTCATGGAGGAAGGCGTGGCCCAGCTTTTTACCTTCGTTTTGGGGAATAAAAAAGTGGTCGGCACAGTAGGAGCACTGCAGTTTGAAGTCATCCAGTTCCGACTCAAGCATGAATATGGCGCGACGGTGCAGTTCGCACCGCAGAATATTTACAAAGCTTGCTGGATCAGCAGCGACAATCCGAAAAAGCTGGAGGAGTTTGTCGAGAGCAAACAGCGACACATCGCCCGTGATAAAGAAGATAAGCTAGTGTTTATGGCAGAGTCTCGGGCGTGGCTGCAGATGGTACAGGAGAATTTTCCGGACATTCAATTCCATTTTACATCGGAATACTGACAGATGCAGCTGCAGGCGCAGGGTCATCCCTGGACAGGATAATGCGTCTGCCTCTGCACCTGCAACTTGAAATGACATGTACGACCCGGCTACACTAAGCGTAATCTATGAGGATAACCATCTGCTTGTTGTAAACAAACAACCGGGAATGCTCGCGCAGGGTGATCAAACCGGAGATCCACCGCTGGCAGAGGTAGCGGCTCGTTACCTTAAGGAAAAATACAACAAGCCGGGGGCAGTGTTTGTTGGTGTCGTGCATCGATTGGACCGACCCGTTAGTGGTGTTGTTGTGCTCGCGCGCACGTCCAAGGCGTTGTCGCGGATGAATCGCCTGTTCGGCCTTCGTGAGACCACCAAAACATATCTTGCCCTTACCGCGCGACGTCCTGATGCAGACGAAGCGCGGCTTGTGCATTGGCTGAAGAAAGACGAAGCGCGAAACAAGGTTTCGGTTCACAACAGTGCCGTTGCCGGCGCCGTGCAGGCGGAACTCACGTACCGGGTATTACGCAGGACGGATCACGGATGGCTCATCCAGGTAAATCCGTTGACGGGTCGTCCCCACCAGATCCGTGCGCAGCTCGCTTCGGTCGGTGCGCCGATCATTGGTGATGTAAAATATGGCGGACCGGCAGCACCGGAGTACCGTGGCATTTACCTTCACGCCTGGAGGCTGGGTTTCACTCACCCGGTACGCAAAGAGCCGGTGTCATTCACTGCGCCGCTGCCCAATGAAGGGTTATGGAAACACGTAGAAGAAAATTCACAGATTGAATGAGCATGTCGCGACCTGGTTGGATTGAACGCCTCAGAACACGATGGAAGCTGAAGAGCGCCGGACAGGTTGTTGTTGTGTTGATTGTGTTTGCGTGTACCGGATTCACCGTCGTGTACCTCAAAGGACCCGTGTTACGTCTTCTGGCGGGCGATCCGCCCTTCAGTACGACGGCAACTATACTATATTATGTGCTGATCCTTCCGATATACAATATTATTTTGCTGACATATGGATTCATATTTGGTCAGTTCCGTTTTTTTTGGGAGTTTGAAAAGCGATTTGTTAAACGATTAATTTCTATATTCAGGTGACCATTCATACAACCACTATGAGATACTTGATTCCTCTCGCTGCCGTCTTTCTGGCGGCCTGTTCTACTCCGAAGTACACCTACCTGTTTGACAAGGTTGATTACAACTCAGGCAGGCACGCGTCTGAACGTATGAAGGCGCAGTTGCCGGAGCAGGATGCTGTGACGGCCCAGGCGATTTCCCAAAGTCCGCTCCTGCTTGACGCGAATGCCATGTCGGCCAGCGCCGAAGCCAATCCATCGGCAACGTTCGTGGAAACCAAGCCCACTCCTGTTGCGGCAGTTGCTGACGAGGCTCCGGTAAAGTCCTACAAGGAGATGTCAAAGGCCGAGCGGAAAGAATTCCGTAAAGAGGCGAAGGAACTCGTAAAGGCTTACATCAAGGCAAAGAAAGAGGGCGATGAAGTGAAGGCCACGGCTGCAGCCCAGGCCATGGACCACGACCTTAAGATGGCTGCCATCTTCGGTGCTGTGGGTATCGTTGCCCTAATAATCGGAGGGGACGTGTTCTGGATCATTGGCGGTATCGCCCTGATCATCGGCGTCGTCTTCTTCGTGCTGTGGCTCTCGCGCCAGTAGCCGCAGCGTCAGGTCTCCCAACAAAAAACCCCCCGACCAGGTCGGGGGGTTTTTTGTTACTTCGTAAGCTTTTGATTTAGGCAACCACGCCGTCGGCCAGGAGCACGACCTTGTTCTTAAGAACTTCTACGACTCCGCCAGTTATCCTCACCGTACCGTTCGCTTCAGCACCCTTGTAGATGACGTCGCCCTCCTTGAGCAAAGAGATCAGGGGAGCATGGTGATCAAGTACCTGGAACGATCCGTCGGCGCCGGGAAAGGTGGCAATGCTAACCTCGCCTTCAAAGATCTTTTTTTCAGGTGTTAAGATTTCAAGTAACATAACCTTAGCCCCGGGCTTCTGCGATCATACGTTCTCCTTTTTCGATGGCCGAGTTGATATCGCCGACCAGGTTGAAAGCCATTTCGGGGAGGTGATCGAGCTCACCATCCATAATCATATTGAAGCCCTTGATGGTATCCTTGATGTCGACAAGCACGCCCTTCAGACCGGTGAACGCTTCGGCCACGTGGAAGGGTTGTGACAGGAAGCGTTGTACGCGACGAGCACGGCTTACGACGAGCTTGTCTTCTTCTGACAACTCGTCCATGCCGAGGATCGCAATAATGTCCTGGAGTTCCTTGTACCGTTGCAGAATGTTCTTTACGCGCTGTGCACAGTTGTAGTGTTCTTCGCCGACAATTTCCGGACGGAGGATACGCGATGTGGAATCGAGCGGATCCACAGCAGGGTATATACCCAACTCGGAAATCTTACGGCTCAATACCGTTGTTGCGTCAAGGTGAGCGAACGTCGTTGCCGGAGCGGGGTCAGTAAGGTCGTCGGCAGGTACGTATACAGCTTGTACTGACGTGATGGATCCGTTCTTCGTCGACGTAATGCGTTCCTGCATGGCACCCATTTCGGTGGCAAGCGTAGGCTGATAACCCACAGCGGAAGGCATCCGGCCGAGAAGCGCGGATACTTCAGAACCTGCCTGAGTGAAGCGGAAGATGTTGTCGATAAAGAAGAGGATGTCGCGACCCTTACCCTGACCGTCACCATCGCGGAAGTATTCAGCGATTGTCAGTCCAGACAAGGCCACACGAGCACGTGCGCCGGGAGGTTCGTTCATCTGTCCAAATACGAAGGTCGCTTTTGAGTCGGCCAGTTTCTCAGGGCTAACCTTGGAGAGGTCCCAGCCACCCGCGTGCAGCGACTTCATGAACTCTTCACCGTAGTTGACGATACCTGCTTCGATCATTTCGCGCAGCAGGTCGTTACCTTCACGGGTACGTTCACCTACACCGGCGAACACCGAAAGTCCGGAATAGGCTTTCGCGATATTGTTAATAAGCTCCTGGATCAACACGGTCTTACCTACACCGGCACCACCAAAAAGACCGATCTTTCCACCCTTTGCATAGGGCTCGATCAGGTCGATAACCTTAATACCGGTGTAAAGTACTTCTGTCGACGTCGACAGGTCTTCGAAAGCGGGCGCCGGACGGTGGATCGGCAGGGCAGAGGCGCCCTTGGGTTGAGGAATTCCGTCGATGGCTTCGCCAACGACATTGAAAAGACGGCCCTTGATGTCTTCTCCTATCGGCATTTTGATGGGAGATCCGGTGTCAACCACCTTCATACCGCGCATGAGCCCTTCGGTACCTTCCATAGCGATCGTGCGTACGCGTTCTTCGCCAAGGTGTTGCTGGCATTCCAGCACCACACGGGTTCCGTCTTCTTTTACGACTTCAAGTGCATCAAGAATATTGGGAAGCTTTGCTCCCGGCTCGTCAAACGCCACATCCACTACGGGTCCGATTACCTGGGTGATTCTGCCGGTGTTTGCCATCGATTTTTGTGTTTTTACGTGATTAAGGCCTGAAAATTCGACCGCAAAGGTAATGTAATATCCTGTATTGGCAATCCCGGCTTTGGATGATTTTTTGGCCCCGGCGGGAGGGGGTTTTTATGTCGAATTCAGGGCGATTCGGAAGGTCGTGCCCACGTTTTCCTCTGACGACTTGACGAAAATTTTTCCGAAATGATAATCCTCAATAATTCGCTTTGCCAGGGCCAGCCCCAGCCCCCATCCGCGCTTACGGGTGGTGAACCCAGGCTTGAAAACCATCGGGATTTTGGAACGGGGAATACCCCGGCCCGTGTCTGACACATCGATGAACACTTTCCCTTCGCTACCTCTGAGAATCTTGATCGTGATCGTGCCCGTGTTGCCCATCGCATCCACGGCGTTCTTGCAAAGGTTCTCGATCACCCACTCAAAGAGGGGCACATTTACCCAGGCCTCAATGTGGTCCGAAAGCGAATAGACTTCGATGTTCACTTTCGATGACACGCGAGGACGGAGATAGTTAACTACATTGTCGATCAGCGTAACCACATTTTCCTGTTTTAGCGCAGGGGTCGATCCAATGCTGCTGAAGCGCTCGGTCACGATTGTAAGCTTTCGGATGTCTTTCTCCAACTCATCCACAATTCCCTGTTCGCGCAGCTGCTCGTTTTCCCGAAGCACTTCAAGCCATGCCATGAGCGACGACAGCGGTGTGCCCAGCTGGTGGGCCGTCTCTTTCGCGAGGCCTACCCAGACTCGGTTTTCCTCGGCGGCTTTCGAATAGTTGAAAGCGAGGTAGCTGATGAATCCGAAGATGGCAATCACTGAGAGCTGAATGTACGGGTAGACGATCAGTTGTGTGAGCAACGCTGAGTTACGGTAATACACGTGACCGTAGTTTTCAGTTATGCCGTCGTGTTGATATGTGATCTCGATCGGCTCGTAGATCGCTTTCATTTCTGTGAGTTGCTGTTCGAGCACGCGTTTCTTGCGTTCTTCAGACCACCCCGGATCGATGTGAATGTTACGGGACTCGTACTGACCGTCGCGAGTGACGAGGATAGTGGGCACCGAGTTGTTCTTGTTGATGATCTCGCCCGTGACGAAGAGCATGTTGCTGCTCAGGTCGTCGTTCAGGGTATATTCAATCGCTCTCGCGAACAACTGCACCTGCTGGCGCTCTCTCGTCTTCAGCTGCTCAACCAGCACATTCGTGTAATAGATCGAACCGATGCTGATGAAGACGGAAATGATCAGCACCACCCACTTGAGGGCGGGGTTGTGCTGATAGTAACCGATACCTCCCGACGATTTTGCCATAGACCGGAAAATAACCAAAAAATATCAGTTTGCGGTTCCGGGTGCCTGGCTCAATTCCGCATCATGAACCACCGTGCAAGAACCCGATAGTTCACTTTAGAACCATGCATAAGGATACCAACGCGGTAGATACGCGCCGCCAGCCATGTAGTGAATACAAACCCGCCGACTAGCAGGATCATGGACAAAGCAAGTTGCCAGCCGGGGACACCATAGGCAACTCTTCCCATCATGGCAATGGGCGATGTAAACGGTATGATCGACAACCAAATGCTTATCTGTCCGTGCGGATCCTGGAGAATAAACAGGAACAGGCTCATGTACGAAATAAGCATCGGTATCGTAATGGGAAACATGAACTGCTGTGCCTCCGACGGGATGTCGACGGCTGAACCTACCGCTGCAAACAGAGCGCCGTAGATGAGATATCCGCCCAGGAAATAGAACACAAAAGTGAGCAATAGAAAGGTAATCGGAATCTGATCCCAGACCTCGAGAATTTCTGCAATTCCGTTCTGTGATGGTGGCGCCGATGGGAGACCAGCGGCCTGGCCTTGCGACATATCAATCCCGAAGAAGAAAAAGAGCCCTGCTGAAAGCACTGTGATCAACACGATCCAGATCAGGAACTGCAGCAGGCCGACTGACGCCAGACCGAGGATTTTGCCCATCATGAGCTGAAAAGGTCGAATCGCAGAGATAATCACCTCGACCACCTTGTTTGTCTTCTCCTCGATGATGCCCTGCATGATCTGCGCGCCGTAGATGAAGATGAAGAGATACATCAACAGGCCGAACAACATGCCGACTCCTGACATTACTACCGAGTTTGCTGATTGCTCCTGACCGGATTCACCCACCTTAACTGAGAGCACGTTCACATTCGTAGAAAGGCGGTCCAATACACTTTGATCAACCTGAAGGTCCCGCATTTTGGCTTCTCTGATAAGATGTTCAAGCAGACCGTTCAAAGCGCCGATGTCACCCATACCCGGGTTGACCGTGCTGTAAAGGATAATACCTTGGGGACGATACAGATCGAACTTCGGAATGTACAACAAACCAAAACTATCGTCGTGTGCGATGGCGCGCTTTGCATCTTCAAGCGGACCATTGAACGGACGGAAGTCGAACTGATCACTCACAGGTTTGAACAATCCGCTTTCATCGATGTAGTGGACGACCTTGCGTGTTGAACTCTTTTCCTGTTGGATGGCCGTATAGATCAGGATGCCGAAGATCGCAGGAAAGATGAGCGGGATCAGAATGGTTGCGATCAGGAACGATCGCTTGTGAACGCGGTTGCGAAACTCCTGACGCGCTACGAGAAGAATCTTATTCACGATCACCTCCTTTCACCAGGCTGATGAAAATGTCACTCATGGTCGGCAACTTCTCAATGAAACTGTGTACCTCCGTGACGCTGATGAGGAATTGCAATATCTTGTTGGGATTTTCTTCGCGAGGACACTTCAGCGTTGAGTGAAACAAGTCCTCCTCGATCTGATTACTGTTGAGCAGCGTGTAGGGTGTGGCCGCTGTATCAAATCGTCCGACGTGTCGCACTTCGTACGTGTCCGACCGGAACTGACTGCGAATTCGACTCTTGGCACCTTCCAGGATAATCTCTGCGTTGTTGATCAACAGGATGTGATCACACAACGCTTCCACTGTTTCCATGCGGTGAGTCGAAAAGATGATTGTGCTTCCCTGTTCGCGAAGCCGGAGAATTTCTTCCGTAATGAGCTGCGCATTGATTGGATCAAATCCCGAAAAGGGTTCGTCGAGGATGATGAGGCGCGGGTTGTGCATGATGGTGCTGATGAACTGAATCTTTTGCGCCATTCCCTTGCTGAGATCCTCTACCTTCTTATTCCACCATTCAGCGATTTCAAATTTCTTAACCCACGCTTTGCTTCTCTCCAATGCCTCCTGCTTCGTCATGCCCCGCAACCGCGCGAGGTACGTGAGCTGATCGCCAACCTTCATCTTCTTGTAGAGCCCGCGCTCTTCGGGAAGGTAGCCGATCATGCTGATATGCTTCGGTGCGAGTGCTTCACCAAAGATTGAGATTTGACCTGTGTCCGGCGTGATGATCTGGTTGATGATGCGAATTAATGTAGTCTTGCCGGCGCCGTTGGGCCCGAGCAATCCAACGATACTCCTATCGGGAATCCTGAAGTTGATATTCCGTAAGGCAGTGTGCTGGGTGTAGTGCTTGGATATGTTGGTTGCGACTATGGCTTCCACATTGTGAGGGCATCTGGGCTATTCAGTGCAAAAGATAAGAAGGAATTGCACAGGCGCAATGCCGGGTGTCAGTGAAGTCAGTTCGATTGCTTGAAAATGATGTTTCCCATCGATACGTCGAGGTCGAATTGCAGCGGGTTGCGGGGATTCTTTTCGTATGCCTCGTTGACGTACGTGTTGTTCCCGATGCTTTTCAGGTTTTTGCTTATCGAGACGCTACAAAGCCACGAATCCCGTACCTTTACCAGGACGGGAACCGAATTATCAGGGAGGATGATGGTGAGATTGCCTGCTCCCACACTTCCCTTGACATTGTTGCTTACCAGCGGTCGTCCGCTGAAGTCGAGCGTCATGTTGCCGAAGCCTACATCAGCGACGACATTATGGGCGCGGGAAAAGTTGATGTTCTTCACATTGACGCTACCGAGGTCGGCTTTGACATAGAGCGTGTCCATGTCAATGTGGTTTTCAAGGGACTCATAGCCAACGTTCACATCCGCGCTTCCGGTGCTGATCTTCAGCCTGCGGATGGAAAGTCCGGAAAGGTCGACGTGCGCCTGACCCATGCCGTAGTTTAATTCAAGGAAATAGGGTTTCATGTCGGTCAGGTACATCTTCCAGTACTTGTCCGACCGGGATTCGGGCTGTCCGAACATGCGGGTGGATATGGTCCGGCCGAATCCCCCCGAAACGTCCTCCTCGAGGGTCAGGGAGACGAAACAGGTCTGATTGCGTACTTCTTTGCTGAAATTATGGGAAAAGGACTGTGCGTCCTGATTGCTGAAAACATTGAGGATGTCGCTGGTTTGGCTGGGTTTGATATAGCAATTCCCCCGGTTAGCCCGAACGCTGAGAGCAATGGCCCGACAGGACTCCGTATTCTCGACATTAAACTGCCTCTTCACCTGCCCAAAACCCGTCCCTGTCCCCAGCACCCCGGTTATTAAGAGCCAAAATAACATCCGCATGGCATTAGTTACGGCCTGAACGTCATTAGGTTACGGGATGTAAGATTTTCTTGATGAAAGGCCGCAAAAAGCCGCAGAAAGGCGCATTTGGCCTTATTCACTGAAAGAATTCCTTCATCCGTTCAAAAAAGCTTCTGTCGCCGGAATCAGGGTTGGGTTCAAAATTCGGCGAATTCCGCAATTTTTCGAGCAGGGTGCGCTCTTCGGAGGTCAGCTTTTTTGGCGTCCAGACATTGACATGGATGAGCTGGTCGCCGGTCTCATAGCCATTTACGTCCTTAAGGCCTTTGCCCCTGAGCCGGAGAATCTTGCCGCTTTGGGTGCCCGGCTCGATCTTGATTTTGACCTTTCCGCCAACAGAAGGCACTTCTACCGTAGTACCAAGGGCAGCGTCTGCAAAATTCAGGTACAGGTCGTATATCAGGTTATTGCCATCGCGCTTCAGATACTTGTCTTCCTGTTCTTCCACGAGGATGAGCAGGTCGCCGGGTTGACCGCCGCCGGGCGCTTCATTTCCTTTGCCGGTCATGGAGAGTTGCATACCATCGGCAACGCCAGGCGGAATCCGAACGGTGATCACTTCTTCTTTTGACACAAGACCAGAACTATCGACTCCGGGCGGACGCCGATCGATGACTTGTCCTGAGCCATTGCAGGCCGGGCACGTCGTCGCGGACACCATCTGACCCAGCATGGTGTTCACGACGCGCTTCATCTGACCCGTTCCCTGGCAGGTGGAACACGTCTTGAAGGTTACGCCTTCCGCGCGAACGAGTCGGTTGACTTTGATTTTCTTTTCAACGCCGTTCGCGATTTCTTCAAGGGTTAGCTTCAGTTTAATGCGGAGGTTGGAACCTTTGCGGCCACGTCTACGCGTGCTGCCGCCGCCAAAAAAGCTTTCAAATGGATTAGAGCCGCCGAAGATATCTCCGAACTGACTGAAGATATCTTCCATGTTCATGCCGCCGCCAAACCCGCCGTTTCCAACACGCGCATGGCCAAAGCGATCGTACTGCTCCCGCTTTTCAGGATTGCTCAGCACCTCGTATGCCTCGGCAGCTTCCTTGAATTTTTCTTCAGCTTCCTTGTTCCCAGGATTCTTATCGGGGTGATACTGAATGGCTATCTTCCGGTAAGCTTTCTTGATTTCTTCCGGTGTAGCCGAACGGCTTACCCCTAAAACGTCGTAATAATCTCGCTTGGCTGACATCTGATCCTTAATTGCCCACCACGACTTTCGCGTAGCGGATTACCTTATCGTTTAACAGGTATCCCTTTTCTACAACGTCAACAACTTTGCCTTTCAATTTCTCATCTTGGGTAGGGACCTGTGAAATCGCTTCCTGGTAGTCGGCATCAAAATCCGACCCCGAAGATATGTCCATGGACTTGAGTCCGAATTGGTCCAGAATCTTGCGAAATTTGTTGGCGATGAGTATAAACCCATCGGTGACTTCCGTCTTGGTGTCGCCGACAGCTTTCACGGCTCGTTCAAAATCATCCAGCACAGGCAATAGCGATTTGATCACCTGCTCGTTTGCCGAGTTAATCATCTCGAGCTTTTCCTTCGACGTGCGCCGCCTGAAATTTTCGAACTCAGAATACAGCCGCAAATATTTGTCTTTCATTTCCATCAACTCTTCGTTAGCGGCGGCTTGCTGATCCGTCGGCTGCTCAGTAGCCTCTTCGGTGGCAGCCTCCTGGGGACGCACCTCCTCTTCCTTCTCGTTCTTTGGCATTTCCTGGTGATTATCTGACACTATTTCCTCCTGATGCTCCTTTTCTTCTCCTGAGTTCATTTTCGTCATAGCAATACGTTACTACTGGATAAAAACTCGCTATCGCAAATTGTCAATAAGTTTGCCAAATCCCTAACCGTGCCATAATGGCACACGTTTTTTGGGGATTTCAGCCCTGCAGTTGCTGCCAAATCAAATCCTTCAGATCTGCTATTCCGCGGTGCGTCAGTGCGGAAATGAACACTGCAGGAATTCCCTCCGGAAGCTCTTTTTCCAGTTCCCGCTGAAGTTCATCGTCCAGGAGATCGGATTTCGAGATCGCGAGAAGGCGTTTTTTGTCAAGCAACTCCGGGTTGTACTTCTTGAGTTCCCCGATGAGTATGTTGTACTCCGCCCTGATATCCTGCGAATCTGCCGGGATCATAAACAACAGAAGGGAGTTCCTTTCGATGTGCCGAAGGAATCGCAGCCCGAGCCCCTTTCCTTCAGCTGCCCCTTCAATAATTCCCGGTATGTCGGCCACCACAAATGACCGATCGTCCCTGTAGGAGACGACACCGAGATTGGGCGTCAGTGTTGTGAAGGGATAGTTGGCGATCTTTGGCTTTGCAGCTGAGATGACCGAAAGCAGTGTTGACTTGCCAGCATTTGGAAAGCCAACGAGACCCACATCGGCAAGCAGCTTCAGCTCGAGTATGATCCATTCCTCAATGCCGGGTTCGCCGGGCTGAGCGTACTGGGGCGCCTGTTGCGTGGGTGTAGCGAAGAATGCGTTACCCTTTCCACCTCGGCCGCCAGGCGTCAGTACGAATGATTCGCCGTGACGCTGAATCTCGCCGATGATTTCGCCGGTCTCCGCACGACGCGCCACCGTTCCCAGCGGCACATCAAGAATTACATCCTTGCCTGCGGCGCCGGTGCGATTTTGCGCTTCACCTGGTTTCCCATCTTCTGCGTGAACATGCTTTCGATATTTCAGGTGGAGTAAGGTCCAGAGTTGTTCATTACCGCGCAGTATGACATCTCCGCCACGTCCGCCATCACCACCGTCCGGTCCACCTTTGGGATTGAACTTCTCGCGATGAAAATGAACAAAGCCCGCACCTCCCTTGCCCGACCTTGAGAGGAATTTGACGTAGTCGATAAAATTTTCGGAGGCCATCCAGCCCTTCTACGTTACCTTTTCTATCACGGCGCAGATGGATTCGAAGATATCGTCGATTGCGCCAATTCCGTTAACCGTATAAAGTTTGCCCTGAGCTTCGTAGTAAGGCAATACATGAATCGTCTTTGAAAAGTATTCTGCGATTCGCTTGTTTAATTTTTCTTCATCGTCGTCAGCCCGCTTCTCGATTTCTTTTCTCTTCGCGATGCGTTGCCGAAGTTCTTCTTCTGAAACATCGAGAGCCACAACACAATTGATTGTCATGCCCAGGCGCATCATGAATGCATCCAGAGCTTCAGCCTGGGCAACGGTTCGCGGAAATCCGTCGAAGAGGAAGCCTGCTGCATTTGGCGTCTTTTGAACTTCTTCTTCCAGCATGGCGATAGTGATCTCATCGGGTACAAGCGCTCCGCTCGCCATGATGTCGTTAACCTTCTTGCCCAGCGGCGTGTTATTCCGCGTGTGCCAACGGAAGAGGTCGCCCGTCGAGATATGAACGAGTCCATACTTCTCGATGAGCTTTTGGCTTTGTGTGCCCTTTCCCGCTCCGGGTGGGCCGAAGATGATCATGTTCAGCATGACAACAATTTTGATTGCTTAATAAGGTTGGTTTAGGTTTTGTCCTGAGGATAATCCAGCGCCTTGTAGATCTCGTTAAGGTTGCGACCCAGTCCGTTGTAGTCGAGGCCGTAACCGAGGACGAATTCTTTATCAATATCGAATCCGACGTACTTCACGTCGATGGATCGCTCTCTCGCAGGTGCTTTTCGAAGCAACGCCACTGCTTCAATGGAACGCGTGCCGCGCGACCGCAACTCGTCCATGATCTTACGGAGCGTCAACCCTGAATCGACGATGTCCTCTACAATAATGAGGTCCTGGTTAAACAAGCTTTCTTCATGCCCGATCAGCGTCCTGAGGTCGCCAGTGGATTCCATCCCCACGTAAGAAGCGATCTTTACGAACGACACGCGGCAGGGTATGGTAACCTTGCGGATCAAATCGGCTGCAAACATGAACGAGCCATTGAGCACCGGAAGGAACACAGGCGTCAAACCTGCATAGTCGCGGCTGATGGCCTCTGCGAGAAAAGCGATGCGCGCCTGCACGTCTGCGCTGCTGATAAAAGGCTCAAATTCCAGGTCCTGGATTTTCATTCCCGTTAGGCTGGGGGGTCAAAGATAACCGCATTTTGCAAAACCTCCACAGCCACCGGACGTCACAGGTGTTCCATGAGATATTCGTAGAACGCGACCATCTGGTCAACATCCCCTTTGTAAACTCTTTCGGCGGGACTGTGGGGACGCTCCTGCGAGACGCCTACAAAACACCAGTCAATAGGATAAGGCGACGCCTGCAATTCACGGCCGTCGCTTGATCCTGAACCTTCAACTTCGTGCTGATGGGGAAGGCCCCACTTTTCCGCGAGCTTGCAAATCTTGTTGATGTAATTCCTGCGTGGAATGTGCCTGTCGCGAAGCGATATTACCGGCCCTTCACCCGGATGAACGCCATCGGTGGACCAGGTCACATCCGCGACTAGCGTCTGACGCACACCCCACGATTCGAACACATGACGAATGAGAAACGGTATTGTTCCTCCACCATGTTCTTCGCCACAACTGAAACAGATTACACCATCGCGAAGCGTTTCGGCCAGTTTCAACGCCACGTATACGCCAACCCTGTTGTCAAGACTGGCAGATTCTACGAAGTCACCCTTACTGTGAAAGTTCACCTTGTAGGTGAGGTCTGTGCCACGCTCGATCGCGCGACCAAAACGATAGGCGGCGTGCCCTTCATGATCATACTGAAGTTCGCATTCAATTGCACCAAGAGCGTCATTGCCGACAAGACGTGTGCCGGCGGGAGCTTCAGGACTTCCAATCGGCACAAGCTGATCAAAGTAACGCACCGTGAATCCGACGCTGTCCATATGCGCAAAGACGGCAGTTCGGGGCGTACCGAACTTCAGAATAATACAGTCCTGAAATGCGTCACCGTGAAAAATCTCAGGATGGAATTTCCAGCCGCGACTACGCCGGTTTACGTAGTCCAGTACGAACTCTGTCATACCGGACTCGTTTCCGGAGGGCGCGTGGATTTCACAAAGCTGCCTGAGAAGTTTCACATCCATTAGCGACCAAAGTTTTTTTGCTAATTTTCAACGGGAGAGTTTATGGTCCACAACCTAGGCGAAAAAAATTCAATTGCCAATCAGTACCTCAGTGAATTGAGGGACCGAAACATCCAGGGCGACAGGTTCCGCTTTCGGTTCAACGTGCAGCGACTGGGAAGAATTATGGCAACTGAAATTTCGCGCGACTTTCCCTACGTCAGCAAAGACGTCATTACACCTTTAGGCACGAAACCAATGCAGGTTCCGGCGAAGCAGCCGGTCCTGATAACCGTATTGCGGGCGGGATTGGCGTATCACCAGGGATTTCTGGATGTGTTTGATCAGGCGCCAAGCGGATTTGTGGGTGCCGGGCGTGTAGAAGGTGGCGCAGAAATCAGCATCAACCTGGGCTACGTTGCCACTGGCGCCTTGGACGATGAGCTGGTCATTCTTATCGACCCAATGCTGGCAACCGGACGCTCAATTGTTCGTGCTGTATACGAACTCACCCGGTTTGGCAGACCAAAGCACATTTATGTCGCCGTTCTGGTAGCCGCACCGGAAGGTATTGCGTATATTCAGGAACATATGAAGGAATCTTTTTCGATCTGGACTTTCGCCATTGATGAAAAGCTGGACGAAAGATTTTACATCGTGCCCGGGCTGGGCGATGCGGGCGATCTCGGTTACGGCGAAAAGCTTTGACCGATTCCGCGATCATGGAACGAACATCTGCTATTTATGTGGGAAGAACTTGCGCGGGCAATCCCGGTGTATTTTTCAAGTATGCTCAAATTTATCCTTGGTCCCGTTGGAGGATACCTGGCCAAGCTGAATATGGTCACCACCATCCTTACCACTGTAGCAGGGATGATGACGGTAGTCCTGGCGTTCGCTTTTTTCGGCGAACTGATCAAGAAGTACATCATCAACAAGTACTTCAAACGCAACAACCGCTTCTCAGATAAGAACAAAAAGTTCGTGAGGATTTGGAGAAAGTATGGACTTGCTGGTGTCGCTGCGCTTACGCCATTGTTACTGACGCCAATAGGTGGTGCGTTACTTGCCGTGGGATTTGGCAGCCCTCGCGATAAACTGATTATTTACATGTTTGTGTCAGCATCGTTCTGGTCCGTGGCGTTGACCGTGCTCATCTATTTCCTCGGCGACACGGCCATCAACTACCTGAGGCCTTCCGGCTGATCATTCGGAAGAACATCGATGTCGCGTATCAACGTACGCTTCGCAATCTGTTGTGCTGTTGGTGTTGCGGCCAGACCGCCCTGTGCCGTTTCCTTGTACCTGGCTTCCATGCTGGCTCCAATCTCGCCCATAGCGTCGATCACTTCGTCGACGGGTATGACGCTGTCAACACGCGCCAGGGCAATCTGTGCTGCGGCAAATGCAATGGCCGCGGCACTCGCGTTGCGTACAACGCAAGGAACTTCTACCAGACCTGCCACAGGGTCACATACAAGACCCAACATGCATTGGATGGTCGTGCCTACGGCGTTAAATACAGCCTCGCTGCTACCCTCAAGCAAATATACGACCGCTCCGGATGCCATCGCCGCTGCGCTGCCCGTTTCGGCCTGACATCCACCGACGGCGCCAGCAAGCGAAGCCCGCTGTTCGATGATCAGGCCAATGCCAGCCGACACCAGCAGGCCTTCAATGATCTTTTCATCAGGAATGTTGTGAATGCGTTGTGCCGTGTACAGCACGCCGGGCATGATGCCACTTGCTCCCGCTGTCGGTGCCGCGACAATCCTTCCCATACACGAGTTGACCTCCTTTGCCGCCAGCGCCCGGGCAATCAATTCCTGAAATTCGCGACTCAGTACGGCGACGTTGGCGTTAAACACTTTTTTCCCGCCATTGTCGATCATCCCGGAACGTGACTTTGTATCCTGCGTCAATCCGGTGTCAACCGCCTCTTTCATAACCTGCCAGGCTTTGTTCAGCCCCGCAAGCACCTCCTCGGGACTGTGTCCTTTCTGCTCCTGCTCATACTCCAGCACGACCTCATGCAGCGAGATTTTCCGCTCGCGACGATAGTCTTCCCAGGATTTGAATGAATCGAAGAGGAACATTGTAGATGTGTTGATGTGTTAATGTGTTAATGTGTTAATGTGTTGATGTGTTGATGTGTTGATGTGTTGAAGTTGGGCCGGCCCGAGGTTTGCGTGTTCGTCTTTTAGCAAACCCTACCGATTACCGATCACCAATTAGCTCTGCGCCGCTTCCTCCTCCAAATTCCGTACGGCGAGGGTGAACACGGATCCTTTTCCGTATTCCGACTTTACGAAGATACGACTGGAAATTTTCTCTGCGGCTTCGCGGGCGATATAAAGTCCAAGACCCGAACCTTTTGAGGTGATCGTTCCGCGAAAGAACATGTTGAAAATCTTGTTTTGAAGCCCGGGTTTTATCCCTTCGCCGTTGTCTTCTACAGAGATCAGCACGAACTCGTTTTCCCGGCGCGCGCTGATCCTCACATAAGGCTCGTGGCCGGGGGCCTTTCGCTGAAACAGGATGGCATTGGCCAGCAGGTTATTGAGGATCAATTTCAGGCGCGTCCTGTCATTGTAAACCTCGGACACCCCGTCGGTTTCCATCAAAATCTTGATGTTGTGATACCCCTCCATGAATGCGAGGCTATCCAGTATCTCGGAACAAAGTGTTTTGAGGCAGATCGGTTCAACCTTCAGCTGAAGACGTTTGTTATAAGAGTAGTCGAGGATTTCACGAATGAGCGACTCGAGTTTTACAACACTCGTCTCGATTTTGTTTACGGTCTCGCTTTTTTCTTCATGCGTGGTTGCAAGTCTGTTGACAGCCACGAGACCGAGTATCGATTTCAGCGGCGCGCTTAGATCGTGCGATACGCTATACACGAAATGATCCAGTTCCTTATTAGCGAGTTCGAGTTGAGCGTTCTGCAGGTATAACTGCTTTTCAGTGATACGGAGATCGCTGATGACACGTCCTGTAATGGCCGCAAAGACAAACAGCATCGAAGTACCAAGGAAAATGTATATCACGTCCATGGACGCTGGGCCTCCACCTTCCGCCAGGGTAGGAATGATATAGGTGATGAGAAGAATATACAGGTTCGTAATGATCGCACCGCCAAATCCATGACGCAAGGCGATGTACAAAGACAAAATGCCGTAGATAAACCAGAACCTCTCGAAGGGGATGAGATAAGTCAGCGCGGTCAGTACTGCGAACACAACACCTACTTCGATGACTTGACGACGAGCAGGTCCAGGCATTGGTAGTAGCGTTGGAGGGGTAATGTACAGAAGGTGGCGTCGTTGAAGCCACGGTGTGACGAATGTCAATACCGGCAGTGTTAATCCGAAATTAGCTATGAATTCAGACAGAATATTGCGCGTGAAATAGGGGAGCGCGTCAGATATATCGTGTTCACCGAAGTAGACCTGAACCGATTCCAGCAAAGCGATTTCGATCAGGATAGGAAGCGAAAGCCCGAATACGAGAAACAACAGCAGGTTGCGAATGTTGGGGAGCCAGTACTTGCCTTTCAGTCGATATGTAAACCAGTACCATGAAAGGAACACCATCAGTGTTTCCGGAAAAGCGTATACTGGCCAGAGCAGTGCGTTTTCAACATCCCACAGGTATGTGCTCAATGTCGCGTTGATGTAAGCTGCAGGAATCGTGCGCCAGGGGCCCCAGATGTTGACGAGAATAACGGAAATAGCAGTGGGCAGGTAGTAGTCGGCCACGCCCTGATCATATCTTGTCATTATTGCAACCTGGCTGCCCAGGTGCAACACGACAAAGGGCACCACCCAGGTCCACCAGGGAAGGCGGTCTTTGCCCGTATTCTGAATATCGGATTTCACATGCAAGATTCTGGGTAAACAGGGCTGCCCGTAAATGAAAAGTTAACGAAACGTCGTGTTAAACCGCAACCGGATTCGGCCTATCGTAGGCATCTACCGGTATACAGTTGCACACGAGGTTTCTGTCACCATAGGCATTATCTATACGTCCGATCGGAGGCCAAAATTTGCTTTCGGCTACAAAGGGCAACGGATAGGCAGCCTTGGTGCGACTGTACGGCATATTCCAATCATCGGCGGTAACTGCAGCAGCGGTATGCGGCGCGTTCTTCAACACGTTCCGCTCTCTGTCTGCAATGCCTTCTTCTATTTCACGAATCTCACTTCGTATTTCTATCAATGCATCACAAAACCGATCCAACTCTTCCTTCGTCTCACTTTCAGTCGGCTCAATCATTAACGTACCTGCCACAGGGAACGAGACGGTAGGTGCGTGAAAGCCGTAGTCCATGAGTCGCTTTGCAATGTCTTCCACTTCGATGCCTACTTTCTTGAAGGCCCGGCAGTCGACAATCATTTCGTGAGCGCAGCGTCCGCTCTTACCCGCGTAAAGCGTACTATAATGACCTTCCAGCCGGCTCTTGATGTAGTTTGCATTCAGTATGGCGATGCGCGTCGCTTGTGTCAGCCCTTCAGCACCCATCATCGCAATGTAGGCATAGGATATCGCAAGTATGCTGGCGCTGCCCCACGGCGCTGCTGACACAGCATGTATTGCGAAATTACCTCCGGTTTGAACTTCAGGGTGACCTGGCAGGAAGGGTGCCAGCGCCTCGCTCACGCAAACTGGCCCCATACCCGGACCGCCGCCGCCATGTGGAATGCAGAACGTCTTATGAAGGTTGAGGTGACAGACATCTGCGCCAATGCGGGCCGGTGACGTCAGGCCAACCTGCGCATTCATATTGGCACCGTCCATATACACCATTCCCCCAAATTGGTGAACGATGTCGCAGATCTCTACGATACGCTCCTCAAAAACACCGTGCGTCGATGGATACGTAATCATGAGACACGCAAGATCATCTTTGTGCGCCTCGGCTTTTTGTCGCAGGTCGTCAACATCCACCTTGCCATCAGTATCTGATTTTACCACCACCACACGCATTCCGGCCATCACAGCGCTGGCGGGATTGGTACCATGTGCCGACGACGGTATGAGTGCAACGTTTCGGCGTTCTTCGCCGCGGGACTGATGATATGCACGGATGACCATCAACCCCGTGTATTCACCTTGTGCTCCGCTGTTCGGTTGAAGAGAAACTCCGGGGAGGCCTGTGATCTCTCTCAGCCACGCTTCGAGGTTCCGTATCATCTCCTGGTAGCCGCTAGCCTGTTCGAGCGGAACGAACGGATGGATATTGGCGAGTTCCGGCCACGTGATGGGAAGCATCTCCGTAGTGGCGTTGAGTTTCATCGTGCAAGACCCCAACGGTATCATAGAGTGCACCATCGAAAGGTCTTTGTTCTCCAAGCGCTTGATGTACCGAAGCATTTCATGCTCGGAATGATACCGGTTGAACACAGGGTGCGTCAGGAAAGCATCGTTGCGTCGCAATGATTCCGGCAACGGCCGTGCCTGACCATTCGTGGATCCCGAACCTGACGCGCATGCACTGAATATTGCTACGATGTCGTCGACGTCCGACGCTGTAGTAGTTTCATCAAGTGATATTCCTACATGACCATCAGAGAAATAGCGGAAGTTGATCTGACGACTCAACGCCTCTGCTCTGATCTTGTCGGTATCTGAAACTGCTACCTTAAGCGTATCGAAGAATTGCGCATTGCGTTGCTCAAAGCCGAGCATGCGCAACTTCAGATCGAGAGATGTTGCCAGCTCATGTACTTCCGTTGCTATGCGCTTGAGTCCTTCCGGACCATGATAGACAGCATACATGCCAGCCATCACCGAGAGCAGTACCTGCGCAGTGCAGATGTTCGATGTCGCGCGTTCACGTTTGATGTGTTGCTCGCGTGTTTGAAGGGCCATTCGGTATCCGGGCTTGCCTGAAGCATCAACAGACACGCCGATAATTCGGCCAGGCATGTGGCGCTTGAATTCTTCACGCGTGGCGAAGAACGCAGCATGGGGTCCTCCATATCCCATCGGAACACCGAATCGTTGCGCCGATCCAACAACAACATCAGCGCCCATTGCGCCCGGTGATTTCAGTAAAGTCAAAGCCAGGAGGTCGGCCCCCATTGCGACCATGACCCCGTTAGCATGCGCTTTCTCAATAAATGCCTGATGATCGCGAACTGCACCATTGTTGTCAGGATACTGCAAGTACACCCCGTACAAGTCCGGATCAGAGAGATCCAGTGTGTCAATGTCGTTTACGTGCAACTGAATGCCCGAAGGAACGGAACGCGTGCGAAGCACGTCCAGCGTCTGCGGAAACGTGTTGCGATCAACGAAGAACTTTCGCGCCTGCGCTTTGTCGCCCTTGCGTGCAGCGAACAACATGTGCATGGCTTCCGCTGCGGCTGTTGCCTCATCCAAAAGTGAAGCGTTCGCCAGCGGCAAGCCGGTGAGGTCGATGATTACGGTTTGAAAGTTGATAAGCGCTTCAAGCCGTCCCTGGGAAATTTCCGCCTGGTAGGGGGTGTAGGCGGTGTACCATCCCGGGTTTTCCAGAATGTTTCTGCGGATAACGGCAGGAGTGTAGGTGTTGTAGTAGCCCGTGCCGATGTATGACCTGAATATTTGATTGCGCGCCATCATCTTGTTGAATGACGCGATGAACGCTGCTTCAGAAAGCGGTTCGGGAAGAGCAAGAGGTTGTTTTAGCCGGATGTTGTCTGGGATTGTTTGATCGATGAGTTCCTCGAGTGAACCCACTCCGATCGTTCTAAGCATTTCTGAAATCTGATCAGCATCCGGGCCGATATGCCGGTAAAGGAATTCGCGATTACCCTGAAAGTCGGTGTTCATTTCAATATCCCAGTTTCCGGCCACAAAGGTAACCGAGTCCAGGTAATTTTAGCAGAATCCCCCCAAAATGAGGGACGGTTAGCTTAACTGCGTGACAACATGGTGGGCGAAAAAGGTGTTATCTTGCAGCCGGCTTTAATCTCTGCGTATGCGAATTCTTTTGTTTTGTGTTCCTTTTGCCCTCGGGGCAGCTTTGTTCATCCCGGATACCTCGGATGTAGAGGGATATGCTGCCCGCATTACCGCTGAACGCCTTCGCGAATTTGTTTCCGTGCTTGCGTCTGATTCCCTGGAGGGCAGAGAGACCGGCACTCGCGGTCAGCGCAAAGCTGCTGAATATATTCGTGCCCATTTTGAGAAAATAGGACTGAAGGGTCCTGTGGACGGCGGCTATTTTCAAACGCTCGAGCTTTATCGCGCCGAACCGGGTGAGATTTATGTCAAAGCCGGCCAAAAGATCTTTCACCATGCAGGAAAAATTGTTTACCAGGGTAAAGCGGACTCCGGAGGAGAAGTTACCGTTCCCCTGGTGTATGTGGGGCATGGCCGGGAAGAAGACTTCAACACCCTCGATGTTGAAGGCAAGGCGGTGCTTATCAGGATCGCCGACGGTCGACTCTACAACCTCCCCGAGGTGAGCCGTGCCCGCCAGCGTGGCGCAAAAATGGTTTTTCTCTGGGGTACCGATAGTGAAAGGGAATTTGATGACCTGGCGTTTCGTGAGCGTTCATCGATGCGGAGTGAAAGACCTTCCCTGGAAAAACCGCGCGTGTATGCACCCAATTCGGGCTCATTCGTGGTGGCACCTTCCATCATTAACACGCTAATGGGCGTATCGCCCGAAAAACTAAAGGCCGTGGCAAACGAAGATCCTGCAAAGAAACCGCTTACCCGTATCAAGCCGTCGACCGTGAGCTATCGCACTGAGGTTAAAGTCGTCACCATCCCTACTGAAAATGTCCTCGGGTTCCTGGAAGGTACGGATCTCAGCGATGAAGTAGTGGTAGTGACGGCGCACTATGATCACGTTGGCATTACCAAACCAGTACGAGGAGATTCAATCAACAACGGCGCCGACGATGACGCGTCAGGTACAGCTGCCGTCATGCAGCTTGCCCAGGCGTTCTCCGATGCGAAACGCGACGGTGCTGGTCCGCGACGCAGTATCCTCTTCATGGCTTTCACGGGCGAAGAGAAAGGTCTGCTCGGTTCAGCTCATTATGCCGACAATCCCGTATTCCCCATGGAGAAAACGGTCCTCAATCTGAACATCGACATGATTGGTCGGAGGGATGCCGAGCACAAAGACAGCGCTCCCTATGTGTACATCATCGGCACAGGAGAAAAGTCATCTGCTCTGAACAAGTTCAGCGAAAGCGTCAACAACAAGTACTGCGATCTGATATTCGATTACAAGTATAACGACCGCGATCATCCTACGAGACTATTTTATCGCTCGGATCACTGGAACTTTGCCAAGCACGGCGTGCCGATCATCTTTTACTTCGACGGGCTTCATGAAGATTATCACAAGCCAAGCGATGAGGCGGATAAGATTGAATACGACTTACTCGCGAAGCGCGCACAGTGTATTTTCTATACGGCATGGGAAGCGGCTAATCGCGACGAGCGAATTCCAGTTCCGTGATTTTTTGGACTGTCTGTGTTGCCCTTAATCGAGAGGCACGTTGACGTGACGTTCGGCGTGGTATGAAGAGCGTACCAGCGGGCCGGCTTCTACGTACTTGAGTCCTCTCTTTAGTCCTTCTTCCTTGTACATCTCAAATGTATCCGGATGGATGTATTCGATGACTTCGTGATGGAGCCGCGTAGGTTGAAGGTACTGACCAAGTGTAAGAATGAGAAGCCCGTTTTCTACCAGGTCATCCATTGCTTCAAACACCTCTTCCTTCGTTTCGCCCAGGCCAAGCATGATCCCCGATTTTGTCCGTTTGCCGAACTCACGAATGCGTCGGATCTGCTCAAGACTTCGCTCGTATTTTGCCTGAGGACGTACGTTGCGATAGAGACGTTTCACCGTCTCCATATTGTGTGACACCACCTCCTGTCCACCGGAGATCATGCGTTCAAGCGCCTCCCAATTTCCCTTTGTGTCCGGAATGAGCGTTTCAATAGTAGTTTCCGGACTCAGCTTTTTGGTTTCGACGACGGTTTGATACCAGATTTCTGCGCCACGGTCTTTCAGTTCATCTCGGTTCACTGAGGTAATGACGGCGTGTTTCACACCCATCTTCTTGATGGCTTCCGCCACGCGGCGAGGTTCATCCGTATCGTACTCGGTGGGTCGTCCCGTTGCTACAGCGCAGAACGTACAACTCCGGGTACAGATGTTACCGAGGATCATAAACGTAGCCGTCCCTGCACCCCAGCATTCTCCCATGTTGGGACAGTTTCCGCTTTCACATATGGTGTGCAGCTTATGCTGGTCGACGACCCTTCTCACCCGCGCATAGTCCGGCCCGACCGGAAGTTTTACTCGAAGCCAGTCGGGTTTCTTTTTCCGCTGTGGGTCGCCTGAAATTACAGGTAGCTCAATCATTGGAATTCATTCACTTGGAGAGGCGTCAAGCTAAAAACACCTCCGCCCTCCAATTAGTTTGGCCAATGCTCAGGCCCCGATTAACTCCTTGTAGGCCTGTGCGGTCAGCAGTCCGTCAACCTCTGCGGGGTTGGCAACCTCCACTTTGATGAGCCAGCCTTCACCGTAAGGGTCTTCATTGACTTTCTCAGGGCTGCCTTCGAGGATAGGATTTATCTCTGTTACCTTTCCGCTGACCGGCATGAAGAGATCGGATACGGTTTTCACCGCTTCTACAGTGCCAAAGACATCGTGTTGCGCAAGATCCTGACCTTTTGTCGTGATGTCGAGATACACGATGTCGCCCAGTTCCCCCTGGGCGAAGTCGGTTATACCAATAGTTGCGGTTTTGCCTTCAATTCTGATCCATTCGTGGTCCTGGGTGTACCGGAGTTCTTCTGGGATATTCATTCAAGTGTTTTTTCGACGCGGCAAAATAAGGAATTTTTGATCAAGTGCTCTTACTGAGCAAGATTGAAGCTTACCCTGATACCAAACCGGGTGGTAGCCCGCGGGAATGAACTTGTAATGAGGGGTTCGTTAATGGTCCTTTCAAAATACCCCTGTACGTTGAGTTTTTCGTTCAATGCGTACGCAATGCTCGGCCGCAGCTGGAAGTTGATGTTGCCGTTGGTTACGGTGCCTAGCTCACCGATTTTCCGTTGCAGCGTTCTGGTATCGGACACGGTCAAATTAAAGCGGAACGTGAAGTCGTTCTTCAGCACGACTGTCCGACCCTGTGTCTTGAATGGCAGTCGCATATTGTTCTTCGTATAGCCAAGTTCAAATGATACATCCTTACTGCTGACTTCAGTTACCTGCGCATTTGAAATGTTGAGCGCGAGGTCGCGCTTGGTCCGATATTGGAGATTACCAGAGAGCCGACTCTTTGTGCGCACATTAATACCGATCAGCGGTGCAAACTGTTCTGAAATAAGCACCTGGTTGACAACATACACCGGAACGGGCACACCATTTTCGTTAATTCCGAAATACCGCCGGTTGTAATCCTCAATGGGAATATTCAAACCGAGGTAACTGGGATCGCTGTACTGAAGCGAGTTCGAATAGTTGACAACGGAATACGATGCTGTATACGCATGCGTGATCGATACCATCTGGAATGCTTCACGCAACGCCGGCAACTTGCTCAACCCGGTATACTCCACGCGCCAGTTAGGCAAAGGCGAACTCGGGAAGGGCGAAAGACTGATTGATTTAGCATCCTGGCCGGTGTAAGCCGCGATGAATGCAGGAATCAGAACGTCCTGCGATGCGGTGTCAAATTCCGGTTGTCCTGTAATTACGGCAAACCGGCTGCGGATGATCTCCAGGTTTTGCTCAAAGTCATTGAAAGCCGACGACTCTTTCTCTCCATTGTCGCCATTGAATGCGGTCCTTATCGTCATCGTCGAAATGCGATAACTTCCGCTTCGGCTTGGATTTAGTGAAGCGAATCCATAATCGTTGGCAATCGGGTTGTCAGGGTCGAACCGGAAGATTTCCTGGTATGCCGTCATGGCGTCCTTCTTCACATCGATCGTAATGCGCAGGTCCGGCGTCGGCTCAACGTTGGCGCGCAGGTTGAGTGACGTGGAGCGCGTCTGTGTGAATGGTATTGTCAGGCTCGATTGCTGGACAAGCCAATTGTTCCGCGCAGCGTCAAAACGAATGTTGGGATCCTGGTTACCCAGTATGAAGCCCCATCCTGGTGAACTAAAATCGCGGTCCATACCAAAAAGGTACGGTGATGGTGTGAAGCCCGGAAGCATGGTTCCCTCAGACTTCGTGTATGTGCCATTCACGGATCGCAGGGACATGATCAGCCGGAACAGCCCCTTGATTGCAGAAGGTGTCTTTCGCGTAGTATCCTGCTGCGGCTGAGGTTGTGGTGTTCTTCCGCCTGTTGGAATACGCGACGGTGGCCGCGGCGGCGTGTTGATCTCTCTCAGGAACTTGCTCTTGTTGTACAGCTTTACCAAATCTATGGTACCGGAGAAGTTTTGCTCACGGTTGTTTTGGATGGTATTCCTGAAATCGAGGCTATCCGGGATATCCTGCTCGCCTGTTTGAATTGTAATCGAGTCGGGTTTGTTCAGTGGTCCCGCACGCCAATTGTAACTTGCCGAGTAGCGGTAGTCCGCCCGCAGCCAGTCGACAGCAGGAATCTTATCCAGGGGAAGCGTGTAGTTGACGGACACCGTTTGATCGAAATTCTTCATCCGACCGAACTTCTTCAGGTTGTCCATAACCTCGTCGCGCTTTTCTTCGGTGTCGAGCTCACCTTCCGGCTCATCCACGACGGCGTTGGCGCGCGCGTTGTAGTCAAACGTCAGGTTCTTCGACAGCGCCCACCGCAGGTTGTACGTCCGGTTGAAGATGAAATACTTCTGGAAGTTCGAGATCTCGCCAATACCACCTTCATTGCGATATATATACTTGCTGAATGAACGATCCAGGTCTGCTCGCACGGCGATATTGGAAGGCATCAATCCGATGTTAAAGTCTTTAATCAGACGCAGCCACGGTGAGTTGAGTCCTTTGGCGTTCTTAAATGGCTCAATACCCGTTGCCTTAGGCGCGAAATTGTAGGCAACGGACGCTCTATGCTGCAGGTTTAGCTGTTCTTTGATGTTGAAATTGGACCGGGTAGCCTCGCTGAACGCATAACTGAACGAGAAGTTTTCGATATCGTATATGCGTGTTGGTGCGTCGGGTCTTACTTTCACCTTTCGTACGTTCGTGAAATTCAGACTTCGTCGGACAGACTGATCCCGAATGAGCTCAAGGTAATCGTTCCGCTCCTCACTGGTATTAAACGATCGCAACGTGGCATCAATGCGCACGTCCGGATTCGCGGGATCGAACTGCGGATTGCTGACGCTGCGTTCGTAGCTTACAAACATGGGTATACGAATTCCCGTATTGCCGGGCAGCAGTTTGTCGACATTCACGTTTGCAGCCACATCGTAAGCGGTTGTCTCGTCGCGCGTGCGCTCCATGATTTTGGAGCTCACTCCGCCAAATCCGAAAGTAGTGTGGCGGAACGCGCCGGTTACTGTTGCAAAGTCGGCAAGCTTCGCATTGAGCGTAGCATTTACAGCCCAGCCCGGCGTCCGGTCAAAGTCGGTGAGACGCAGTTCGTTAGCCCACACGCACGCAGAGTGTGAGCGCTTGTCGGCTGTGCGTGGATTGCGAACACCGATCATAATGGTTCGTACACTGCTGAGGTCGGGCCGTCCGAGAATACGAATGCGGTGTCGTCCAACAGGGTCGCTCTCATAGACTTCAGTCAACGGGAAGCCCTCGCGGTCGCGACGAACCTTAAGCGCCGTGAGTTCAACAAGCTCCAGGTCGATTTCGTTTTCTTCCGGCCATATCTCACGCAGGTCCGGATTGGCTGTGTTGGTGACGCGACTTACCTTCAGTGGAATTTCGATCTCATAGTAGTTCTGGTCGAAGTCGGTTCCCAATCGAATAAATGCAGTAAGCGCATCGTCTTCCGATTCGCTGTCTGCGTGGAGGAACATCTTTATCCGACCGTAGTTGAACAGGTCTGCATCAAAGTTCTTGTAGATTGCGCGCGCATCGCCGTCGAGGAGGTTGTCGACGCAGAACTGCACCGATTGCTCATTGAGAAACCTCGTGATGGTTGATGCGTTGTCACGGTCGCGTACGACTCCGGGCGGTATCCGATAGGGCGACTTGTTGTTGTCAGGATCTGCCAATGAGTTGTCTTCCAGGTTCACCACGGATACCGTGAAGTTATCCAGGTTGGGCTCCGGCGTCTCGATAAGCCCGCTTTCCCACAGTTGACCCGGGTATCTTCTCCAGCGACTTCCAATCATGCGGAAGTTAGCGAAGCGCAGCACGACCGGCTCGGCGAAATCGGTGAGTACCATACGGATATAGCGTATCGACTTGAACCCGGTGATGTTGCCGTACCGGTTTTCGAACTCCCTGACGGGTATACGAAACAGGTACCACGTTACCTGTTCATTGCTCTGTTGGGGTGTGGTGACAATTCGGTCGACGATATACTCGCTACCGATCTGGAGTTGACCCGGCCGCAAATCGATGTCGTATTCGTAGTACTCTTCCAACTCGTTAAGCGTGTTGTCCGCATTTAGGTCTTCGTTATCGGGATAGGGGCTTCCCGATCTCGCCACAACATCATTCCCAGCGATAGGCGTGTTGTTCTCCATCCCATTGATGTTCTTGTAGCGCTCAACGATCTGCGGACCCACAGGATAATCGAGGAAATATCTGAAGTCGTCTGCAGAGGGGTCGAGTTGGATCCTTTCCCGCGCCTCTGCCGAAAGCCCTGCCACGGCATCCATAAACTCCTCGAATTTGGTTGCTTCTTTCTCGTTCGGGATACCATCAAGTCCCACATCCTGGTTTGCCCGGGCCTGCGAGGAATTGTCGAAGGCATTGGTTAGAAATTGTTGCGTGGTAACGTAGCCCCACTCCGTTTCGGTTGCGCCCGCGGCGAGGTTGCCATCGGGTGGCAGACCGTTTTCGAAGCCGTGCCTGTTATCGGGTATCACGTCTTCAGATATGCTTCCCAACTGAAAAATGAGCTTTCCTCCCGTCTCGTTCGACTTGTTAAAAAAGCCGTCCTGAACCACACCGTCACTCGACTTGATAAATGGATCCAACAACCAGAATTCGATATACTCGATGTTCGACTTGTCAAAATCCACTTCGGTGCGGATGGCATTCGTGATCGCGCCGAAGTTCTCCCGCGGGTTGTTGAAGAATCCCAGGTTATTCAGGTTAGGATTGAAGTTGTATGGTCCCCTTTCGGAAGGAAAATATGCCACGTCGAAGATGGGCTCCCATTGCTGGGCCACGACCCGATCGCGCCACGGGAAAATTTCCTGTGGGTTTACGCCGCGCTCATAGTGATTGGTAACCACGGCTGGTATGCCGTCCGGTTTGGATACGCCACTACCGCCGCCTGACCGATAGAACAAATTGTCAACCATGTACCATGCCATTTTTGCCCTGCGGTAGCCGGCCTCGATGGTGTTAGTCCCACCACTGGGATCGAAGCGGTGGTCCTCGGTCTTCGGTACCGCCCCAAGTTTCCAGCTTTGCGGACTCATTAATGAGTAGGGCGTCGCAGTATTCTCGAAGTCATCGAGATAGGCAGTGCCTTCACCGTCGATGACGTTCGAAGTACCCGGTAGCAATTGTGCAAATTCGCCGCTAAAGTTTATGGACGACTGCTCCTTGGTTTGAAGGATGGGAATTGCGTCTACCAGTTTGGTCAAAACCCGGCTTTCCTTGTTAATGTTGAAGTCCACCCCGTACATGAGATTGCGGGCAGGTTCTGTGCCGATCTGGTTGCGACTGATCAGTGGCCGCTCATTATAATAGAGGACGGTGGATCCGACATTGATGTCGTCATTGACTGTATAGTCGAAACGCGTGCCTAGCAAGGTCCGTGTCTGAAAGGCAAACGGGTCGGATTGCTCATAATCGATCGTGATGTTCTTACCGCTGCTGAGAATACTTTCATCCAGGATGGTGACCTTACCAAATGTGTAGTCTACGGTGAATTGTGAATTCTCGAGCAGCGGAATGCCGCCGGCATACACTCGTACTGAACCGGGCGTCACGCCAAACCCCGGGATCAGGATTTCTTTCGACGAGCCCGCGCTGTACGTTCCTACAAGGAAGAATTTGTTTTTTGTGGAGAACAGCTCCGCCTCCGCCTTTGTGGTTCGGTATAATGTGTCGTATGAGTATTTTTCGATTAGTTGATCGCGATTGGGCTCAGGCTGAAATGCTTCCCTGAGAGCGTCCCTGAAAGGTTCGAGATAGGGAAATATGATGAGTCCGTTCGCCGCATTGATGGTAATGCCTTCAACGAAGTCGAAGTTCCCGTCGCGCTGGGGATCGTTTACGGGATTGAGTTTGTCGAGCCCAAAGATTTCGATGAGCTGACGGTTTCTTACAAACTGTCCTTCCTGAAGCTGAGGGTTGTCGATACCGGTGCGGTCGTCGCGATATATAATGCGCAATTGAAACCCTTCTTGGGTGAGTTGGTTAACATTAAGGGTATAGATGTTCTTCATCATCAGATCCCATGTAGGGACGATGACGTTTTGCGCATCGCGAATTGCAATTTTCCTTGGCCGGAGCAATTTCAGGAAGATGACTTCACTGTCCTTCAGATTGCTGTAATCTTCCGACAGTTCACCTACTTTAAAAACACGACCATTGTAGGTGTACTCGTATGCCACGGCAAGCGCTTCGTCGTTCTGAAGTTTCCGCGTCAGCGTGATATATCCCAACTGAGGATGGAATGTATATTCAGTTGGTGCCAGTCTGCGTGCACCCGTGATCTTTTCGTAGTCCGTGCCATTGTTTAACCCTTTGGCCGTAAGTTGTGCGTCAATGTCCGTTGAGCGGTTTAGTCCTGTGACGTACGCAAATAGATCATTGGCTTCGTTCGCGTTTGGCGATCCCGGTACCCTTCCCTGAACGTTGGCATTGTAAACACGATCGCCTTCGCCAAGGTCCATAAGTCCGATCACGTTTCGCAGTGTTTGCGTATCATTGTTGCGGTTGAGGATGTACACTTCAACGCGTGTGACATTCACACCGGAAGTGATCTGCGGTGGAATAGCAATCCACCGACGAAAGTTTTCGCGGAAGAAGTGACCGAGGAAGAAGTGACGGTTTTCGTCGTAGTTTGATGCAATGATTTCGAACGGTCTGCCCTGCCCGCTTGATCCGCCGGGAATTTCTATAGAGGACACCTTTCCGCGCTGCGTGGAGGCGATGGTAGTGACATTGAGTCTGCCGAATTGCAACTGGGCCTTCACACCAAACAGGTTTTGGGCGCCCTGGATGAGCGTGTTATTCAGTGGAAGGCTTACGTTCCCGATTTCGAGTTTCTGGAGAATGTCTTCCTTGTAACCGGTGTACTCGACCTTCATGTTGTTTTGAAAGTCGAAGGAGTTATTGTTATCGAAGTTCGCCGTGACGGCAAGCTTTTCACCGATCTTACCGGTCACGTTCATGTTGATCTGCTGATCGAATTCGAAACCACCACTCCGTTGTTGCCGAATCGGTATCGCGGGATTTTGAATGCGCTGAAACGACGCTCCAAAGTCGAGCGTCACCATACCGCGTGGTATGAGTTCGATGTAGCTGCCTCCGAAGATGCGGTCGAGGACGGGACTGATAAATATCTTTGGTGTGAAGCCGCGGTTGCTCACCGGGCTCTCGCCATCAAGTGCACGGGAGCGCGACTGCCAGTAGTCCTTCAGCATCGAGCGTTGCTGATACTGATTGAACTGATCGAACGACATCGTGGACGGCGGCCGGTAAGGCACGTTGCCGATGCGTTCGCGAATAGAGTAGTTCAGCGATGTGTCGATCTCGAGTTCCAGGTTCAGCCGGTCCGGATCCATCAGGAAGAAGGGCGTCTCATAGGCAGGGTTCGAGAATGGATCTCCGTATCGGTCGGTAGGCGTGAATGTTGGGCGAGTGCTCGGTGTATAGGGCCCAAGCGTGTCTGCGGGTGCGTCTGTTGTGTCAGGCTGTTGAGCGAAAGCGGCGAAGGGAAGAGCAAGAGCAACGATCCAGGCGATGCAGAGTCGTCTCAAAGTAAGGCCAACCTGATACTGGGAACACTCAACCTTCAAACGTACTAAGCGTTTTTTAATGCTTGCTTGACTAAATCTTCCAAGGTAATGGTTATTCCTGATTTTTTCAGGACGGCATCCACACTTTTCT
>DATCLO010000100.1:0-18109 GCA_036563875.1 Cyclobacteriaceae bacterium
AAGCACATCACCGTAAACTACATGATGGCAAAGGACTCAGTAAAGCAAAGACTTGAGTCGGGAATGTCGTTTACAGAATTCAGTTACCAACTCATACAAGGATATGATTACCTCTGGTTATACCGGAACAAGAATGTCCGCATTCAGATGGGCGGCTCCGACCAATGGGGCAACATCGTGACCGGCACTGAACTTATCCGAAGGATCGATGGCGGCGAAGCGTACGCGCTTACTACGCCACTCATCAAGAAGGCCGACGGAACGAAGTTTGGAAAGACGGAGCAAGGTAATGTGTGGCTTGATCCTTCAAAGACATCAGCGTACCGCTTCTATCAATACTGGCTGAATGCTTCTGATGAAGATGCTGCCAACTACATTCGCATCTTCACACTCCGAAGCAGGGAAGAAATCGAGGCGCTCATCGCTGAGCACTCCCAGGCACCGCACAAACGAAAGCTTCAACAGACACTGGCGGAAGATGTGACAGTTCGCGTTCATTCAAGAGCAGACTATGAGAGCGCCGTGGCCGCGTCCGCCATACTGTTTGGCAATTCAACAACCGAACAGCTTGTCAGTCTGGACGAGGCTACCCTGCTTCAGGTTTTCGAAGGTGTCCCTCAAATCAAGATCACACGAAGTGAATTCGAGCGTTGTGCCAATGTCGTTGATCTTCTTTCGGTAGCAACTCAGGGAAGCATCTTCCCTTCCAAAGGCGAGGCGCGCAAGATGATCACTGCGGGAGGCGTGAGCATCAATAAATCGAAGGTGTCAGACAAGAGTACGCCTGCCGACTTCCAATTGTTACGCGACAAATATCTCATTACACAAAAAGGAAAGAAAAACTATTACCTCATTGAGGTGGTGTAATCGTATTCATGAAAATACTAATCGCCAAAAGTTCTTAGTACTGAAGTTAATCAGGGTGAAATAAAAAAAGGCTGCCTGGGCAGCCTTTTCGTTTTTCTTAAGTCGACGATTAGTCTCCAAACAACTTGTATCCAAGAACAATCTGGAACGCGCGGCTCTTGACTTCAACTTCGTCATCTTCCATATCGGAGATGTTTGACAAGCCCAGTCCATAGCGGACACCAACATTAAAGCGGCTAATGTCAGCGCCTACACCGAACACGGCACCAAAGTCAAGTCCTTTCACGAAATCCTTAATATCCTCTTCTTCGCTTTCATACTCATAATTAGCAGACATCAGGAAAGACGCCTGAGGTCCTACGAGAAAGTGAAGCTGGTCGATGATCTGGATACGAACCAGAACAGGAAGAGCGATGTAGTTCAACTTGTATTTTCCTTCATCTTCGTCCTTCGAACCCATCGAGGAGAATACCAACTCAGGTTGAATACCAACCCGATCGCTAAACATGGCGGTGAGATACGCGCCAGCCATAATTCCGAACTTGGAATCATCCGTTACACTGAAATCGCCAGCTGACCACTTCAGATTCGAAAGATTCCCGCCCAGCCGTACACCGCCGCTTACTTGAGCAAACGCATTGCTGCCTGCAAGCAGGACGATGAGTAGTGCAGGTAAAAAGATTTTTTTCATATGAAACAGTTTGGTAATAGTGTTATCAAATATCCAAAAAACATTTGATAATTAGTTCAATTATGAGCAACAAACTCGTTGACTATTATGCACTTAAACATACACGAATCTTACCTATGCGAAGACAAAAAAAAGACCAGCCGGCATTCGCCGACTGGTCCTACCTGTTTTCAGTGATGGATGTCTACTTACCGAATTTGAAGATTTTGAATCCTGTTCAAGTATGCCACACCCTGGTTTTGATCTGACCCTCTGCCCCAATCACTGACGTTAGGCAGTTCCACAAGTGGTAACGGGCATCAGCCGACGCTGATGACCGTCTTTTGCGGTTCGTCCTTTATGCCCCCGTCAACATTGAGGGTCATATTTGGTACAAATAAAAAAAGGTTGCCATTTGACAACCTTCTTAATTTTTACCTCAAGGTGTTAGTTCCCAAACAACCGATACCCGAGAACAAGCTGAAATGCTCTGTTCTTGACTTTTACCCCACCTTCGGAGTATTCAAATACGCTTGTGAAACCAAGGGCGTAGCGTACGCCAACATTGAATCGGTCGAAGTCGGCACCAACGCCAACCACACCGCTCACATCAAGGCTTTCCGCGTCTTCTTTGATATCCGACTCATCATCACCTTCAACATACTTTGCAGAGGCCAGGAAACCGATCTGCGGCCCAAGAAGAATATGAAACTGTTCAGCTACCTGATAACGCGCCAGGATGGGAAGAGCGACGTAGCCGAGTTTTATTTTACCTTCTCCCGCTTTGGAGCCCATGGCCGAATACGCCAGTTCAGGTTGAACACCGAACTTTTCGCTGAGCATGGCTGTCAGGTACAGGCCAATGACAGGCCCGATCTTCGAATCGTCTGAGCCACTAAAATCACCCCCATCACTCCAATGGAGGTTAGAAAGGTTCCCACCTAAACGCGCACCACCGCTTACTTGCGCAAACAAGTTGCCGCAGGCGAGCAACGCAATAAGCAGTGTAGATAGAAAGATTTTGTTCATAGAAAAGCTGTTTAGTGAATGTATGCGCCAAATATCCCAAATCATTTGGAAATTGATTGAGTGACAGCTAGAAACTATGCACTTAAACATACACCGATCTTACTCCAGGGATGAAGGCAAGCGATAAAAAAAAGACCAGCCGGATGGCTCCGACTGGTCCTACCTGTTTTCAGTGATGGATGTCTACTTGCCGAATTTGAAGATCTTAAACCCGGCTGAAATTTGCCATACCTGGTTCTTAATCTGCGCCTCGGCAACGTCGCTGACATCGGAGAGACCTAAGTTATAACGCGCATCTAATGAGAGTCCGAAAGGTGCATCCCAACCAACACCTAAACCGACGCTGAAATCGGATTTTTTCAGTTCGTCCTTGATGCTTTCGTCACCCCATTCTGCAGAAGTGAGAAATCCGAACTGAGGCCCAACCTGAAGGTTCAGCCCCCCTATTGTGTAAAGCTTCATTATGATGGGGATGTTGACATAGCTGAAATTCGACTCAAAGTTCGAAAGGTTGGGAGTCTTGACCTTCGATCCCTGCTCGGAGTAAATGATCTCCGGTTGAATGCCAAACTTGGCGAACTTCAGGAGCGCAAAGGCGCCCAAATGGTAGCCAGTGCGATTATCATACGTACCAGGAATGTCGCTTACATCCAGGTTCGCAAAGTTAAGCCCGCCCTTTAGTCCAACAGAAAATTGCGCTTGCGCAACCGCCGATGCCGAAGCCGCCATCAGCAGGATGGCCGCCAAAAAAATGTTTCTGGTTGTTTTCATAGTTTTGGTTTAAAAGATGATAGGGTACGTCCTCGTAAAATGCGCATTTTGTGGGTCGTATACCATTTTCCTCTACAACGCAAAAATGGGGCCTGATTTTATTGAGCTTAGCTGGGATTAATAAAATTTTCCAGCGAAAAGTTCTCCCGGGTATACCGGTATCCGATTTCGAACATTTCTTTTGCCTTACCGATATCGAACCCGCTATACTTTCCTGCGTCCGGGGGTTCGATCAGAACATCACACATCTCCTTGCTTACACGCGTGTTACCGTTGATTGCCATCAGGAGACATCGTTCAATTATCGCCTTTACGTTCCTTTTGTCAAAGTGATCTACGATGGAATTGCAGTGCGAACCGATGACCAGCCGACAAAGCTCCCTGATTGGTTTAACCGGTAAGTTATCAGTTATGCCTCCGTCGACATACAGGCTATTCCCGATGGTTACAGGTTTAAAGACAGCCGGTACACAACTAGAGGCAAGCACTGCAGGAACAAGGGGACCACTGCTAAAGTATGTTACCGATCCTGCTTCGAGATTCGTTGCAGTGACAACGAGCTTAATGCGAAGCGACTCAAAACTGTTCTCCGGCATGTGTCGCATGAGTTCCTCACCGAGAGGATCAAGACTCAGCAAACCTGAAATGGTCCATGCCGGTCGTATGAACCTGAAATACCCGGTTGTAATGATCTTGAAGATTTCTTCCACCGAGTATCCATAGCAGTACAGCGCGCCAAGAATCGAACCCGCGCTGGTACCTGACACCGCGGTGAAGCCAACGCCTATTTCCTCCAGGGCTTTGATTACACCCAGGTGTGTGATACCCCGGGCACCTCCACCTGACAGCACAAGACCCGCTACGGCTTTTCGCTCCATCACAAAATCTCACTCAGTGGAAACGCACGCTCCATCCTTATCCCCTTCTCCGTTCGATGAACCGTACAGCACTCCATGTTCGGATCATGTTCGAAGAAAAGAATGTATTGATTTTCCACCGCTTCAGCGAGAAACTTTTGTTTCTCATCCATAGTGAGCAGCGGCCGTGTGTCGTAGGCCATGACGTATGGAATTGGAATGTGGCCCGTCGATGGAATCAGATCCGCGACAAAGCAAATTACTTTATCGCGATACCGGATTCGCGGAATCATCATGTGATCGGTGTGCCCGGATGAATAGATGATGTCAAACGCATCAAACTTTTCATCATCGACAAACTTAAGATGCCCGCTTTCCTGCATCGGGATGATATTGTCGCGGAGAAAACTTGCCTTCTCCCTGGCGTTAGGCTCTGTTGCCCACTTCCAATGATCGCGGTTGGTCCAGTACGTGGCGTTAGGAAACGTTAACACGGGCCTACCGTCTTCCAGTCGCACTCCGCCTCCACAATGATCAAAGTGAAGATGAGTGAGGAATACGTCCGTAATATCCTCAGGACTATAGCCAGCCTTGTTAAGGGAACTCAGAAGTGAATCGTCTCCGTGAAGGTAATAAAAGCTGAAGAAGCGCGCGTCTTGCTTGTCACCAATGCCATTATCAATGAGAATGCGGCGATCTCCCGTATCCACAAGCAAGCAGCGCATAGCCCATGTGCAAAGATTTCGTTCGTCGGCGGGATTGAGTTTGTTCCAAATGGACTTGGGAACAACGCCAAACATAGCGCCACCATCAAGCTTGAAAAAACCGGTATTGATAACACTAAGCTTCATGGACGTGCAGTACAAAGTAACACTTGAACGATTTGGGAATGACCGGTCAGAGATCGGACACTATTCATCATTCCTTTACTACGCCCATGGCACAAAACTTATCGATCCGCTGACGGATGCGTTCTGCGGGATCGATGGCCGACAACTCACGGGTTGTTTCCAGGATAGTCTTCTTGATTTCAGCAGCCATCCACTTCATGTCTGTGTGGGCGCCGCCCAGCGGTTCACGGATGATGCCGTCGATGAGCTTGAGCGAGAGCATGTCTTTCGCGGTGAGTTTGAGCAGTTCCGCCGCCTGCTCTTTATAGTCCCAACTTCGCCACAATATTGTGGAACAGTTTTCTGGTGATATCACCGAGTACCATGAGTTTTCCAGCATCAGTACCCTGTCCCCTATGGCGATACCCAACGCTCCACCGGAAGCGCCTTCACCGATGATAATGCAGATGACCGGTACTTTGAGCCGAACCATTTCTTTAAGGTTTCGGGCAATGGCTTCGCCTTGTCCCCGTTGCTCCGCCTCCAGTCCGGGAAATGCACCTGGTGTATCGATAAAGGTTACGATAGGCTTACGGAATTTTTCAGCGATGCGCATCAGTCGCAGGGCCTTCCGGTAACCTTCGGGATTTGGCATCCCGAAATTTCGAAATTGGCGTTGCTTTGTATTTCTACCCTTTTGCTGGCCGATAAGCATGAATGTCTGGCCGTTGATGGTGCCGAGCCCTCCTACCATGGCCTTATCGTCACCCACGGTGCGATCGCCATGGAGTTCGATGAAGTCGTCCGTGATCTCGTAGATGTAGTCGAGCGTATAGGGCCTGTCGGGATGGCGGGACAGCTGAACACGCTGCCAGCCGGTGAGGTTTTCGAATGTTTCCTTTTTGAGTTGTCTGATCTTTTTCTCGAGGGCTTTGATGGCGTCCTTGACGTCCGCGTCGCTGTTCTGCGCGATGCGTTTCATGTCTTCCAGCTTCGCCTCGAGTTCAGCAATAGGTTTTTCGAAATCCAGCAGCATAGCATCTACTTAGTGGGCACAAAGTTATAAGGAATGGGTAATATCGGTAATTCCCGGGGGACAATTCCCATCGAAAAAGGAGGACTTTAAAATACTGAGTATCAGTATTTTTGGAGCATAGGGAGGACACGGGTGCTGCAGGCGGCGCGTAGACGGTTTAATCAGAGGCGACCCGGCAGGGACTCGAACCCCCCAGTTGGTGGATGTTCACAGAGGAACATGTAGATGGGCTATAACTTTTTTTTCAGTGAAGTGTATCTATTGAGTATTAGTCGCGTTTTGAATGGCCAATCTTTAATACGTCACAACCATGATAACCTTTTTTGCAACCCTAATTCTTGAAGAGCGAGAGGGGTCGCATCGATCGTGCGACAGGTAGGGGAAACTGAAGATTTTGAGCGGTCCGGACGGGACTCGAACCCGCGACCTCCTGCGTGACAGGCAGGCATTCTAACCAGCTGAACTACCGGACCAGGAAAAGTGCCTTAAAAAGGTGTGCAAATTTAGGTCTACGGGTTGGAACTGCAAATTATTGGCCTATTTAATTTCCATCGCCGGCTCCCCATGCCGGCCATCCGAAAACGTTGACTATGCAAAAAGTGCTATTTTTGCCGTTACCATAGCATGAGAAAACTCGTTCTTTACATTTTTTTCCTCCTCCTGCTTACCACTCCCTCCTGTAGCAAGAACACCACCGGTACCACCGCCGTCGTCAAACCCAAATACCATCGCACGTGGTTCGACAAGAAAAAAGACAAGAAGAAAAAGAGAACGAAAGTGGTTCGGATGAAAAACTAATCCATGCCTAAACCAAACCGCGCAACACACTATCCAGATTCTTACGAAAGAAGGGACGAACCGGCTGCTGGTTGGTATGACTTACCACGATCGATCCATAGAGCATCGTAATCAGCGAATGCGTTATGTCGGCCGTCGAGCTGCTTCGCGTAATTTCCTTTTTCATGATGGCCTCAAGGGTGAACCGTTCCAACATTTGACTAACGGAAAGAATTTCCAGCGCCTGAACATCCTGCACGTTCGGATACAACAACTTCTTCTCTTCGCGCTTTACAGGATAGGGTTTGGGTGGTCGCCGTGAGTCCGTTAAGTAACCAATCAGTCCAAGCAGCATTCCCGGGTACTGCTCTAACTCTTCACTGGTTCGGTCGAACAGAAAATAGATTCCTTGTAATCCCTCCTTCTTCTTTTCATGCAATTCAACCGTTCGAGCCAGGCACCAGATCCGGTGATAGTAGAGGAGCAGGTCTTCCTTCTTTGGAAAGTATTTGAATAACGTAACCTTTGAGATCTTTACCCGGGCACATATCTCGTCGACAAACAAGTCGGCAAACGACTTCTTCCCTATAAGTTTGAGTGTGTGCTCCAGTATCTGAATCTTGAGACGGGCGGCCTTCTCCTTTCGGATACTCATAGCGGCTTCTTAGGTTTGGGCGAAGCCGCAATATATATAACAAATCAGAATCTTTTAATTGTGAACTCCACCCTCCGGTTAAGCTTCCGCGTTTCCTCGCTGTCGTTGCTGGCTATTGGCCGGCTGCCACCGTATCCCTTACCCGTAATCCGCTTTTCACTTATGCCCTTCGACACGAGGTAAGCTTTGACCTTCTCTACACGGGCTCGCGACAACTCAACGTTCGCACTTGGTACGCCACGGTTATCCGTGTGACCCGCCAGCTCAATGGCAACGGTAGGGTTATTCTTCAGGAACTCAACGACGACATCCAGTTCGGCATACGACTCAGGCAAGAGATCGGTCTTCGACTGCACAAACAACACATTCTTCAGATTCACTGTCGTCCCTCGTTCCACCGGCTGCATGCTGAAGTTCATCTCCAGCGAACGCTGGGACAGGTCCGTTACGTCGAGCTTTTCCATTGTGCTAATGTAGCCCGGCGCCGTGATGACAACCCTGTAACTTGTCTGAGGCGCAGCAAGGAACTCGTATCCATCGCCGTCGGCTGTTATCGCACGCTCTCCCGCTTCGCCAGTAAAGGTTAACGTAGCAGGTATTACCTGACCCGTTCGGGTATCAGTGACCCTACCAAAGACGCGCACTGCGTCCGAGGTTTCAGCGATGGGTTCCTCAATGGGCTCTTCTTGTTCTTGAACGACCGGCTCCTGTTCAGGTGGCGCATAGTCGCCAGGTGCAACCATCCTCACATCGCCATAGCCATCACTGTTCAGCGTGCTCGTGAAGAATGCCGTTCCGTTGCTCTCATAGAACCGGTAGTACAACTCCCTCCCACTCGTATTAACCTGCGGCCCGAGGTTTACAGGCGCACTCCACTTCGTCCATGAGTCGTCCAGTCGTGTGGCTTTAAACACATCAAAGCTTCCTTCACCCCCACGGCCATTGGTCGAGAAGTACAGCGTCATCCCATCATCGCTGAGGGAAGGGCAAAGTTCCTGAAATTGCGTGTTGATGCCGCTGCCCAGGTTCTTTGGCGGCGACCATTTGCCGTCCTCATCTTTCAATGAAACATAGATGTCTTCAACGCCATATGAGCCATACGTCTCGGCGGAAAACACAAATACCTTTCCATCTGATGAAAGATATCCACTAACCAAATTGGATTTGTTCTGAAAGTATGGGATGGAAATGTTCTCGGGTCGCGACCATCCTGACCCGGTCGTGCGGGCTACTGAAATGCCCTGTGTCTTTGCCGCGTAGTGACTCAGCAGAAACATCTGCGATCCATCACCGCTAAAGCCAGCCACACCGTTATAGCCGCGATCGTTAATCACACTTCCACCGTGAGTCGGCGCTGACCATTGACCGTCGACCCAGGTCGAGATCCAGATGTCGCCGGGATCCCGCTTGCCTCCAATGTTTTGTGGATGGTTAGCGATGGTGAGATACAGCGTTCGCCCGTCGGGACTCAACACTGCATTCTGTTCATCGAAGGGACTGTTCACCGTCTGAAGGCTATTCTGCGCGAAGACCAGAATAGAAAGAGTCAGACAACAGCATAAGGCAAAAAATCTCATGGACCAATGGGTTGTATGTTTGGAAAATGGGTTCAAATTCTATGCCTTGCTAACCCAGGGATTTCCCTTGATCGTGAAACGCCAGGGCAGCAGGGCATCCTCTCCGGCATAGTCGATGCCTATCCTCTTGCTCACCTCAACCTGACCTGCCGGAATCCGCTTGCCTTCTTCGATCCAAATCTCGTTATCGGACAGCAGTTTTCCATTCAAACTTCGGTCAATGCCCAGAGATCGGGTCAATTTGCCGGGTCCTGACGTCAAATGATGGAACTTAACCTTTTCTCCACGTCGCGCCATCATGGCTGGTATTCCCTCCAGAGGTTCAAGTGCCCGAATCAACACGGCGTCGGCCACACCTTCGCGGTTCGTTACCACATTGAACAAATAGTGCATGCCATAACAAAGATACACATATGCGCGCCCGCCGGGCTTGAACATGACGGAAGTCCGGGGCGTGTGTTTTGCTCCGTAGGCATGACAACCCCGCTCCTTCCAGGAGTATGCTTCCGTCTCCACGATAATGCCACTGGTTGTAATACCCCCGAGACGTGTGACGAGAACTTTTCCCAGCAATTCCCTGCTTATTTCCACCACATCATCCCGCTGGTAGAATTCCCGATCCAATTTCATAGTAGCACGTTTCCGATTCTGATCCCGTTGCTTATTTTACGCAAAACTTGAAACTTCCACCAAAATACCAATCATGAAAAAGATCTTTGTCTTTCTCTTTATGATGTCCGGCGTATGCGCCGCCCTCGCGCAAGACGGTCCGGCTGCCAGCCCGGCAAGTTCTGTCACCTGTGATGTCGGGCTTACGAAAATCTCAATCAACTACTCACGGCCCAGCATCAAAGGACGGAAGATTTTTGGGGATGGTTCCGGTTTCCTGGTGCCCTACGGCAAGATTTGGCGCACAGGTGCGAATGCAGGAACCCGAATCTCTTTCTCCGATGATGTAAAGATCGAGGGCCACTCCGTCCCGAAGGGCGAATACCTCATCTTCACCTGGCCCGGTGCCAATGAGTGGACGGTCGCCCTGTATAAGGACCTGTCCATCGGCGGATACACCCAACGTTACGACAAGGCCAACGAAGTAGCCAACTTCAAGGTCAAGCCACAAAAACTCACCGAAAAGGTTGAAACCTTCACAGTCGGCGTTGGCGACATCGCTGCTGACAACACCAACGCGAATGTTATCATCGCGTGGGAGAATACGGCGGTGAAGATGAAGGTGGAAGTACCGAAGAAGTGGTAGCAGGCAGTGGGCAGTAGTAGGCCGTTGGCAGTAAGCAGTAGAGGTCACTGCCGGAAAGGATTGGAGGGACGTTGGATGCAACGTCCCTTTTTTTGTGCCGGTTTGGTTCAATTTCTAAGTCCTCAGTCCTTTCTGAGGAAGGCTTGTATCAAGATACTTCCGATAATCACAGCGAAGCAGCCTACGAAGATGTACCAGAGGAAGGCAATATTGGTGAAGTAGTGGCAGTAGAATACGAGCACTTCGGCGATGAGGGCGGCGAAGAAGACCGCTGTGCCGCGAACCCATTTCAGGTAGAACGCCGTAACGAAGATTCCCAGCAGCGTGCCGTAAAAGAGAGAACCGACGATGTTGACAAACTGAATCAGGTTTTCTTCGAAGCTCGCCAGTATGGCAAAGAGCATGGCTAGCAACGCCCACATCACTGTAAACAGACGCGATGCAAGGACATAGTGCCCGGGACTCGCCTCCTTTTGAAAAGAGCGTTTATAAATGTCGACCGTAGTGGCAGATGCAAGTGCATTTAGCTCGGACGCCATTGACGACATCGCCGCGGAAAACATAACCGCAATCAACAAACCGACCAGGCCGCGGGGAAGATTATGGATGACGAAATTCAGGAAGATGAAATCGCGATCCTGCACTTTCGCACCGGGTATCACATTGCTGATAACCGCCTTCACGCTATCGCGGATGGTTCTCTCCTTTTCAGCGATTTCAAAGTAGCCCGACTTAACTGCGCTTACTGCTTCGGCATCATCCCGTTGAATGGCCCTCACTAAATTCTCGACAACTGTTGTCTTAGCATCATAGAGCGTGTCATATGACGCTTCCAGTTCCGCGATGGCTTCCGGAGAGATATCACGCGCACGCTCGATGAGATTCTGATTGAAGTACACCGGCGGTTTGTAGAACTGAAAGAAGACAAAGACCATGACGCCGATAAAAAGGATGATGAACTGCATTGGAATCTTTAGCAGGCCGTTGAACATGAGTCCCATTCGCGACTCAGCCAGCGATACCCCGCCAAGATACCGGGCCACCTGCGAGTGATCCGTGCCAAAGTAAGCCAGCGACAGGAACGTACCTCCGATCAACCCTGACCATATGTTGTACCGGTCATTAAGGTTAAACTCCAGATTCACCAAATTGAACTTGCCCAGCTCACCGGCAAGGGCAACGGAATCCCCAAACGACACATGGTCGGGAATCAAACTGTAGGCGATAAATCCCGCCGTAAGCATACCCGTCATGATCACCGCCATTTGGTAACGTTGTGTAAGGCTCACAGCCTTTGTGCCTCCCGTTGTGACGTAGATGATCACAAGCATGCCGATCATTACCGTGGTAAAATACAGGCTCCAGTTGAGGATCGTCGCGAGGACGATCGCGGGCGCGTACAATGTGATCCCGGCTGAGAGTCCGCGTAGCAAAAGAAAGTAGATCGCTGCAAGCGTTCTTGTCTTCAGATCGAACCTACCTTCGAGATATTCGTATGCCGTGTATACTTTGAGTCGATAATAGATCGGCACCAGGGTCACAGACAGGATGACCATGGCCAGAGGCAGGCCGAAATAAATCTGGATGAAACGCATTCCATCCTCGATAGCCTGGCCGGGTGTAGAGAGGAAGGTGATCGCACTGGCCTGGGTCGCCATGATGGAAATGCCGATCATCCACCACTTCATTCGGTTGTCACCCTTGAGGTAGCCCTCGATCGTCTTGCTGCCGCGGGTCTTCCAGGCACCGTAGGCAACAATGGCCAGCAACGTTCCGAACAGAACGATCCAGTCGATGCTGCTCATAGAAACGCGCTGGTAATTAAGTAGAAGATTATGACCTGCAAGACGAATATTCCCAGCACCAGCCAGTACCAGGTATTCCATGATTTAAAAACGGGGGGTCTTCCCTCTTCTGGTTCATGCATGTCCTGCCGAGTTTGATGACTTATCGGTTTCTTCTTGAAGATGTTCCGTTCCTGGTGCCTTTTCCGAGGGATACCAGGTTTGCGAAAAGCCTGTACGCTCCGGGTACACCCTCCGGAAGCTCCCTGAAGAAGGACAAGCTGGTGTAGACATAGTATCCCTTGCCGTAAGAAGCGACAAGCAAACTCCCTTTTAGGGGATCTTCACCTTTATCATTCATCGATAACAATGCAGAATAACGATCGTCCCACGACGATGGAAAGTACAGGCCGCGCTCCTGAACCCATCCGTCAAAGTCGCGCTTTGTGATCTTGTTCGGTGTACTCAAGGCAGGATGGTCTGGCAGGAGAATACGCACTTCCGCGTCCTCTTCCGACACGCGGCTTCGCGAAAGCTTTATGGGATAAGGCGCAAACATCTTGTAGTCCAGCCTAACGTCGTTGTTATACTGAACAATTGCCGTTCCGCCATTCTCGACATACTTCAGCACATTGGCCATGATACGTTCAATATCATCTCTTGTATTAAGCGCGCGCACGCCAACGACTACAGCGTCCAGCCGCGCCAATGCTTCAGGCGTGATGTCCTCATTCTTCAAGATTCTCACGTCGTAACCAATGCTTCGCAGGGCCTGCGGCACCTCGTCCCCGGCGCCTTCTATGTAGCCGATCGCCTGGCCTTCCTTTGCAATGTCCAATCGTACGACCCGCGCAGATGCTTCCGGTAGCAATGTCTGAATGGGAAAGTGATCATAGGCAATGGTCTCCAGGGATCGCGACAACGTGCGACCATCAATTCGTGCCACGGCCAGAAGTTTACCCACAGATTCTCGTCGGGGAGGTACGACCGTAAATGTTCCGACTGCAGTAGCGTTCGGTTCCGTCAGCGTAAATGCCAGCGATGATGGAGTATACTTCCAGCCATCGGGAAGTTCGAGTTTTAATTCTCCCGACAAGCTGCGCGTGCTGTTTGAGCGGATGGTAATTTGAATGTCACGGGAATCCTGATCTTCAAAGATCACGACCTCCTGGGGAAGCTTTATGTCGACCGCCGGTACCACTTCCACCGGACGAACCTGTTCTCCCTTTACAGGGTCAACCCAACGATGGTTGAGCGGTACTTCAACGGTGAGAGGCTCTCCGCGTACGCGTAGCGAAACCGTGAAGCTAATCGCAGGGGGACTCTCCGGCATCCCGATCAACGCAGGATCGCGTACGGTAAACCTTCCAATGCCGTGCGGTTCATCCAACCAATACGGGCCCGAATATGGGACACTCTCGTCAACTGGGTGAGATGTTACAAACTCTAAAGCAACATTTTCATCAAGCTTCGCACGAACGAGCGTATCAAGATGCAATGCCTCTGAACGGATCGACTCGACAGTAACAGCTTCATTCGACCGGTTTACAAATTCAAACTTCACCGCGAGGAGTTCATTGGGAACAGCGTAATATTTCCCTGAGGTCGCCCCGCAATACAATCCGAGACAGTCCTTTATCAATGCATTGACTTCGGCAAGCTTCCGATCCTTCCACACGTTGGGTTTCAGCGATGCGATTTCCTTTCTGATGTTCAGCAAGGCAGGCACGGAAGCAGCGGGATTTGTCATATCATACGCTGCGATCATTTCGTCGACGAGACGTTGAATGTGGCCACCTCCTTCTACCCTTGTCCAAGTGGTATTGATACCCTCGAAGAAATCGCGATCACAACGCTCGCCCTTGACGTATTCGAAGAACTCAAGTTCCTCGCCACGCGAGCCGGCGGATCCAAATCCCTGGCTCTTATGCTGACTGCGGCTTATCGCCGCAATTTCGGAATACGATGCACCCAGCAGCGGGTTGTATTTGCCGACGTCCAGCGTGACAACTCCAGGTGTCTCCTCGTTGATTGATGTATTCCACCACCGTCCCGTGTTCGTGTATAACCTCACCGGTTTTGCAACACCAAATTCGCGAACCTGATCGGGCAGGAAATCTTCGCGCGACGCCATGTCGAATGCCTCAGCCGCAAGCACAGCAGATGCCGTGTGGTGACCATGACCGGCGCGTTCATCTGCCGGAAAACGGGTGAGGATTACGTCAGGTTTGAACATCCGGTAGACCCTCACGACATCAGACAGGATTTCATCCTTGCCCCAGACCTGAAAGGTTTCGTCCGCAGATTTCGAATACCCAAAATCCACCGCTCTGGTGAAGAACTGCTGTCCCCCATCAATGCGTCGCGCAGCGAGGAGCTCGTGCGTCCGGATAAGGCCGAGCTTGTCGCGTATCTCAGGGCCGATAAGGTTCTGACCACCGTCGCCGCGCGTCATCGATAAGTAAGCTGTAGCGGCGAGGCGGTCATTGGCCATTAATGTAATGACCCGTGTATTCTCATCATCGGGGTGTGCTGCAACGTATAAGACCGAACCGAGAAAATTCAGCTTCATCATGTTGAGCCGGATACGGGCAGCGTCAGGCTGTGACGATGGTTGTCCGCAAACCAGAACCGGAAGGAGCAGGAAAAGCAGAAAAATGCGTTTCACACGACAATCCATATTACGCGAATTAACACATAATTCCCTGAATCAAAGACGATATGACGGAGGCTTTTATGACCTGTTGTATGAAGGTATGAATGGCAGCCGCTAAAATCTTCCTCTGACTTCTCCGTTGACAAGAAAGGTACCATCCTGGGCAACGTGGATAAGTACCCGGCTGGAGACCTCCTTGCGGTCCGATCCTTGAAAATATATCACAAATTCGTGGGGGCCCACGCGGTCTTTCATGTCGGCAGTAAATCCAAGATCGAAGCTTACCTCAGACCCTTCCCTGATTTTTCTGTTAATGATCACTTCACCGAGATTGTCTACTATGCGCACGCGTTGTTCCTGGGGAAGCGCCTTTAGTACCTTTAGCGTGACGGCGATAAACGGAAGCGGTCCAATGTTCTTTCTTCCGTGCTCAAGATTGACTGAGTTTACCTGTACGGGACGCGTACGAAAGTTGTAGTCCACCTTCAATTCAAACTCATCTGAAGGTTTGAACTTTACATCCTGCTGGAGAGTAGCCAGCAACACAAGGGCGAACAGTACGGGCATAGTCTTGCCTGCGAGATTGTATAAATATAGCCATTCAGGCTATTAAGCCCCAGAAATATGTGAGGAAAAGTCTGGTCAAAACTCAAGCAAATCCGGGTGATCGCGAAGATGAAGCTGCCAGTTCCAGGCCGATTGCATCATGTCGTGCAGAGAACGTTCAGCTTTCCAGCCCAACTCGCGGTTTGCAAGTGAAGTATCGGCCCAAATCTTCTCGACATCACCCGGTCTTCGCGCAACGATGCGATAGCGAAGTTGCACGCCGGCAGCGTTTTCAAAGGCTTTCACTACTTCAAGCACGGTATGCCCGTTTCCGGTGCCAAGATTGAAGTACTCGTAGTTGGACTTCTGCTGACGTTCCATCAGGCGCCGCAGCGCCATCCTATGTGCGATCGCCAGGTCAACTACATGGATGTAGTCGCGAACCGGTGTTCCGTCAGGGGTGTCATAATCGTTTCCGAAGATTCGCAGTTCTGGAAGAATACCTGCCGCAGTTTGCGTGATATATGGAACGAGGTTGTTGGGTACGCCTCGCGGTAGCTCACCTATGAGGCAACTGTCATGCGCACCCACCGGGTTGAAGTATCGAAGCGCGATTGACTGAATATTCTTGTTTACCGCGCAGACATCCCTCAGAATTTCTTCACATATCTGTTTTGTATTACCGTAGGGCGATTCAGCGGGTCGGAAAGGCGTCGACTCGGTGACCGGTAGTTTGTCGGGCTGGCCGTATACCGTGCAAGACGAAGAGAAGACGATGTTCGCGATGCCTGTTTCCAGCATTCCCTCAAGGAGAAAGATCATCGAGTTGAGGTTGTTGCGGTAGTACAGCAAAGGCTTTGCCACCGACTCACCCACGGCCTTGCTCGCCGCAAAGTGGATAATTGCCTCAGCGTCGGAATGACGACGCAACATCGACATTACGTTGTCGCGAACACTGACATCCAACTCCAGAAACTCCGGATTCTTTCCCGTGATGGTTTCGATGCGTCGAAGAATGTCACGCTGCGAGTTGGAAAGGTCATCAACGATCACCACATCGAAGCCATCATTCAGAAGGTCAACTGCGGTGTGAGACCCGATATAACCCAAACCTCCGGTGACAATAATTTTGCTCATCTATTTATTTCGCGATTATGCTGTCTCAGATTTTCGTGTCGTCACAAGTCCTGCCCCATCCGCCAAATTGACCTGGTGCACGGTCAGATCCAGTCTAAAGGTGGCGCGATACGCGTCGGCCAGACGTTCGACTATTGTATTAACTGCGGCGGGACGAACCAGCGCAATAACACATCCACCAAACCCACCACCCATCATGCGCGCGCCGGCAATGTCCGGGTTGGCTGTTAGTTCTTTGACGAGGAAGTCGAGTTCATCGCAACTAACTTCGTACAGTTCAGACAAACCGCGGTGCGTCTCGGTCATTTTAGCGCCGAACGCAAGGAGGTCATTGCGTTCCAGGTCTGCAGCTGCTGCCTGTACCCGTTCGATTTCCCCAGTAACGTACAACAGACGCTTAAATACTTCTTCCCGAAAAAATCCCTTCCGTGATTCCACTTCCTTTTGTGTGACGTCGCGCAAACTGCGAATCCCGGGACTATCCTGTTGGAGGACACGCAATCCCTCCTCGCATTCATTTCGCCGGGTGTTGTATTCCGATGAGGCCAGCGAATGTTTTACGTTGCTGTCGAACAACACCACTTTGAAATCGCGGGGTGCGAAAGGAAGATACCGATACGAAAGGTCCCTGCAGTCGAGCATCACGACATGATCCTTTTTCCCCATAACACAGGCGAACTGATCCATGATGCCGCACTTCACGCCTGCGTAATTGTGTTCGGACCACTGCGCAATCTGAATCAGGTCCTCGTCGGATAGCACAGCGCCGGTCAGTTCCCGCAGGCCGTACGCAAATCCACATTCCAGCGCTGCTGAAGACGAAAGGCCGGAGCCCACGGGGATATTACCGCCAAACAAACACCGGAATGGTAGAACTTCAATATGACGAGCCTTGAAGCGATCGACGACTCCAAGCAGATAATTGATCCATCCCCCACGATCGTCGCGGCGGACTTCCTTTAGATCAACCTCGGTCGTCTCGTTTACGTCGTCAGCGTGTATTATCGTGCGCCCATCCGTTGCCGGAGCAAAGGCGAAGATGATTTCCCGGTCGATAGCCGCGGGCATCACAAACCCATCGTTGTAATCGGTGTGTTCTCCGATCAGGTTGATTCTGCCGGGAGCGCGAACCAGGAGCGGCTTTATACTAAAGCGTTCTTCGAACTTCTTCTCAATCTGATGACCGCGATCGTCCATTAATGCAGACAATAATACCAGTACATAGGGTCAAAAAAAATACTGCATCGTCAAAAATAATTGTCACTTTTACACGTATTCTGAATTTTCTATATATTTGGACATATTCGCCACCTAATTATTACCAACACAACTTTTACGCAACCTACCATCACGTAAACCTAAGACTATGCTACTCGGCACCCTCGATTGGATCATTGTGTTTCTCTATTTCGCGATTGTCGCAGGTGTATCCATCTGGGCAATGGCGCGAAGAAAGGATTCAGCAGAAGATTACTTCCTGGCAGGAAGGCATCTCGGCTGGTTCATTGTCGGCGCATCAATATTTGCTTCGAACATCGGATCGGAACACCTGGTTGGACTCGCAGGATCCGGAGCCACCGACGGTGTTGCGCTTGCGCATTACGAACTGCATGCGTGGTGCTTGCTGGTATTGGGTTGGGTGATGGTTCCTTTCTACATGCG
>DATCLO010000101.1:0-16290 GCA_036563875.1 Cyclobacteriaceae bacterium
ACGCAGGGCATCGTCCATGATGGCCAGCTTATTCGCGGAAATAAAGCTGACGCCGTGGCTCAAGTACAGAACCAACGTTGGCAGTCAAATTCGCAACTACCGCGTTGGCTCATGGACAGGGCCGAATGCAACGAGTCACCTGACGAACCGGCCAAACACTGCTGGCTACAGCAATGAAGAGCGCTTCTCGTGGGTGATGGAAAACCTGTTGTTTATCGACAAGACCTTTGCCGATGTTCACAAGGTTGGCATCACGTTGCTGCAATCAGCGCAGAAATACCGCCAGGAAAGTATCAATGCGAGGGTGTCCAGCACGGTCATCGATATTGCCCAATGGTATGACCTCGCCTCCAATCTTAACGGATCGCCTGATGGCTACGGTACCGCCTTCACTGAAAACACGCTCATGTCGTTTATGGGCCGCGTCAACTATTCATTCATGGACAGGTATCTGTTGACGGCGAGCGGAAGGTATGACGGAGCGTCCGTACTGGCCCCCGGGCATAAGTGGCACTTCTTCCCTTCCTTTGCCGTAGCGTGGAAAATGCATGAAGAGACGTTCTTGTCCGGTGTTCCCTGGTTGGTTGAACTAAAACCGCGTGTCGGCTATGGCGTAACGGGTAATTCATCGGTTCGTCCTTACACAACATCCGGACCTCTCAGCCGTAACCCTTACGTCTTTGGATCAACGCCTGCCATAAGCTATCTGCCTCAACTGGTAAGGAACTCCCTGCTGGCCTGGGAAAGAACAGCACAGCTGAACATTGGCGTCGATTTCTCCATTCTCAGAAACCGGATATCCGGATCGCTTGAATGGTACGAGGCAAACACAAGCGATCTGATCCTTGTGAAGGACATGCCAGCAGTATCAGGTTACGTGCAGAAATATGAGAATGTCGGCGCAACACGCAATCGCGGATTCGAGATAACGCTTTCCACCGTAAACATTGAGAAAGGCGATTTTACCTGGAGCATGGACATTAACTGGGCAACTAACCGCGAGGAAATCGTGGAGTTGTTGAACGGTAAACAGGACATGCTGGCGCAACGGTGGTTTATCGGTCATCCACTGCAGGTGTACTATCAGTATGCCAACGACGGCATCTGGCAAAACACGGCAGAAGATCTGGAAGAGATGGCCAAGTTCAACGCCAATGGGCACCGCTTCCATCCCGGAACCATTAAGGTTGTCGACCAAAACGGTGACTATAGGATCACCGCCGACGACATGGTGATACGCGGATCGAATCGTCCGGACTGGACTGGCGGTATCACGAACACATTCCGTTACAAGAACTGGACATTGAGCTCATTCATCTATGCGCGCTGGGGTCAAACCTACTTTGGCGGATATCCGAACTCTTACGGTGGCGTCTGGCCTAACGGACGCGTAGAGAACGATGTATGGTCGTGGGATAACCCAGGTGGACGCTGGCCGATGCCAAACTTCGGTAATGTCGAAAACATTACAGCCGCTATGCAATACAACGACGGGTCTTTTGCTGTGGTGAGGAACATCTCACTTAACTACGACGTACCCGCTGCCTGGTTGCAACGGATATCGATGAAGAATCTGTCGCTCAACGTTCAGGTATTGAATCCCTTCATCTTCGGAGGTGACGTCGTGAAGATGGGTTTGAACCCGGATGACGACACCAACTGGGATCGTGCTTCGTCGAACACAAATCCACTAGGAGGTACGAACAATAACACGATCCTGCCTCAAAGTATAGTGTTTGGTGTAAGAGCCGGATTTTGACGGCGTTTCGCTACAACCTAAAAGATTCAAGAAATGAAAAAATATATAGTTCTACTCCTGATGACGACAGTGTCGTTCTCCTGCCAGGACTTCCTGGAAGAGAAACAGGTATCGACGCTTACACAGGACTACTACAACACTGAAGGTGGGCTTGACGCGCTCATCAAAGGGCTCTATGTCTTTGCACGCGTAAAGCATGAATGGGATGCCAACGGCGCCAAGCTGATCGAACCCGAAACCGACGCCTACATGCACACCAATGGCGCCCTGGCACGTTTTCAGGCCTCTGCTTATGGCACGGATGTCAGCACAATAGCTGGTAACATCAACAACTTCCTGGGAGCACCGAACTCGTCATACGCTCCCATGGGCGCCTACCCGCACATCAACAGCTGCAACATCGCTCTTGATATTCTCGATAACCTGAGACCGGGAAGGTTCGGAACGGACGAAGCCTATAACCGGATGCGAAAAGCAGAAGTGCTATTCCTCCGCGCGTGGGCGTATTACCTCCTTACCAACCAGCTGGGTGATGTACCGCTGCTGTTGAATCCCAAACGGGAAGACAACGGTATCTACTATTATCCGAAGAGCTCTATCGAAGACATCTACAAGCGGATTATTGCAGATGTCCGGTTCGCTTTCGACAACCTGCCGGAGACACAGGCAGACCGCGGACGTGTTACCAAATGGGCAGCCGGTCACTTCCTGGCTAAGTTATACCTTAATCGTGCTCAGGCCGCGGGCTTCCAGAATGGTCCGCAACATCTGGCTATGTTGTACAAAGGAAACGTGGCTACAGATCTGGATTCCGTAATCTACCTGACCACTGAAGTGATAAACGCAATGGGCGGCCCCGGAGGTCTGGCACCTGACTATTGGACACTCTTCGATCCGGCTGTCTCCGAAACATCGCCACACAAGGAAGTACTGTGGGCTGCGCAATTTGATGTAAACACATCGCTTAACGGGCGCTTCGGAGGAAACCGGTCATGCAATTACCATACGGGTGATTACACATTCCAGACAGGCGTTACACGCGCTATGGCCTACGGGCGACCCTTTGGGACCTACAAACCTACCGATTGGGCATATGACAACTTCCGCGACAAAGTGAACGATTCGCGTTACTACAAAACGTTCCAATACGAGTACATCAGCAATATGCCTAACTCCAGCAGCACGTCGTATACGTGGACGCAAGCTGCTGCTGATTGGTGGAACGCGAATAAGCCACCCGAAGCCCCAACAGTCAGCGCCGGTGAAAAACGCATCAAGCAAGGTCAACGCGCACTCATCTACCTGGAGAACCACAAGGATGATGCACTTGATTCAGCCATGGTTATGAGCCAACCTTACCAGTTCATGGTTCGGTGGGTTCAATCATCGAAGACCGGCAACTACTATTACCGCGTGTTCATCGACGGCTCGAGTATGGGTCTTGCCACGACGCGGACGGCACCGTACCTCTCGTCCAAGAAGTTTGTTGACCCGATGCGTGGAGGAAGTGCCAGTGAAGCAAACTTCAACAGCGAATCCGGAACGCGCGATGCCATCCTGATGCGCCTGGCAGAAACCTATTTGATCCGTGCTGAAGCATACGGACGTCTCGGACAGTATTCACTGGCTGTCGACGACATCAACGTTCTCCGTCAACGGGCAGCTTACAAAGGTGGTGAAAACAGGCCGTCGGTGCTGGTTGAGTGGGAGCCCGGAGCTGCTGCGTTGCCTGCTGAAGAAAAGGTTGCTCCTTACACCGTCAACGCGAGCACATTCGACGCTATTCGCGTCACAGAAAATCACTTTACCCCCGGAATGCCGGAAGCAGAAGCAGAAGGCTACATCCCAACCGTGACAACTAAAGAAGAAATGTTCATTCATTTCATCTACAATGAAATGGCGCGCGAGTTCCTGTCAGAGGGCATCACCTGGGAGGCCCAACACAATGCAGGAATTCTCTACGAACGCACCATCCACAACAATCAGATGGCTTCGCCTCTGACCGGGCTGTGGGATGTTGCCACCAACACCGAGAATGGAAATGGGCAGGATGGCAATGGCAAGGGCCAAATGCAACCGTACCACACCTTCCGGCCCTGGCCGAACCAATACCTGTCGCTGCTTACCGACGAGCACGGCAACCCGCTTGATGAAGAAGCGCGATCGCAATACCAGAATCCTGGTTATTAAAAGCTCGTTCGGGATAGGGTTAGGGCCACTTCACGGTGGCCCTTTTTTATTCTTCCTCCAGGAATTGAGGATTAATACGAAAGTTGTCGAAGCGCGTTAGGTTATTCTGTTGAATAATCGTTTTCAGCTGTTTGGTATAGGCAATCCCGCGCTCAGAGTACCGCGCAAGGTGTGGCAGAAGAAGGAAGGGATCATTTGTTTCATGACTTGCCCTGCGAAGGCTGCTGTACGCCCTGGCTGAACCCAGCGTTCGGAAATAGTCGTGAATGGATTGCGCGAGATTGTCGTACGACCTAACATAAATCTCCACGCTATCTCTCAACGAACCCGCCCTCATCCTGGGTTCGTTGGGGTTGTACGACCAGATTCCAAAGACATTGTTCGCCTCGAGAAAAAATCGGGATCTCCCCCATCCTGTTTCCACAGCCGCTTGCGCCAATACAATGCTGTTGGGCAACGTAATCATGCGCGTCAGCAAGTTCTCAGGGTTGGATGCATTATATCGTTGCCTTTGTTCTTCATAGAACGCGCTATCCCTCGAAGTCCATCGTTCCTTCTGCAGGAGGTAATGCAGTTTCGCCGCTTCCTGCTCAAGCGAGTGCTTCACTATCAGAATCGATGGCAACAATGCAGAAACAAAAAGCGACTTTGCCTGTTCTGTATGTACAGACTCCAGGCCAGGGATGTGACTGTAAAGGATGGGCTGTACTAAAGAATCGTCGACCGGAACGATCTGACTTAACGAATCCACTTTAAGCTCTATCGCCTTTACCGCGTAAGTTCTGAATCCTTCTTCCTCGGAATAGATATGAATTGCGACGGCGGTCGCCAGCGCTGCGATCAGCAATCCGACCAGCCAGCGAACATCAATGGGGCGGGATTCGCTGTATGCAACTCCTCCGGAGACTTCTTCCATGTTGCAAAAATACGGAACAATGGGCAAGTCATGTCAACCGTGTCCAAACAGGCGGATGAACGCATCCCTCCGTCGGGCGGAAAGGCTAACCGAATCGCCGTTATTCATAATCAGATAGCCGCCATCACCTTTCACGTAACGCGCCACCTCCGAGAGGTTCACAAGAAAAGAATTGTGAACCCTGAAAAAACCGTGGTCGCCCAGCAGATTTTCATATTCTTTCAGGTGCTTACTCACGAGCAGATTATCGCTCCTTTTCAAATGAAACAGAGTGTACGAGCCTTCCGCCTGACAATAATAGACATCCGAGACCCGGATGAATTCCAATCCCTCAGCCGTAGCAAGCGCAATGGTCTGATCCAGCCTGGACCTTCCCAGGTTTCTTAGCAGTGTGGTGACCTTCAGGTTATCAACATCGCGTTCTCTCTTTTCCGTCACTTTTCGAACCGCTTCCTGCAGTTCGTCGACATCAATAGGTTTCAGCAGGTAATCCAGCGCACTGAACTTAATCGCCTTCAGAGCATAATGCTCGAAAGCAGTCGTAAATATCACTTCAAAATCGAAGCCGTTGCACTGCTCCAGCAATTCGAACCCGTTGCCTCCCGGCATTTCGATATCGAGAAAAAGAAGGTCCGGCTTTTTAGTGCTGATCTCACGCACACCATCGGTGATATTATCGGCTCGTCCCACTACTTGCGTGTTCGGACAATAGTCTCGCAGCAGGTTTTCGAGCGACATCATGCTATGGGGCTCATCTTCAACAATAACTACACGCAGCAAGTTGTCGTCTCCCTTAATCGTCATACTGATCAGGAATCGTAATTATGACTTTCGTTCCGCTGGAGCGCGAGGATTCGTTCAGATCTTCAATGCGAACAAGTGTCTTCCTGCTTTGCTTTTTGTTCAGCAGCGTTAGTCGCTGTTCTGCCAATGCCATACCTCTTGGACGATGATCTGACCTTCCACCACCAAGGCGTCGGGCATGATTTCGGCCAACACCGTTGTCTTCCACTACACAGTAGACGTTGGTGCCTGAGCGCCTCAGGCTTATGGAAAGCCGCCCTCCTGCCGGACGATGCCGGAGACCATGCTGAATGGCATTCTCCACGTACGGTTGCAGCAATAGAAAAGGGACTTCTACATTATGAATATCTATTTCAGGATCGACGGCAATTTCATGTTCAAACCGCTGCCCGAATCGCAATGCCTCAAGTTCGATGTACAATTCCAGCAATCTCAATTCGTCTGCGAGAGGAACAATCGTATTCACCGAGTTTTCTAGCACCTGCCTCACGAGCTGCGAGAATCGAGACAAGTATCTCAAGGCATTGTGCTTGTCATTAGCCGTGATAAAGTGCTGAATTCCGTTCAGACAATTAAAAATGAAATGGGGATCCATCTGTGCTCTCAACATCCGCTTCTCAAGTTCCTTGTTTGCCTCCTCGATTTCCCGATTCTTGTTGGCAATTTCAAGGTTTTTCCTGGCCAGTTCCTCCTGTGCTTGCTTTTTCAATTTGTAACGTTTGTAGAGCACGACAACCATGCCGGCCATAAAAAGGAAAGCAATCAACAGGCTAATGCGAACGCGTCGCTCAGCTACTGACCGCACCTCGAGCAATTCTATTGCCTTGCTTTTGGCCAACAGTTCCTTTTCCTTTTGTTCAGTCTCATACTTTACCTGAAGCTCGCTGAGTTGTCGGGTCTTTTCTGCGTCGAGCAGACTGTCTTTCAGCATTGCATATTGCTGATGCACTTTGAGCGACTGATTGTAATCCCTCAGTTCCTCATAAATTGACGAGAGCGTTTTCAAAGCACCGACTTCTTCCGGCTTCATGCCGCTCTCCTGCGCTATGGCAACACTACGCTTTGCATATGGCAGCGCTTCCCTTGCACTGCCGGCCCTTCGCAGCATTTCTGCCATATCCTTTAGAAGTACCGTCAAACCAAGATTGTATCCAATGGCCTCTCGTATTGAAAGCGACTCATTGTAAAACGCCAGCGCCTTCTTGTATTCGCCTCTTTCATTATGCACATCACCAATGTTGCGCAGGCTCAATGCAATTCCCGGCTTATCGCCCAGCACCTGCTTGATGTCCATGGCCCGCTGAAAGAACATCAACGCGCTATCGTATGCTTCCTGATTCCTGAATGTCAAACCGAGGTTGTTTGAAACAACGCTCAGCTTCTGCAGATCGCCCTGTGTTCTCGCCAGATTCTCATACTCATGGAAGTAGTGTATCGCACTGTCATATTGCTTCAGCTGCCTGAAGAAAAGTGCGAGACTGTTTAACGACGCGTACAGAGCCGTTACATCGCCTAACTTTCTGCGTACCGCTAGTGCGCGGTGAAAAAAAAGATGAGCTTGGTCATTATTGCCTCTCAGTTGATGAGAGTTGCCGATGTTGTTCAGTACGTTGGCGCGCAACCGCTCGTCTCCAGCAGCCTCGAGTACAGGAAGGGCGGTATAGAAATTTTTAAGGCCAAGGGTGTAGTCACCCATTATGGTATTACAGATTCCAGCCTGACTGAGCGCCTCCCCTTCACCTTTTTGGTATCCAATTTCCCGGGCTAATGCTATTGCATCAGTGGCATACTCCAGCGCTTTGGCAGGTGTCTTATGTTTGAGCTCCCATGCCAACTTGTTGAGTACGTTAACTTTAACTGTATCCGGCAAATCAGCCCGTTCGAGTACTGCGGTAAGGCTGTCTTCGATTTGTGCCGCTACTATCAGGGGAGCGAGAAGCACGAGCAATAATATCGGGGCTCTCCGGTTCAAATCATCTGGGTGGGGATGATACTGGAAATTGCGAATTTTGAGGCTAAGTTTCAACATTCAGGAGCCTCCTTCGCGGTTTTTAAGAGCGTTTCGGCGAAACTCTGCGCGCTGCAACGGCATGACAATGTCCACACCGCTGGGGACCCACTCTACGTTGATGGGCATCCCGAACAACTTACCTATCAGATGAATACGTTCGCGTATCGCATACCAGGAGGGTCCGCCATACGTTTGTGGAAAAGGTAATTCTGTCCTTATCCTGCAAATAATCTCCTTCTCCTTGGCGACGAAATAGACATCGAGGTGACCGTGCGTTTTGTTTACCAGGACGCCCTCTGTCAGTATCCTCTCGACAAATGGCTGGATCAGCAACACGGGGATTTCCGTTTCAAATACGTGTACAGAGGGGTCCACTGCCAGCGTGAAATCAAATCGCTGGTTAAATCGCATTCTTTCCAACTTCAGGTACGTTTCCAGGATTTCGAGCTCACAAGCAACGGGAAGAAACGACTGGTCCGATGTTTCGAGGGTTGTGCGGATAAAACGACTAAACAAAGACAGAAACTTCATCGCTTCTGTCGAACGATTCTCTGTGATGAAATACTGTATCGCGTTCAGGGCATTGAAAATAAAGTGGGGATTCATCTGGGCGCGCAATGCTTTCAGGGAAAGTGCAGATAGCTCCTGCTGTGCACGATACAGTGTTTCCTGATGGGCTTTCTTTTCCATTTCTGCGCGCGCCCGAACCAGCTTATTTGCGCATAGAGATGCAATTAACCGTAACGTGTTCAGATGCCGTTCCGAAAAGAAATTACGCGCTGTATGCTCGGAGTCGATCACGCCAATAACCTTATCCTCGAACATTATCGGCACCGAAATTTCAGAATATCGGAAAGCGTCGTCACAAATGTATCGCGGATCCATGGAGGTGTCCGGCACAATCTCCGCGATCCCGGTTTTGGCCACGGATCCCACGATGCCACTACCAACCGGAATTTCAATAGGATGATAGATCGTGTAGTCCTTGGGACTTTTCGGACCGTATGCTGCCTTCTGCACGAGCATTTGTCTTTTTTCGTCCAGGAGATAGATCACACAATCCTCAAAGCCAAGACGTGAGATACAATTGCGGGCAAGATCCCACAAGATCTCTTCCTCAGTATTTTGACCAAAGAGCGAAATGGCGAAATAGTTTATGATTTCCTCTATATGATCTTCTTCCGCCCCGTTCAGATTCGACTTCAAAATGCTAGTTCTTAAATGATACTGTTAATTTTTCACTGAGCCCGGACTCGGTTCCATCTTCAAACAACACCTTCACCGCGTAAGAATATCCACCTTCGTTCAGAAAGAATTCCAGATCCTGAAACTGCCGCTCAGTACCGGGTACGGATCCATATGGTACAAGGTCACCATTCCCTTCGCTTCTAAAAATAACGAACTTGAATTTGCCCTCTTCCCCGTACTGCCAGGAGAGAATGAAATTCTTTGTATCCTTTGAGAACTCTCCGGCGAGTCCGGAAACCGGACTTTTCATTGACGCATTGCGGAATCGCACATTGACCGGGGCTGACTTACCAGAAGTCAAACCATTCACATCAACCGCCTCAATTGCGTAGGAATACCTGCCATCAAATTGAATATTTGTGTCGTAGTATATGCTGGCCGAATCCGTTAAGGTTGCAATCGGCTGCCACTCGGCGCCTGCCACCCTTCGAAAGAGAATATGACGGACAACATCATCGCTCGTACTCCGAGTCCAATGCAGTTGAACAGTATCCTTTTTGATCACCGGTTGCTTCATCACCGGTTTCACCGGCGGATGATAGTCGGGCCGCTCCAACGCCAGTATCTCGGAGTAGCCTGATGGGTTGTAGTTAAAGTCGAATGCAGCGACCTTATAGTATACCTTCTTGCCAATCGTCGTGAGACTGACCGTGTCTGTATAGAAGTTGCCGGGAATTGGCCCCGTAGTTATTTGGATGAACTCCCGGTCCTTCCCGTTTGCACGATATACCCTGTATCCCTTCAGGTCTTCCTCCTTGCCCAGGTCCCACGCAAGCGATACAATTCCGAGCGAATCGATCTCTCCGATCAGACCTGTCGGAGTAGCAGGCGGTGTGTCATCCCTAAGGAGGGTCATAGTGGTCATGCTCTCGCTTTGATTCTTGTTTTTATCGAACGCAACCACCTTGTAGTAATTGGGACGGAAGGTCGAAGGGTTCGGATCGGTAAATGACCGTACGTTAGATTTAAGTTCGGCAATTTGGACAAAGTCAGAATTGACCATATTGCTCTTCAGAACAAAGAATCCCGCATGATCTGGTTCCCCCGCGTCTGTCCTCCACTCAATGAGCACCTTGTGATCCGGCGTTTCCTTTGACGTGACAACCACCGGTGGAGCTGGAGGCGTCAAGTCTTTAGCCTCCGCGGATACCACCGCCGAGGCTACGCCCTCATCGCCAAAGCTCGTGAGGCCGATGATGCGATACCAATACGTCTTACCATTGGTTTCGACGGAATCCTGGTACAAGTGCAGAAGCCCTTCGGCTACCCCATCGTCCGATCGGAACGGGCGTTCATTGAGTCTGCGAAAACGCTTACCGTCTTCCGACTTCTCAATGTAGTAGGCCGAGAATACCTGGTCATTCAACGGCTTGTTCCAGCTGACCTCGATAGAAAGATCCTTTCCTTCGGCACGTACCTCCTGGACAGGAACAGGTTCGTATACATGAATGGCATCTACATACAGTTTAGCGGTGTCGATTTTTTCGCCGGCATAGGGAATATAGAGGCGATAGATGAATCGCTTATGTCCCTTTAGATCCTTGTCGCTATAACGCAAACCCAATGCCTTTGATACCGGCGCTGAGAAGTCAGCGGCCATAAGCGCAAACGCGAGGCGATTATTTTGCTCCTGGTGCGCCATAATCTTTCTTCCCATGGCGTCCGATGCAGCAGGATCTACTGCACGTTCGCCGTGCAAGACTTCCGCCGCAATACTTACCGTTACGTCTGTTGTGTCTGTCTTTGCTTTCCACTCTGCAAGCGTGTAGGGCAGAATCGGGCCAGCGATCCTTTCGTAACGATTCATTCCGGCGTGCCAACGTTCCAAAACATAGCCGTGCTTGTTCCCAAGCTGCCAAACATGGTATGACGTTGGCGCCCACCGCAGGATGATGGAGTCGCCGTACGAACGGGCAATCATTACCAAGTCGTCCTGCAGGCTGTCCGTCTCGGTTTGAGCGAGAACGCCAGCGTTCGCGAGTCCCATCAATGCGACTAAAACATATTTTTTCATGGCCAGACTTTTAATTCTCAGAATAAAAACCTCCGTCCTTATTGAGCTCAGGCACGATGTAGTAGAAATCCTTCGGGTTGCCCTCAATCTCGAAGAAATACCCACCCTTAGGACGGTTCTTGTAATACATTCCGTATTGCAGGTAGTATTCTATCGGCACGAAAATCAAGTCATGATACTCATTATGCTTCGGATCAGAAGGACTGGGAAGCAAGTCAAGATTCCGCTCATGGATGTGCTTTCTAAAGAGATAGAAGTCACGCATGGACAGCCATTCCGTGTAGTCGAGCACCGCGATACGCTTCGGGAGCGTCGGACTGGCGTACTGCTGATTGCCTATCGTCGGAGGCGTATAGCCCGTGTTCGCCTGAAACTGGTTGAGATTGCCGCTGGGCGGTGTCGGTGCCAGTTCCATCGCATCCTGTACTTCCTGAGCGGAAAGTGGCCCGTCAGGCAGGACCACGTTCTGGCCCTTCCAGTCGATAGAGCCATGTGCATCATTTCCCCCGTAAAATTCAAGCATCGGTGCGCCGAAATAACCGGACATCATTTGAAATGCAGAAGGAAAGTCACGCTTCCCGAAAGGATACCATTTGTTTTCATGCCGATGCTGATTCCAGTCATCCACCGCGGGAATATACTGTTCCCAATCGGGCGTAGGCCTGTCAACCGTCCACTCAATAGGGATTCCAAACTCATCTTTGATCACCATGTATTCCCACTCCTCATCATCCGGCATATCGTAAAGGTCCTCGATGAAAGATTCCAACCATTGATCCTCGTAATCCTGGTATTTCAGCTTGAATACCGGTTCGATAAATCCTCCATAGTCACTGTTTCCCCATTTTTTTCCGTACAATTCATAGGCGTCAAAATTCTCCTCGATGGACAACAACGCCACCGGAACATCGGTCGACACAGCGGTCCCAGGATAGAACGTTGCATAATTTTTTACGGGCACTTTATTCTCCGCGAGCTCAAGGGCTTCCATGGAGTTAATCTTTTGCTGCTTGGTATTGAACTTGCTCGTCTTAAATGCAAAGAAGAATTTGAAGAGATTGTGCTCGATGGTTTTCGATGATTCATCGCTGGCCACCAGCTTGCGGTTCATTCGCTGTATCGCCACACCCGTCGCTTGTCCTGTGCCAGGGGCCGCAGTCAGCATACCCTTATTCAGAGACGCCTGGTACATGCCATTAGGTTGATCGTACTGTTGAACGAGATTGTGTATGCCACCGGGATTAACCTGTTGCGCGAGTTGGTAATTGGCAGCCAACATTTGCTGGCTACCTGAAGCCACAGTCATGGTTTGTGAACCGGCAAACTGAGCACCGGGATCTCCGGCGCTGCCACCACCGACGCCCTGGTTCGCGACCAGATTGTTTATGGTCGTGCTCCCGCCACCTCCGCCGGAACCAGAGATAATAACATCCTTGTAAGCCGCGTACGTGTTCGTCGCCACGGTAGGGGTAGCAAGGTCGGTGACAGGCGGATTGTATATGACAACAAGATCAGCCTTATATATAGTGCTGTTCTTTAGTGCATTGGGAATATTAAAACTGATCTTCGTGCCATCCGCGCTGATCGTAGCCTTAACAGGGTACACATTCCCCGTAGCCAGTTCCCTGAAGCGCATCTCCCATCTGAATGTTCCTGAATTGACGTGATTGTAATTGCCCAGCTCCCACACATCTTCGTACCAGAACTCTGGATCGAAGTGGTCTGAGTAGTTGTACATCAGGTCAATTTCACCCTTTTGATATTCGTCCTTAAGAAAATAACGCTGCCTATACCCTGGCCGTGAATTCTTGATATGGGTAAAGAGAATATGGTCAGGAAACTTATCGGTCGTGAAAGTGCCCTCTTTCTTTTCAGTAATCAGCAATTTGTCCGGTCCGAAAACTTTTTCCCATCCCCTTACACGTATTTCATAGCTAACGGGTCTATCAGCCGGGAGAACTTCAGAAGATACGAAAACCGCAGAGTTTCCATCCTGACGATATTTTTTCCAGTTGGTGATGTCCATGGTCCTGTTGTTACCAAGGTCATCTTGGTACTTGAGAATGAAAGACTCGAAGGTGTAATAGAAAGTACGCACTACCGTCGAACCATCATCCCTGATTTCTTCAACCTGGAATTCTTCGTTTGGAAAATTAAATGCGACTTCAGGGTTAGTGAACACACTCACTTTGGTATCGCCGTTGCCGGGATTCACTTCGGATATAATTGGCATATCTTCAAAGGGATTGCCGGAGTCAGGGATGCACTTCTCCCCTATTTCAAACTTGAAGCTGGTGTTCACCTTGATGAGTCCGTTCAGAACACTTCCGCTTATCGCAAACTGCCCCTTGACCCATGTAGGATTAGGCAGCTGTGCTTGCAGCGCTGCGGCAGCTGTCGCCTGCAGCAAACTCAGCTTTAGCTTGCCATCCGTGAACCACACCTTAACTTCAAGCCCGACGTCTACACCGAGGTACGCATACATTTGTCCTTTCGCGTACCAACCGTGGATACCAAATCCAGCACCGCAGCCCATATCCCCCTGGTAGTGCTTCAGCGTAACATCATATCCAGTGGTAAAAAGGATGTCAGCGTAGAAGATCAGGAATTTTATTCTCGGATCTGTACCTGCCTTAAAACCTGCTCCAAACGCAACGCCTCCTGAATTATTTGTGCCAAGTACATCACCGCGCGGCGTTGTGGTTGCACTCATCCCGAATACATCACGTACGACGGCCGGCATAGGAGGAATTTCCGGGATATCGTTACCCATCATGAAGTATCCATAGAAGTTGGCATTGATTACCTTCAGATCCACGCCAAGCTCTATTCTCTTATTATCCAACCACGGCTCATCATAATTTTCCCATTCGCCCAGTTTCACGTACCACACTTCCGGATCAAAGTGCATCGCCAGGGGGACTTGTCCCGTGATAATCGATGCTATATTTATCGTGAAAGGGTCTTCCGTTTCGAGATGAAATACCGGTGTAGGAAAAGGCTTTGCTTCATCATGAGGAACGATCACCACTTTAACTGACCCTTTGATAAAGGCATTATTCCTGTTGCCTGTAAAGTCCTGCATTACGTAGCCGCCACCTTCGATGATCACATTGTCGAACGAACCGTCCTGATCCAGCTCCATACTGAACTTGACGTCGCCATTAAATGCAGACGGGACGCCCACCAGCCCGAACGCAACGGCAGCATTGAATCCGAAACTTCCCTGGCTGGGCGTAAACGTCGATCCATAAACACTTCCGCCGGGTGTGTCGTCGTATGCGGGATTGCTGTTAAAAGAACTATACGACATCTCCTCCATGACGTTCCGCGTCATGTTGTGGTAGGCGCCTCCTCCGAGTCCGTAAATGGCCGCTGCCGTACCTGGTATAGGGATACCTGTGCCGGCATTCACCATGAGGTCGAAATACCAGTAACGGAAACTGTTGGCCCCGGTAGTCCTTCCAATCTGCAGCGCTGCATCCATTCCCACGTTTATGGCGTTGATTTTGGCCTGGATTTCGCCCCTGAAGCCATCTCCATATACAGCATCGTTATTAAAAATCCTGATGCTGCCGAGAAGGTATGCCACACCTACGTCAACATCGATTGACACCTCGTTTAATTCGGTGTGATCATAGTTGTAATGACCACCATTGAATTTGCCGACGATACTGAATACTGTGCCGCCGGAAATGCCATTGCCCTCGGCATTAAGCGACAGGTCCATGTCGAACTGCAGCTTGATGTTTGACTGATCGAGCCCGTTCAGGTTTACCGACTTAAGCACAAGAGGAAAGCCCGCCAATCCGGCCTGATCATTGTCGAAGTTGTCGAGTTCAACCGCACCCAGCGATATTGACGGATTTGTTCCACCTGTAATCCGGAAATTCTCAAAACGCAGGTCGGGAATATTGATGTTAGAAACAACAGTAGTGCCGGCTTCAGGCTTTGTAGCAGAACTCGGATTCCAGCTTATGGTTACGTTGCCGTTGAGAATAGCTTCCGGACGATATACCATCCCCTCTTTTGCAATAGTAATTGTCGACGTAGCATCCAGATCAAGCTCAGCAAACCACATGTCCACGTCGACAGCCTGTGCGGTGCTGATTTGAAAATGAAAATCGACTTCGTCGTTTTCCGCCGTGGATGTTTCAAACGCCACCTCGTACTCCAGGTTGTCAATAGAAATAGGTATTTGCAGTGTCCCTCCCATGCCCGCACCGACTAGTGCCGAATTCATTATTTCAAGAGAAAGGTCATTAATGCTAAAATTCCACCCTCCCAATTTGCCGTTAGCGAGAATCGCTGCCGGCGGGTTTATGTTACCCGTAAACCCATTCTTGTCTAACAATACATGACTTGCGCCAAAACTAATTGCCGAATTGTTGTCCTTAAGCGAAGAGGGAAGTGTTACAGTCAGGCTTCCGATGTAGATCCCCGTCCACGCGTTACCCTGGCCCGGATAGTTCGGTGGAAATGCGTTATTGGCTCCGGCGGGATTAGAACTTGCCGACTGATCCAGTGTAATATTTGACGCCTCGAACTTGAACCCGACCAATTCCGGAATAGTAAAGGGGTGACTCAAACTATTGATGCTCGCCGTCCAGTTGTTATAATTGGTTATTGTAGTAGAAAAAGAAGCCGTCAGACGTGTGCCACCACCAACGACTTCCCCCGACGCGTTTACGGGCAATACAAGGTCGCGATCGAAACGAAGAGTTCCGCTCACTTCAATGGCATCAATGCCCTGACAATCGAATGTAGCCTTCGTTGCATTCTGTTGCAGGATCATCGACACGCGGTTGGACAACGGAATTGTTTTGTTATCAGCTAGCACAAGCTCGGTGTCATCACCGAACCCATTTGGACGAATACATGTGCTGGTAGCCAAAACCAGGTAGTCGTTGGCAGCGGTACTGTTTGTCAGCTCCACAGCTGTTATGGCATTCATCGTCGCCCCGGTTGGCGTGAAGATCAATCCGAGGATGACGAGGTCGAAGTTTCCCTGATCCAGAGTAACAGGCAATCCAATCGATTGATTGTTGTTTGCGGGGAACATGCTCACTCTTCTGCAGGCCTGCTGTGCTGTTTGCATTAAGGAAGCAATAGATCCAAGGTTGGGATTAGGTGTTGCCTGGGTGGTTACTGCATTTCCAGCCAGTGCTGCTATATCCATGACGGCGGTTATCTTACTGCCATTGCCAAACACTTCATTGTCCGTGTTCACCTGAATATTGCTCCACTGAACATTTACAGGTGTGTTCAAAAAGTTGACTGCAATCCTGCCTGTTCCCGCAGTTGCATTCCCCGTCGTTACGGTCATCGTAAACTTACCTACCTTGACC
>DATCLO010000102.1:0-10787 GCA_036563875.1 Cyclobacteriaceae bacterium
AAATTTGGGGGATTCGGTCAATCGAACTATCGGTCCAGGGAAGTTGGCGAGGCAATGCGTGCGCTCGACATGGCAAGGGTAATACAACTCATCTATCCAACAACCTCGCTTACGCCTCCAATTGTCACAGACATTAAGAAACGGCCCAGGCTTCAAGTACTCGACACAGGGTTGCTCAATCACGCTGTAGGATTACAGGGACAAATGATTGGGATTAGTGACCTGAATGATTTTTACAGAGGCAAGATTATTCAACATCTGATCACACAGGAGTTAATCGCAATTCATGATCAACCGTCCTACAAACCTCACTTCTGGGTTCGCGAGGAGAAAGGCACAACTTCTGAGGTCGACCTTGTGATACAACACGAACGTTACGTCATACCTATAGAAATAAAGTCCGGCGCCAGCGGAAGGTTAAGATCCCTTCATGAATTCATTGATCGGTGTAACCACACGTATGGTATTCGCATGAGTCCCAACGCGCTCTCTGTGGAAACTGTAACGACACGGGCGAAGAAAGACTTTCTCCTTGCAAATTTGCCTTACTATCTTGGCGTAAAATTGCCCGAATACGTTGCATGGCTCTCTGAGCGCAAAATTTGAATCTGCCCAACACAGAACAACTTTGGCTTCAACGGGCAAGATTCCTTACATGAACGCGATTCAGCTCTGCATTTCTCTAATTGTGGAATCGGTTGTACTAAACATTGTAATCACGAAATTCCTTATCCCCCTCATAGCTGACGACAGACTGCTGCTGGAACACATCGACTTCGACCTGTCCAACCAAGCTTTGGAGTATCGGCGAATTGAGTAACTCTATTGGGTTACTTAATCACCACTACTCACCTTGTCAAACAAATTCTTAGTTATCCTCCGCACACGCTCGCGATCAGTATCCGTGTAGTCGATGACGCGGTATCCATTCTGCCCCAGGTTACATACGGGCTGCTGATAGCCCGGGGGCGTCGACAGGGGTATGCTCCAGAAACACGTTCCAGCATTGAACACGAAATTTCCTTTCGGCGTCGTGTAAAAGGTGGCGGCATGATCAGCAGGTGAATCTGATGTGAACTGATTCGGCGGAATCGTGTTTTGGGCGACAACAACCAGGCCTTCCTCATTTCCGGTCGGAATCCCATGGTACTCCCAGCCGATAAGATCTGGAATCGAATCATTGAGTTTCATTCCTGTTCCTTCAAACACCCAATGGTCGGGTTGCTTCACGACAAACGAGGTGTATCCAACGCCGTATGACGTAGATCCCATTAGGTCCTGCTCGTTCTTGAACTCGCGTTCCGGCAACCTCCCTGTTACACGATTCGGTCTTCCGTCCGTTGAAGGCTCGAGGTAAACGGTTCCATCCACCGAATTGCCGCTGAGGAACAGCAGGTTGACTCCGGCATCGCGAGCGGCCATAACATTGTTGAACATGTCGTGCGTCCAGTACTCATCATGCCCTACGGAAAGAAATGCTTTGCCCCGTAGTAGCCCCTGACCATCTGCATGAGTGTCGACGTTCGAAATGTAAGTCACATCATATCCTTCCTTTTCCATCCAGAACGCCAGAGGAAATTCCCACAATAGAAATTCACCTCCTCCATTGCTCAATGGGTTGAAATCCGACGGAAGGTTGTTGACATACAGAGAATATGGACGATCAAAGCTGATCCTTGCACCGTTCGTGTTGACCCAGGGCTTTTGACCCTCATCATACATGCTGTGCCATTGCGGCCAACGGTTGTACGCCTGCCAGGTCAGGTCAGAACACTGAAAAAGGAAATCCGCTTTGCGGTCATCTCTTACAATAAAGACGACATACGCCTGGCTGGAGTCCAGCGCCGTCGTCATTTTCCCCAAATACACGCCGCTGAGCCAATCGTCTGGCACGACAAAAGAAACCGCTGCATCCCAATCGCATTCAAGGAAATTGTTCTTCGGATCAGCCGGGGGTGTCGGTTGTGGTGTTCCCTGCAGGGTATACGACTGTACCCGCCGTCCCCCTTTTCCGCCGTAGTACCCCATCCGAAAAATGTCCAGCGTGTATTGCGTTGCAGGGTTAGTACTCACGTAGATGTGAAGGCTATCACCTGCGCGTACGCTCGTGGCGGAGCAATACCCTTCAATTTGTTCGCGACGACAATACTGGTGATCGGGGTACTCACACTCACGCTCCGGAACTTTGATAAGCCAGTCGGCCGTGCCCGGTTTTTGATTTTCAATTTGAATGAGGTTCGGGGCTGTGGTTGTGGATTCTTCTTTTTTGCCACAGGTGAACAATGCAAGAGATAATGTGAATAGAAGGGCTGATGCGCGTGTCACTATTTGTGTTGATTATTGTTGAAATTCTATTTAGTCCTCTATGTGTTCTATGTGATCCAATCTATGTGATCTACCTACTTATAAATAGTGATCGCATCCGAACCAACATGCCTCACCCTCAACACCCCTCCCTTCTGCAGCGGCTCCCATGTCCAGCCGGGGACAGAAAGATCTTGTCGCAGGGGAAGAACTTCGTTACCCGACTTTACCTGTGAAGGCTTGGCAACCATTCGCAGTGTTTCTGTCGACTCCTTGTCGAAAGTCCTGTAGAACACATAAACCTTGTCGAGTTCCTCCGGACGTACATCGGGCGAAAGGCGCTTGTTGAAATCAGGCGCATAGTCCGCCTGACGAACGACCGACGTGCTGTGCACGATGTGGTTCTCATTTGAGGGTGCAAGCGATGGCATCGCCGCCATGGCCCGCAGGAAGTGTCGAACGTAGTCACCATAGCCATCAGTGAGCCACACTTCATCACGGGGATAGCAATTCTTTCCATCTTTGTCGACCATGTATGTAGCCCAGTTCAACTTCCGAATTGCCTGTTCCACACCTGATGGATCGCCCGTAGCCTGGGCAAACAAAATTTCTGCAGCACCTTGTCGCGATGTGTGACTGTTCCCCGGCGTCTGGTACACCGTCTGTTCGTTCACTACCGTGACGCCATATTTTTTCCATTGATCGTTACCCAGTTTGTCGTACACCCAATCGAAAATTCCCTTCACATCTTTCTTCCAGTTGGGAAACAGTTCCTGATTTTCCATGATGAACCGTGCAAACGTGACGGCATTGATCTGCGTGTCTGACCATCCCGGGATATCCTCGAAAAACGGTCCCCATTTATTCAGCTTCAACGGGTAGGCTTTCATCCACGCGAGAACTGTATCAAATGCCTTTTGATACAATTCCACCTCACCCTTGTTGAGCTGTCGCAATTTCATCCACAGCTGAAGGGTACCGACCCAGTTCGAGGTGTAGGACGAAAATCCTTCGTCCGCTCCGGTACCCCGGTTGTTCTTCAATCGCCCTACTTCACCTGTGAGTGCGTTTACCTTGAAGGGTAAAGGTGACTCATTTTCATTGCCAGGCTTAACATGTCTGGCAAGTGTGTTGGCGATGTCGACAGCGGCATTGAGATAGATCTCGTTTCCCGTCATCTTGTAGAGCGTTATCAGCTCATCGCCGAACGATCCCGCTTTATCAGGTTGTGTGAAATCTTTTCCAATCACCATGTCGCCCTGATAGAATCCCGAGTATATGAGATTATTGTATGGAAACGGAATGGACGGCCACGCCGCGTCTTTGGGTGAAAGGCTATGCGTTAAGTAGTAGTCGGCAATGAACTTCATGTTTTCTTTCACACGCTCATTGCCCGTGTATTGATAGAGCAGATGCCATGACGACAATGCCATCGCGAGCTGATCGCCACCGAGACCACGCGGGTCATTGGTACCGGGTCGCCATACCTGGTGGTTCATGTAGTATGGTAAGCCGTTGATATCCGTTCGCATCGTGTCCCAGAAATTCCAGACCAGGGTGATGACGGAATCATAAGCCTTGCCGGGCTCATCGTGACACCAGGGAAGGATAGAGCCTTTGTTGTCGGTTCTGATTTCATGAAATACGAGGAAGCCACCCTTCGACTTGTCGAAATATGGCACCTGCGCACCTGCCGCGATGGATGAAAAGCACAAGACGACAATAAGCAAGAACTTACCCGGCATGGTCATGTTACTGTATGGCTCTTCTCAGCAGGTTTTCTGTAATTGTCTGTACGCGCGCATCAATGCGTGTCCCGTCGAGTGAGTGTCCGGTAAAGAGACCGCGCGGATTCAGTGTTTTGGGTTTGCCCGGCGGATTGGAGAGCGGCATATTCCACCAGCACGTGGCTGCATTGAAGACGAAGCTCCCGCTGGCAGTCTCGTATATCGTCGCTGCGTATCGCTCGTCGTCAACGGGCTCGTCCATGGGACCGGTGGCAAGAACTGTCACGTTGTGAATGGTGTCGAGCGGAAACCCATGATACTCCCACCCCACCAAATCTTCGATGGCGTCACCCTTTTTCAGTCCGGTGTTGGCAAACACCCAATGGTCCGGCGCCTCGCATACCCAGTGGGCCAATCCTACCCCGTAAGACTTCGCTCCCATGAGGTGGTGTTCATCCTTGAACCGGTCAATCCGGCCAAAAATTCTGTTAGGTCGGCCATCATAAGATGGCTTGAGATACACCTCTCCGCTGAGTGAGTTTCCTCCGAGAAAGAGGAGATTGACGCCTGCGTCACGGGCCGCCGTGACATTGTCGTACATTTCACGTGTCCAGTATTCATCATGACCGACGGAAAGAAATCCTTTTACGCGGAGCAGTTCGTCAGAGTTTTCGTGAACGTCAAGATTGGATACGTAGGTTACGTCGTAACCCTTCTCTTCCAGCCAATAGGCCAAGGGATATTCCCACAGAAGAAATTCGCCCGAGCCATTAATATAAGGAAGCAGCCCAACGGGTAATCCATTCATATAGAACGAATAGGGCCGGTCGAAGCTGACCTCAGCTCCCGGGCCCGTATGCCACGGATTGTGACCGCCGCTCGCATAGGTCCAGTCGTATGCCGAACGCCACTCGGGCCAACGGTTGTACGACTGCCAGGTAAGGTCCGAGACCTGGAACATTAAGTCGGCCTTCCTTTCATCCTTTACCACGAAGACAATGTAGGATTGGTACCCGGTCAATTCGTTTTGCATTTTTCCAAGGTACACGCCACTCAGCCAGTCGTCGGGTATGACAATCTCGAAGCTCTTATCCCACCGGCATTCGCGAAGGTTCTTTTCACCATCCTCGGGTGTAGGCTGCGTGATACCCTGGAGTGGACCTATCGACTTCATGTGCCGTGCGCCTTTCCCACCATAATAACCCATTCTGAAGATGTCAACCCGATAGGAGGCTGGGGGATCGGTGCTTACAAATACCTGAAGCGTGTCACCTGCCTTGACACTGGTCTTCGCGGTATAGCCTTCTATGTCTCTGTTCCGGCAAAGAAAGATCTCTTCGTAAGGAACGGTAATACGACAGGTGTCCTCCCTTACTTTCGTCAATTGCCATTCTGTGGTCCCTTCCCTCCTGTTTTCCTCAGTTATTGTGACCGGAGCCACCCTGTGTGACCTTTGGCAACCAGCAAGAAGGACCAATACGGGAAGAAGCAGTGCAGAAAAGGCATTTCTGAGCATAAAACGACGATTTATGCTCAATATATTGAATTTTAGTAATCAATTTTACTAAAATTCTGTATACATTTTTTCGCGATGCTTGCTTACTCGACCCCTATATGCATCAGCGCATCGCCCTGGTGCACCACAGGATTTTGGTTGAGGCCGATGACGAAGCCGGCGGTAGTGGAACGGATAGGTTGGCGGAAGTCGCCATAGGGATCGTTTAGTGTGCCCAGTTCCTGACCGCGTGAAATATCCTGTCCCGGTACTACGCTTGTCACAAATATTCCGGAGTACGCGGCGCGAACCCATGAGGTATGCCTAATGATACGTGTTGGCGAAGGTGCTGGGGGTGCATCATCGCGCATGTTCAGAAAGTGCATGAGGCGAAGGGTGCCCTGAATGCCTTCGTTGATGGCAAACTCGTCAAAACGTCCCGATTCGCCCCCTTCGTACACGAGAATCCTCTTTCCTTGTCGCGCCGCCCATTGACGAAGCGATCCCGGCCTGTATCGCGCGTCAATAGCAAACGGCGCGTTAAAAGCCTGCGCCATTGTCATCACGTCGGGGTCGCTGAGCACACCGCGAATCTGCGGATAGTTTATGCGCGCAGCGCCACCGGTATGGAAGTCGATCCCGTAATCTATCTTGGGAATAATGTTATGTGTCAGGTAGTGTGCTACCCTCGATGCGAGCGAGCCGCGTGGACTTCCGGGAAAAGAACGGTTTACATCCTTCCCGTCAGGTACGTAGCGGGACGAACTGATGAATCCATAGATATTGATGATTGGGATACAGATCACCGTGCCGCGTGTCGGGCGATGCCTTTGACTTTCAATCAGCCGCCGTACTACTTCCGTTCCGTTGATCTCATCGCCATGCATCGCTCCCATAAGGAGCAGTACAGGTCCCGCCTTTTCCGCCCGTGAGACGGTGATGTTAATTTCCAGCGACGATCGGGATGGAAGTTTTGCAATGCCGATGCTTACCTTCTTTTCCTCACCGGGGAGGATTTTGGTACCATTAAGCATCATTTCACAACGCCCATCCATATTGCTATGCGTTGTCGCTTCCAGGTATACGTTCCCGCTACTGTGTCTCCGTAGTGGACTATAGAAGGGTAAGAAAATTCGTCTGCTTGCTCACCATAGTCGAGCGTGTCGGGCTCAGACCACGTTATTCCGTTGTCTGCTGATACCGACGCAGCAAGCGGTGTGCGCGGCGCCCAGTTACCCGACACCGGGTTGTACACCAACACGAGCCTTCCGTCGTCAAGCTTTGTAAGGTCGATGCCGCTGTTATTGTTCGGGAGGCTTGTCTTGTATACTGGCGACCATGTCTTGCCGTAATCTTCTGAATCACTCCTGCAAATTGCACCTGCGGAACTACGCAGCAGCATGTGTACTTTTCCTGGTGCCGATTCCCACAGAGCGGGTTGAATTACTCCTTCTCCGGTGATGACGTTCCGGTCCATGGAAATGAAGGGAGTTGCTGTCCAGGTTCTTCCTTCGTCTTCGCTTCGATCCACAAATGCATTCCAAAGTCCTCCCTTTTCATCCGACGCCGGTGCGAGCCACGTTCCATCCGACAGCACGATCGGCTTGCTGCGCACTGGACCTCTACCTCCGCGATCACCGGGCACGAGCTCCTGAGCCCGCGACCACGTATTGCCATCGTCATTGGAAACCATGTACCAGGTTTCCCATTCACCAATAGTCTCCCCTACTTTGAAGAACAGGATGAGTCGCCCACCTGGCGTATAAAACAGCACCGGATTCCAGTGTGGATGCTGGCGAACCTTGGCTATCTCCACGGGCACAGACCAATAGTCGGGCGTGCCCTTAGAAATCCAGATCCCGACATCGTCATGCTTCTCCTGAGTGCCGCCGAACCAGGCTACGATAAACTCACCGTCGCGCGTTCGCACAACAGTAGAGGCATGGCACTGCGCAAATGGTTCTTCATCACCAGTGACGAAGCCTCGGAAAAACACATCGACACCTTCGTCAGCAGGTGGTGATAGGACGCCAACTTGCTGCTGCCGTGCACACGAGCACATCATGATGAAGGCAAGGGAAGGTCCGAAGAAAAAAAATGCGGTCTTCATTTGGGGCATTGCAACTGCTGAAGCGGAAAGGCCGTCAGCCAAAAATTGTCGAATCGTAACCAAGATAATAAAAACCTACCGAACAGCATACGGAACTGCAACGCTGATCGTCAACGTGTATGGTTTCAACGGCTACCGCGCGTACCGTTTGGGTAAGAAATTGGAGTTCTGATAAACGCTATTGAGCCCATTTTTGGAATGCACTAACATGCCGCGAATGGTCGATAAAACCGGTTAATGGAAACTGTTTTAGGAACAGCGCGTTGCATATTTCCGTTAGACAAAAATAGGCAGGGTGTGGACGGTACGCCACGTTGGCTTGAGTGTAAGGTTATGCGCGAGTTTAGCCGTTTCCGGCGACCATTTTTCTCCACCTTTGCAATAGGGAAATAGCATGGCGTCATGATTTTGCGTGGGGGATTCATACTGGTCACGTTCCTGCTCTCGTGTGTGGCGATGCCCTGTTCAGGGCAAGACAGCGACACCTTGCTTACCTGGTACCAAAGTTTCTTTCACGACGTCCCTACACAAGATCCCAATCAACGCATTGCCAGTGCAGTAGAGAAGCTCGAAGCAGCCAAGTCTTCCGGCGATCCCGGAAGGATAGCCCGCGCCATGAAGGAGATTGGACTGGTTAAGCTTACGCTCGTCCGAGACCTCGACGAGGCCATGGACCACTTCCTGCAAGCCCTTACCATTGAAGATTCTCTGGGACTTCGTGAGCGACAGACTTTCAGTTACATTGCCATAGCGGATGCCTTTGAGTATGTCGGTAATTATCAACGCAGCGCTGAGTATCTGCAGAAGGCGTTGAACCTCAATGCCGAAACGGGTAGCGTACCGGTATTTGCTTTCATCCTCAACAAGCTAGGGAAAGTCAATGCTGCCCTGGGAAACATCGACCAGGCGTTCGCGAACTACGAACTCGTAATTGCCAACAGGGAGCGGCTTAACCGGCCTTCGCTGGAGGCGCAGGCGCTATTCAACATCGCGGTACTACATGCAAGCCAGGGCAACTACCAGGACGCCTTGCGCGACCACTGGAAGGCGCTTTCCATCTGGCGATCACTCGAAGACAAAAAGAACGAAGCAATCTCCCTGAGCAGCATCGGAGAGCTCTACCACCTGATGAAAAACGATGCACGAGCTCTGGCCAACCACGTGGCAGCACTAAAGATCAGACGCGGTCTTGGCGACAAGCGTGAGCTCGCCGAATCGTATAACAACATCGGCATTATCTACTACGCGAGGGAGAACTACGAACGAGCTATAGCAAATCTTGAACTCGCGCTTGCGGCGGGGTTGGAAAGCGAGGCCAAGCAGGAAATCAGCCGAAGCTACGAGTATCTGTCAAACGCGCACCGGAAGCAAGGCGACTACAAGCGCGCCCTCGAATACAAGGAACTTCATCACGCCATCCTCGACTTCATCCAGAATGAGAAGAACGAACGCGAGTTGCTCGAAATCCAGAACCGCTATGAAATGGCGCAGAAGGAGTCGCAGATCGTGAAGCTGGAGTACGACAGCCAGGAGCGCGAAAGAGAACTGCGAACACAAAAATCGATTCGTAACTTCCTCTACGCGCTTGTGGCACTGATCCTCATCATCGTGGTGCTCATACTTTATTCTTACATCCAGAAACAGAAACACAACAGACACCTCCAGGTTGCGCACAATCGCGTGCAGCACAAGAATGCGCAGCTGCAGAAGTTGAACGCCACGAAGGATAAGTTCTTTTCGATTATCAGTCACGACCTCCGGGGGCCGCTCAACTCGCTCACGTCTTTTTCGGAATTGCTGATCAATCACATGGATCAGCTTACACGTTCGGAGATTCAAAGCCTGGCGCGCGATCTCGATCTCTCTGTAAAGAATCTTTACGGTCTGCTTGAAAACCTTTTGGAGTGGTCGCGCTCGCAGACCGGTACGATGCATTTCATGCCCGAACCTTTTGATCTGTCGGCGTTGCTTGAAGAAAACCGATCACTGCTCAGTCAGCAAGCGCAGAACAAACGCATCACGTTGTTATCCGAAGCCCCGGAGGGTGTCATCGTACGTGCCCATAAACAGTCCGTGAGCACTGTGATACGCAACCTGATCTCGAACGCAATCAAGTTCACGCCTCAAGGCGGCGCCATTAAGCTGAACATCCGGTGTGAGTCGGGAGAAGCAATTGTGTCTGTTGCAGATACTGGCGTGGGGATGGACCAGGAAGCCATAGAAAAAATCTTCCGCATCGATGCGAAGCATACCACTATGGGCACCGCCAACGAAAAAGGAACGGGACTAGGTTTGATTCTCTGCAAAGAGTTTGTTGAAAAGAATCACGGTAAGATTTGGGTAACCAGCGAGCCAGGAAAGGGATCCACCTTCTACTTCTCGCTGCCAGAGCATATCGCCAGAGAGAAACCCGCACATGAACAACTTACCGCTTCTCCCGCACGGCCATAACACCCAGGGGCAGTCACAATTTACTTCGCGGTGAAGGTCAAGGCCGTCATCGATGCGCTAACCCATTCTCTTCCACGAGATAGTCAATCAGCTTTTCGATCGAGCGATCAAGCATTTCAAACACCTCCTGAAACCCGCGCTCCCCACCGAAATAGGGATCCGGTACCTCACCTCCCGGATCCAGAGGATCAAACGATCGGATGAGGTCGATCTTTGCACGAACGCTCCTGCCATTGACAAGGCGTTTTATCGATGCGTGGTTTTGGGAGTCCATTGCAAAGACGTAGTCGTACTCCTCCAGGTGCCTTATGGTCAGCTGTTGTCCGCGATGGTCGACCGTGACACCATTCTTGAGCGCATTGCGTACCGTCCGGGCGTCAGGGGGTTCACCGATATGGAAATTTGACGTCCCGGCTGAATCAGCCTGGAGGGCGCCGTCAAGACCCCGTCCTTTCACTTTATGCTTGAAGATGGCCTCTGCCAGGGGTGATCTGCAAATATTTCCCAGGCAGACAAACATCACTTTTGTCATTGTAAATCAATCAGTTACAAGATATCTACCGAATTTTGCGGTCTTCAGGGCAAAAATAAGAATGTGGGGGTTACTTCCGGGCAGCGAGTCCTATATAGTAATGCATAGCACACTTTAACCGCCTTTTGGTTTGGAAAGTCCCACCGGTTCCCGCCGGTGGGCTTTCTT
>DATCLO010000103.1:0-65560 GCA_036563875.1 Cyclobacteriaceae bacterium
GTTTGACGCTCACGGCGAGGTAGTCGGGACTTTTGGTATATCGCGCGATGTCACGGCGCTCAAACGAACAGAACTCGAATTGCGCCAGATGCAGGAAAAAAGCCATGCACGCATCAGCGAGTTGGAGGCCCGGCTTGCCGAGGCGGAAAAGAAACTTGCCGAATCTAAAGGTAAGTAGCTACCAATCTTTTCCCGATGCGCGTGCCTTCTTAGACAATTGGAACGTGCGGGTGATGTTGAATCCGAAGTGGATGTCGCCGTCGAAGAAGTCCTCGTTAGTTTCCGCCACAAAGATTCGTTCCATCATGCCAATTGTGTTCGTAAATACCAACTGGAACACGTGTCCACCCGTTTCAATGTCAATACCCACGCCGATGGCGTCGTGATTGGGATTGCCTTCCTTTTCATTCAGACGCGCGTAGTATTCCAGGTGCAGTGACACGCTGCGTGTGATGCGTGCCCGACCGCCGATGCCGAGCGCGACAAGGTCATTCACAAAAAGATCCTGTTCGACAGCGTTGCGATGTACCAGGACGGGAGCAAGCTGCAGAGAAAATCCGGACGAAATCTTTCGCGCGATCAGTGCCTGGAAGGCATATGACGTTCGGTCGCTCGAACTCAGTCCTTCATCAGCTCCGCTTTTGTTCGTCTTGTATTGTGCGCTGGCCAGCAGCGTCAGTGTAAAGGGGAATGCCTGAGCACCGGACGCCTGGCGCAAAAGTTTGTATTTCAGGTAGCCGTCATAACTCTTATCGAAACTGCTTCGGCCAACACCAATTCCAAGGTGGTCGGTGATGCCGTATTCGAGACCGAGGCGAATGGTGGAGGCGTCAAGGCCCCACAGATTATAGGATCCGCTATTGAGTGTACCGAAACGGTGGGAGATGATGAATTCCAAAGCGCCACCGGGTTTCGTTTCAACCGAATGCCCATTGATGAGACGCGTACCCTTAAATGTCTGAAGTGTGATATCGGTTTGTTCGCCTTGCTGTTTCTCCAGTTCTTCCAACAGATCTTCCTGCGCGTACACCATCGAAGCGGTGAAGAGAAACAATACCATAGTTAGAAGTCGCATAGTGTCTATTTTGGGTTGTATATTAGGTCTACTGAGATTTGAATTTCTTCCGAGATGTTTTCCCAGAGCAGCTGCGGAATCTTGATGCCGTAATCCGCAAGGAGTACAGTAAAGCGGGTCTTCATGTGGATGGCGCCGTTCTTGACTTCGAAGCTGCCGGGAACATCGATTTCCTTAACGATGCCGTGAATGGTGAGTTTGCCTTGCGCCCTGACCCGCTGGGGACCGGTAGCCGTCATCGAATAACCGGATATTGTTCCGGAAAAAGTGGAACGCGGAAACCGGTCAGACTCCATGTACTTGTCGTTAAAGTGCTCCTTCATGAGCTTCTTTTCAAACTCAAAGTCGCGAATCGGAACTGAGAACGCAATGGCTCCGGTCGGCGCAGTAAATATACTCGTTACGTTCCGGTTCGTGGCGGTTATGTCTTCCACAGGAGCATCAGAGAAGAAAGATATTACGCCGTCTTCGGCCATGTAGCGTTGTGAAAAAGTGTGGCTGACTGCCAGCAACAACAGCAGCGCAGAAAAAATGATGCGCATGAGAATAGTCCTTGAGTTAATACCCCTTGATCTTTAGTCGACCATACAGTCGAAGCCCGTTTTCAGTTGCCTTGGATGAGTCGGGCATCAGGGAAGGAAGACGCCACAGTGCGGGGAAAAGTGGGGAAATGCGGGGAATTTTGACCTGTCGGAAGGTACGGGTCGTCCGGTCAGCATGCCGGAACGTGCGGAAAAATTGTCAGGAAAGGAACGTTCGGGCCGCCGGTACACAGCCCGAACGCCTCGGATTGTTTGTCAGACTGCCGTTGACGACAGCTGTGCATGCTTGCGAGTGTAATAGTTGTCGAGAATAAAAGAAACCTGGGTTCGCTTGTCCAACTCGCTCTCTTTCAGGCGATGACGCAGAACCCCCCTGTCGTACAGGAGGATAACCCTCACCCCATTCTCTTCGGACACCCTGTACTCGTAGGACTGTCCATTGTAAAATACCTGTTTCATCTGGTTAACTCGTTTTCGTTCTGTGGATAATGAAAAACCATGCCAGATGCACACGGTATGTTTGCCCTGGCCAACTATAGCGCCTTTTAAGGCGTCTCGTTTATGCCGGAGGGGGTCAAAAGGTAACCCGCCTGATCCCAAAAAAATGGCCCCTTTTGGCGTCCCGCTGGCCGCGGTCCGGTATGGGGGCGTTCTCCCGGGTTAATAAATCGGTTAACAAATGTTCATAACTAATGGCCTACGCTAAAAATTAACGGATAGGCTATTGCCTTTTTCATTTCCCGCGTTTTATATTCGCTCATGCCCTCTCAAATTATTACGCGAAGACTGCGTGTTGCAGTTTACCTGTTACTGCTGTGCCTGACGGCGAGCGCGCAACCCGGAGATCCCAACGGTGGAAGACGACCGCAGCGTAGTGTACCGCTTTCAGGCCTGGGGTGGCTTATCGCTGCGGGAGCGCTTGCAGGAGGCATGGCGTTGCGACGGCCCGGACGTAAATGCTATATCGGACTCGTTGCCTGGGCATCATTTGCAGGCACGGAAGCTTTGGGTCAGGAACGAATAAGTGCGTCGGATGGAGATTGGGACTCGCCGTCTACATGGGTAGGAGGTGTTGTTCCAACCCCAACGAATAGTACATCAGTTTTAGTCAGGCATAGCATTACGATCACCGCAGGTAGCCATGTGTCGATAGATAACCTTGTCGTGGAAGGAGGGCATCTGGTAGTGTCGGAGGGTGCTACACTGCAGATTGTCGACGGAGATTCCACAGACTTGCGCCTCACTGACGGTGGTACACTTGAAGTATGGGGTACGGTCATCGGCGAGGACGCCATTGCTCTCGAGGGAATGACTGCGGCAAACACAACCTTTCATGAGGGTAGTGTGTATGAGCATCGGGCAAGGTCGGAGGGAAGTATTCCTGTTGCTTCGTGGCATCCGCAATCGCGATTCGAAATCACAGGCATTAGTGGTAATGTGTCTATGAGTTCGGAAGCCTGGCGACAGTCGTGGGGTTCGATTGTTTATAGCGGTTCGATGCAGGGCCAGTTCGTGGAGTTTAAGGGATTGCTGGAAACAATACAAGGCGACTTCATCATTACTTCGACAAACAATTCAATACTTCGATTGGCGCAAGGCCAAACGCTGAACCTGAGTGTCGGCGGAGATCTGATCATTTCCGGCCCTTCCGAAATCTGGTTTTCGCAAAGCGGCACCTGCACGGTGAATGTAGAAGGAGACTTTGCATTTGCGTCGACCTCGGGAGCCTCTTCGTATTTCACAACAACAGGAGTAGCTACCGTAACGGTCGGAGGGAACCTCGTCGTGGATGCCGAGCACCGTCTTCGCATGGCATCAGGTTCAGGAACGGGAAGAACGCAGCTCACATTAAAGGGAGACGTCTCAATGCTTCGCGGTCGCATCGATGCAGCAGGAACAGGATCCGGGACGGTGACTTTTGGCGGAAGCGCTGTGCAGCATGTAAACATAGTAGCAGATGATGACACCGGTTTCGAAGGACACATCCAGTTTAGAGTAGCCGAGGGAGCGGAGGTCGACCTCGGAACATCACACCTTGCAAACAGTACTGGCGGAGATCTTGTCGTTGATGGCACGCTAAGGCTCGGCAGCCTGAATACAGCGGGGGCCATTCAGGCAGGTCCCGAAGGAAATGTGCAGGTAGCTGGCAGTATCATGTTCGGACCGCAATCAAGGCTGATATACAATGGAAGTGGTACGCAATACCTCTCCTACGATCGACTGGATACGCAAGTAGACATCCTTAGCCCCGAGGTGGTCTTGCTTAACGGCATCCAGTTCGGTGGATTGAACATCGGTTCGGCTGAATTCATAGCAGGGGTAAACACGGTGTCTGTTCGGCGCGACTTGGAGGGAGACCGCTCCCTTACCTGCGCGATGCTCATCATGAATGGCTCGGGTGAACAGAGGATCGATGTGAGCGGGCTTCGTGTTCATGACCTTGTCGTTAACCAATCGCCTTCCGGATCGGTGGTGTTGCAGCGGCCCTTACACCTGACCGGCTTGCTCTCGATTGTATCCCCGGGTTCACAACTATTCTCAAACGGCAACCTCACACTGATGTCTTCAGCGGAGTCGCCGGATGGCACGGCTTCCATCGGCAAGCTGAAGGAGGGATCCGCCGTAGTGGGCGACGTAGTTGTGCAGCGATTCATTGCGGGAGCACCGGGCGACCGTTATCGGTACATCAGCTCGCCTGTCGAGAATGCTGCAGTTGCCGATTTGATGGATGATGTGCCTGTCACTGGCTTTTTCGAAGATGCGGATGAAGGAGACGACTTGCCGGAGGATGCGCCTTCACTTTTTTACTACAGCGAGGAGGAATCGGAGTGGATCCCGTTTCCTGTGTCGGGCGCATCCTATGATAACCATTTTGAATCGGGCCGTGGATACAGCTTCTTCAACTGGAATGAGGATGTGGATTTTACCTGGGATGTTGCGGGGCCAGTTCATCAGGGACCGCTATCCTTTAATGTGACGCACACCGCGTCCGCAGATGACAACATGCGAGGCTGGAACCTTGTGGGCAATCCCTATCCTTCCACGATCCGATGGGGACAGGAAGGTTGGGACTCTAACAACGTTAGCACCTCTATTGCCGTCCGCGATAACCTGGCCGGGGAATTCAGGTATTGGGATGGTGAGGTCGGCAGCCTGAGCGACGGTCTTCTGGCGTTGGGACAATCCTTCTGGGTGCGGACAACGGGAGAAGATCCTCACCTTACGATTACGGAGGACGCGAAGGCAAACGTCGGTGCCGAATACTACCGCAGACATTCTCCTGATTACGTCGAGCTTTCGGTCACCGCGGGAACACTCACTGATCGTGCCTACTTGAGGGTTCGCAAGGGCGCATCGCCGGACCTGGACGAATTTGACGCCCCCAAGATGCCGAACGACTCTCTGTCACTGGCATTTCAAACCAGGGATAGCGTTCCCGTAGCGATCAACGCCGTACCAGAATTGCATTGTAGCGCACGTATACCGTTGGACATCCGTGGTGCAGTTCGAAACACGCTAACCTTCCAGGTAAGAGCTTCCGGCGCACTTCAGTCGGCGGCGTTTGCGGTCCTCGATGATGGCAGGGGCAGGCGCTACGACTTTAACGTTCAGGGTGAGGTGACCCTCGAGGGAACTTCTTCGCAGTTGCACTTCATTGTCAACTGCCTTTCAGAGCAGGTTGTTGTAGGCAGTGATGAACCGGAACAATCGCATCGCGAAAAACAAATCGTTGCCTTCCCGATCCCTTCGAAGGAGACCGTCTTCTTGCGTGGACTACACATTGGAGAGGTGGAAGCCATTCAAGTGCATAGTCCGGACGGACGGTTGGTGCAAAACGCGCGAGCAGTTTATGGACAAGGGGATTGCCTGGAAGTCGATGTTTCCGGTCTAAGTCAAGGTGTGTATTATCTCACGATCGTGTGTAATAATCTACCCATGAGCGTCAGGATTTTAAAAGTGGATTAGATGTCCTTACAAGCGTTTGTGGTTCAATAATTTATGTACGAATTGAAGGAATGTTTCGCGGCTTTCTTATCTTTGAAAGCCCGTTGGGTCTTCCATGTTTTGATTTCGTAACAAGTAAGCAGTCTCACGTAATACGTGGCGCCGCCGCAAACGTATGGCAGGCAAGAGAAATTTTTTCGTAGACACAGTTTACAAGTTGAAAATCCTGCCCCGGTGGATAATCATATTTATCGACCTGGCCATTCTCCTTGTATCAACAGCCATAGGCTATCTTCTGAGATTCAACTTTGTTGTCGAAGACATACTTGACAACAATTTCGCAGCAGCACTGGGCATTCAGTTTGGCTGTGGCCTTTTTTCTATCATGGTCACGAACAGTTACCGGGGTATCATCCGGTACACGGGCGTTCAGGATGGTGTGCGAATCTTCTATGTAGTAATTCTCAATCTGGTTCTCGTCTCCTCGGTGAACCTTATCTACTACTACAACGTCCAGCACAACCTGATTCCATATTCTGTCATTTTCATTTCGTTCCTGGCGTCGTTTCTCTTCCTCTTCAACTACCGCCTCCTTGTAAAATACGTCTTCTCGTACTACAAGAGGAGAATGACGACGCGTTCCAATGTTCTGATCTTCGGTACAGGTCACACGGGCATTATCACCAAGCACGTCATTGATTCGTCTGCCTCTGCAAAGGTTGTGGGGTTCGTCGAACACAACGACAACATGATCGGGAAGGTGCTCGACGGAACACGGATTTTCCGGGCGTCGCAAAGGGAACTTGAGGACGTGATCAACCAATTCAGTGTTGACGAACTCATCATCACAGTAAAAAACCTTCCGCCCGAGCGTAAGAACGAACTGGTCGATATCTGTATGCGCAACCAGGTGAAGGTGCGGGTTGTGCCTCCTGCGGATCGTTGGGTTAAAGGTGAGCTAAGCATCAACCAGATCAAGAATATCAACATTGAGGATCTCCTCGAACGGGAAGCTATACAACTGAACAACATTAACGTTGCCAATCAGGTCCGCGGTAAGCGCATCTGCATTACAGGTGCCGCGGGCTCTATCGGCAGTGAGCTGGTACGGCAGGTGATCCGCTACGAACCTGCGTTTGTCGTCCTGATCGATCAGGCTGAAAGCGCGCTCTTCGAAATTGAACGTGAAATCCTTGTCAGCGGACAGCGTGCGCGCGTTTTCCCTTATGTTGCCGATATCACGAACCGCGCGCGGATCGCATCGATTTTCAACGCTCACAAGCCGGAGATCATCTTCCATGCGGCCGCATACAAGCATGTGCCCATGATGGAAAGCAATCCATCGGAAGCCATAAGCTGCAACATTCTGGGGACGAAAATCCTGGCCGACCTGGCTGTGGAATACAAGGTGCGCAAGTTCGTCATGATCTCGACGGACAAGGCTGTCAATCCCACGAACGTCATGGGCTGCTCGAAGCGCATCGCGGAGATTTACGTGCAGTCGCTCAACAACGCATTGCCGGAGCTGGGCTTGTTTCAGACCAGCTTTGTAACCACACGTTTTGGAAACGTGCTCGGTTCGAACGGTTCGGTTATTCCCGTCTTCAAGAAACAAATTGAGCAAGGAGGTCCAATAACCGTTACGCACCCTGAAATTACCCGCTACTTTATGACCATACCCGAGGCCTGTCAGCTCGTGCTTGAGGCCGGCGCAATGGGTAAGGGGGGTGAGATTTTCATCTTCGACATGGGTGAATCCGTTCGCATCCTGGACCTTGCGAAAAAAATGATCTGGCTATCGGGATACGAACCCGGTAAGGATATCGAAATTGTCTTCACTGGTCTGAGAGAAGGCGAGAAGCTGTATGAAGAGTTGCTCAACAACGCGGAAGATACGTTGCCTACCCATCACGAAAAAATAATGATAGCACGGGTTAGGGAATATCGCTACGAAGAGGTGAACCGGTACATTGAACTCTTCAACGACCTGGTAAACGACAAGAACGAACTGAAGATGGTGGCGTTGATGAAGGAACTCGTACCGGAATACAAGAGCAACTATTCGCGGTACGAGATCCTGGATAAGGAAAAGAAAATTGTCACCGACGAGATCGTCGATCTCTGATCAATTCTCCCCTCAACAATATTCTTCAAAAACTTCTACGAGGTGTTCGCCGATCATTTGGGCGTTCCGGCCTTCAATGTGGTGGCGTTCTACAAAGTGAACCAATTCGCCATCTTTAAACAGCGCAATCGATGGTGAGGAAGGAGGGTAGGGCAGCGTATACTCACGTGCCCGCGCTACGGCTTCCTTGTCGACGCCGGCGAATACGGTAGTCAGGTGATCGGGCCGTTTCTCACTGTTTTGAAGAGCCCACTTTACTCCCGGGCGCGCAGCACCGGCCGCGCATCCGCATACGGAGTTAATAACGACCAAAGTGGTGCCTTTTTGATTGGTAAGATAGCGATCGACCTCTTCCGGGGTTTTCAGTTCCACAAATCCGACGCTCGTAAGGTCAAGGCGCATCGGCGCCACAAGTTGTTCAGGGTACATACTGGTTGTGTGGTTTAGATACTCATTCTGTCAATACAATACTTACAGGAAGCCCAACTCTACCTTTGCCGCTTCCGACATCATATCCTGCGAATACGGCGGATCGAAGGTCAACTCCACCTTGACGTCATTCACGCCTTCGATAGCCCGGAGCTTTTGCTCAACTTCGCCGGGGATTACCTCCGCAGAAGGACATGATGGCGAGGTCAGCGTCATCAGCACATACACGTTGTTCACTGGGTATACGCTGATCTCGTAAATAAGGCCAAGCTCATAAATGTCGACCGGAATTTCAGGATCGTACACCGTCTTGAGCGCCGCGATCACCTTGTCACGAAGGTCGGGTACGGATGCTTCCGTCTTTTGGTCCGTTTCTGTCATGATCCAATCTCCATTTTCGTCTTAAACGCAAGTGCGTACATTTTCATCTGGCGTATCATCGCCGAGAATCCGTTCGTGCGTTGCGTCCCTATGAAACGTTCCATGCCAATGGCATTCATGAAATGCAGATCAGAAGCCAGGATTGCCTCCGGTTTCTGACCGTTAAATATCCTGATCAGCAGGCTCACCAATCCCTTGGTGATCGCCGTGTTGCTGTCCGCCGTAAAATACACCCGATCTCCTTCAAGTCGGGCGGTAAGCCATACCCGCGACTGACACCCTTTGACGATGTTCTCGTCCGTCTTGTCTTCGTCGGGCATGGGCGGGAGTTTCTGGCCAAGTTCCATGACGTAGAGCACCTTCATCTCGGCATCGTCATCCAGGAGGGCGAAATCAGCGATGATTTCATCCTGAATGGCGGCTATACTCCGGGGTGTCTCGTTATTCATCTATCGGCGTCGACCGGTCTATTTCACAAAGTTAATAACGCGCTGTAGTCCTTCAGCGAGCCGGTCGATTTCTTCTTTGGTGTTATAAACAGCAAACGATGCCCTTACCGTTCCCTCGATTCCGTATCGGTCCATAAGCGGCTGCGTACAGTGGTGCCCGGTCCGCACCGCAATGCCACGAGCGTCAAGCATTTGACCGATGTCGAAAGGGTGTATTCCATCCACCACAAACGATACCACACCTACTTTTTCGGCTGCGGTGCCTACGATCTTCACCGAAGGCATGCTCGAAAGTTTTTCCGTTGCGTACGTGAGCAAATCGTGCTCGTGCGCACGAATGGTTTCACGACCCAGGCCCAGGATAAAACGGAACGCCTCCCGGTACGCAATCACATCGGCAATGTTGGGCGTGCCCGCTTCGAATTTGTAGGGTAATTCGTTGTACGTGGTCTTTTCAAAGGTCACGTCCTTTATCATCTCGCCACCACCCTGGTAGGGAGGCATGGCTTCCAAAAGCTTTCTCTTTCCGTAAAGAATACCGGTGCCGGTAGGCCCGTACATTTTATGCGCTGAAAGGCAATAGAAATCGCAATCTATTGCCCTGACATCAATGTCGAGGTGTGCTCCCGCCTGCGCGCCGTCAATAAGCACAACCGCGCCATGAGCGTGTGCCATTCGCGTGATCTCCGCAACAGGGTTGATCGTGCCCAGCGTATTCGACGCGTGGTTTGTGGCAACAATGCGGGTTCGATCCGACAACAATTTGCGGTAAGCGTCTAGGTCGATCTCGCCGATGTCGGTCACTGGTACGATCCGCAGTTTAGCCTTCTTTTCCTCGCAAATCAGTTGCCATGGTACGATGTTCGAATGATGTTCCAGGGCGGAAATGATCACTTCGTCGCCTTCGCGAAGAAAAGCCCTGCCGTAAGAAGACGCAACGAGGTTGATGCCTTCAGTGACACCGCGAACAAATATGATTTCAGAAGATGATTCGGCATTGATGAAAGCCCTGGCGTCCTCCCGCGTTTCTTCATACGCCTTCGTGGCGCGTTCGGCAAGAGTGTGGATACCACGGTGAATGTTGGCGTTGCTTGTTTGGTAATAGTCGACAAGCGCCTGAATCACCTGGCGCGGTTTCTGGGATGTAGCCGCATTGTCGAAGTAAACGAGATCCCGACCATTCACTTTTTGTGAAAGTACCGGAAACTCTTCCCTGATCTTTTTTATGTCTGTTGACAAAGTAGCGGATATAGCCATTGCTTGAGGGTCAAAAATCGTTTCGCTGCAGGCGTTGGCTCACGCGCTGCGCCAGGTATTGTTGTACCGCCGGTAGGCCGACAGCATCAATCGTCTCTCCGGCAAAAGCATACAGTAGCATAGCACGCGCGGTCGACCTGGGTATACCACGCGCCATGAGATAGAACAAGGCCTCTTCATCGATTTGGCCCGTAGTGCATCCGTGAGAACACTTCACATCGTCAGCCCAGATTTCAAGCTGCGGCTTCGTGTTCACTTTAGCGTCGGTCGAGAGGAGGATGTTCCGGTTCGATTGAAACGCGTTTGTCTTTTGCGCGTTGGGTCGAACGTAGATCTTTCCGTTGAAAACCCCCCGTGACGTATCGTCCATGATGCCCTTGTATAATTCGTTGCTGAACGAATTGGGCTTCATATGATCTACGACGGTGTGATTGTCCGCGTGCGTGTCTCCATTGAGCAGATACAGACCGTACATGTGCGACTCGCAGCCTTGTCCATCGAGCGCCAACGCGAGGTTGTTGCGGACCAGCTTCCCACCGAGTGTGAAAGCATACGAATTCACGCGGGAGTTGTCTTTCTGCAGAACTCTTGTCTGATTGAATTGAATCTGTCCCGGCATATCGGCCTGAATGGCATAAAGATCCAGCCGAGCGTTTTCGTCGACAAAAGCTTCGGTAACTACATTGACATAGGAAGTAGACTTGCCCGTCGACGCAAACTTCTGAATGACGGTGCACTGCGCGTTCTTCCCAACGACAACGAGGTTTCGCGCGGCTTTGCTTACAGCGCCATCGGAGACGTGCAGGATGACGAGCGGCTTTGCAAGCGTTGTTCCGGCGGGGACTTCAATATACAAACCGTACGTCCATGCCAGGGTGTTCCACGCGACGAAGGGATCTGCCTTCGCGTCGGCGATCTTTGCAAAATGGTTTTCGCCCGCACCATTGGCAAGGGCCTCTTGCAAAGGCTTTACGATAAGGCCTTCTGTTTCCGGAAATGGCGTAACGCAACGCTCATTTACGAAAGCCACAACAGTGGCGTCGAGGTCGGCGATAGCGTAATCGCCCAGGTTCACCGCACCTGTTTCACCCTGATCGTCCAGTGAAAGCTTCTCCAGTGCCCGGGTTAGAGGCGTGTACTTGTACTCTTCGTGCTTCGGTCCCGGAAATCCAACTTCCTGCAAGTGGCGAAAGGTTTCGTCACGCAGCGTGGCCAGGGATGGTATCGTATCGATAGCACCGGGTGTCACGCCAAGAAGAGTAGGATTTGTATCTATGGCATTTGTCGTCATGATGTGCGATGTCTTCAGGCTACAACACTATCCTTTACCCAGTCGTAGCCTTTGGCTTCGAGTTCTACGGCGAGTTCCTTTCCGCCTGATTTAACGATCTTTCCTTTGTAGAGAACGTGCACAAAATCCGGCACGATGTATTCGAGCAGGCGTTGATAGTGGGTGACTACAATGATGCTCTTGTCTTTGGTCATGAGCTTGTTGACACCGTCGGCAACAATGCGCAACGCGTCGATGTCGAGCCCCGAATCTGTTTCATCCAGTATGGCGAGTCGCGGATCGAGCATCGCAAGTTGGAATATCTCGTTGCGCTTCTTTTCACCACCAGAGAACCCTTCGTTCAGCGATCGGTTCAGCAGTGACTGGTCGATGTCGACGAGCTTCATCTTCTCCTTCATGAGACCGAGAAACGAAACAGCATCGAGCGGTGGAAGACCACGATGCGTGCGGACTTGATTCACTGCTGTCTTCATGAAGTTTATCGTGCTTACACCGGGTATTTCTACCGGGTATTGAAATGCCATGAAGATGCCTTCCCGCGCGCGTTCGTCAGGCGACATTTCAAGCAGGTCTTTGCCCAGAAATTCAACGGTACCTTCTGTAACCTCGAATTCTTCGCGGCCAGCCAGGACGGATGCCAGCGTGCTCTTACCGGAGCCGTTAGGTCCCATAATGGCGTGTATCTCACCGGCTTTTACTTCGAGGTCGATCCCGTTCAGGATCTGGTTATCTCCGATTTTCGCGTGAAGGTTTTTGATGGATAGCATTTCGCAATTTGAATGATTACGGTTCAACAAACGGTTGTCGCCAGAGGGGCTTCTTCGCGGATCTACCCGACACTTCCCTCAAGCGTGAGTGCCAGGAGCTTCTGCGCCTCTACGGCAAACTCCATCGGCAGTTGCTTGAGCACTTCGCGTGCATAGCCATTGACGATAAGCGCGACAGCCGATTCCTCGTCGATACCGCGCTGCTGGCAATAAAATATCTGGTCCTCTCCGATCTTGGAGGTGGTGGCTTCGTGTTCGATGTGCGCAGTGTTGTTCTCTACATCGATGTAGGGGAACGTATGCGCGCCGCATTTGTCACCCATCAGCAGGGAGTCGCACTGTGAAAAGTTTCGTGCGCCTTCCGCCCGCTTGAGTACGTGCACCTGTCCGCGGTAGCTGTTCTGCGAATGACCCGCGGAGATACCTTTCGAAACGATTCTCGAACGCGTACCCTTTCCGATGTGGATCATCTTCGTGCCGGTGTCTGCTTGCTGATAGTTGTTGGTGACAGCTACAGAGTAGAATTCACCTGACGAGTAATCTCCTTTCAGGATACACGACGGGTATTTCCATGTGATGGCTGAACCGGTTTCTACCTGTGTCCAGGATATCTTGGAGTATTCGCCGGCACACAAGCCTCGTTTTGTTACGAAGTTGTAGATTCCGCCCTTACCTTCTTTGTCGCCGGGATACCAGTTTTGCACTGTCGAGTACTTTACGTGCGCATTTTTCATCGCGTAAATCTCGACCACTGCAGCGTGCAGTTGGTGTTCGTCGCGCATGGGTGCGGTACATCCTTCGAGATAGCTGACGTAAGATCCTTCATCAGCTACGATAAGCGTCCGTTCGAACTGCCCCGTGTTGGCCGCGTTGATGCGGAAGTATGTGGAAAGTTCCATAGGGCAGCGCACGCCCTTGGGGATATAACAGAACGATCCGTCGGTAAAGACTGCCGAGTTTAGTGCTGCAAAGTAGTTGTCGTTTATGGGTACCACGGAACCCATGTACTTGCGTACCAGGTCGGGGTGTTTCTGAACAGCCTCGCTAAACGAACAGAAGATAATGCCCAGTTCAGCCAGCGTCTCCTTAAATGTAGTAGCTACCGATACGCTGTCGATGACAGCGTCTACAGCCACGCCGGTAAGTCGCTTTTGCTCAACAAGGGAAATGCCCAGTTTCTCGAAGGTCTTTAGCAACTCAGGGTCTACATCTTCGAGGCTTTCCGGTCTCGCCTTTTGTTTGGGGGCTGCATAGTAGATGATGTCCTGATAGTCGATGGGCGGATACTTTACATTCGGCCAGGTGGGTTCCTTCATTTTGGTCCACTGCCTGTATGCCTTCAACCGCCATTCCAGCAGCCATTCCGGCTCATTCTTTTTGGCAGATATGAATCGGATAATTTCCTCATTCAGGCCCTTCGGGGCGGCGTCCACCTCTATGTTGGTTGTCCACCCGTGCTCATACTCCCGCGAGGTAAATTCCTCTATGATATCCTTACTCATGCAGCCTATTTAGACTAAGTTTAAATAACTCACAAATCTAAAACAAAATGCCCGAATTATAGTTCTGGCGCGGGTATTTTGTTTACGACTGCTCCTTGACGAGGTTCAGATTGCGGTCCAGGCTTTCCTCCAGGGAAATCATGGTTTCTGTGCGTTCTATGCCCTCTACTTGCTGGATTTTGTCGTGAAGGACTTCCTTAAGGTGGTTGGTATCCCGGCAGTGGATTTTGACGAACATGCTGTAATTTCCCGTGGTGTAGTGGATGTTCGTTACCTCGGGAATACTTTTCAATGCTGCCAGAACGGTATCGTATAGGGCACTTTTTTGAAGGAAAATCCCGATAAAGGCGGTGATGTCGTATCCAAGCTTGGAATAATTCACTTTCAGCGTGGTTTTCTCCACGATACCGGCGGCTTCCATCTTGTTCATCCGTACGTGCACCGTGCCGCCAGAGACGAAAACCTTCTTGGCAACCTCCGTATACGGTTTCTTGGCGTCCTGCATGAGGATCTCCAGTATCCTGAGATCCGTATTGTCAACTTTGTAATTTTCGGCCATGATGATTTACGTGATTACAAAAATATCAAATTGGGGCCAATCTTTTAAAAAGTGTATAAAATTTAATAGGATTTGTTGTTCCTGAGGGCTATCAGCCGTTGTTTTGTTAAGAAATTTCAATCACACAGCACACAAATTACATACTGTAGGGTGTTGGAATTGGCAGACAAGCCCTCCGGTCTCGAGGGTGGAGAGCACGGGATAAAGTCCAGCCATTGGCGACCTAACCGCTCCGTGGAGGTTCGAGCCCTCCCTCTACAGCGCTCACGTTTAGGTTAATAATGTTTAATTGAGCAGAACCTACCCACGGGTAGGTTCTTTTTTTTCGTTACCTTTTGTAGTCGAAGAGCGTTTCGGCCACTTTTTCTGTTGATTTGATGCCGCACAATCGTTTGCTTTGGGTAGGCATCTAAACCTAAATCGTACAAACAGGCTGTAATGGAAGCTTTTCCCTGGATCAGGAATTATCCTTCCGGCATTCCCCCGGAAATAAAACTCTACGAATACGATTCACTCGTCGCTCTTTTCGAGGACTCCTTCGTTCGCTTTCGCGACCGCGTCGCCTTCGAGAACATGGGCGCAACCATGACCTACGGCGAACTGGACGAGCTCTCCAAACATTTCGCCGCTTTCCTCCAGAACCTGGGCATGAAAAAAGGTGAGCGGATCGCGATTCAGATGCCTAACCTGTTGCAATTTCCCATCGCTTTCGTCGGTGCCCTCAGAGCCGGTCTCATCGTTGTGAATACAAATCCGCTCTACACGCCGCGCGAAATGGAACATCAGTTCCGCGATTCGGGTGCAACGGCTATCGTCATTGTATCCAACTTTGCGGCTAACCTGCAGAAGATTATCCAAAACACGGATATACGGCATGTCATCGTAACGGATCTGGGAGACATGCTTCCGGGTATCAAGCGCCCGCTCGTCAACTTCGTTGTGAAGCATGTCAAGAAGATGGTTCCTTCCTACACCATCGCAGGAGCCATCCCATTCCGTCGTGCGATGCAGCAAGGGGCGTCATTGAAATATACTCGTCCGGAAATAAAACTTGAGGATCCCGCTATTCTCCAATACACAGGTGGTACTACGGGAATTTCAAAAGGTGCCGTTCTTTCCAATGCCAACATCGTGGCGCATAACTCAATGGTCACGCATTGGTTCGTGCCGTATTTGTCGCAAGGCTCAGGACCAGAAGTCATCATTACGGCCATCCCCATGTATCACATCTTTGCGCTGACCGTGAATGGCGTGCTCATGATGAGCGTGGGCGCGAAGAACGTGCTGATCACCAATCCCCGCGACATGAAGGGATTTGTTAAAGAGCTGCGTGAGCACAAGTTTACGCTCATGACCGGCGTCAATACGTTATTCAACGGACTGCTTAATCAACCCGACTTCGCAAAGCTCGACTTCAGTGCTCTCAAAGGCGCAGTGGGCGGCGGCATGGCTGTACAAGATGCAGTGGCGATTCGCTGGGAAGAAGTAACGGGCAAACCGCTAGTCGAAGGATACGGTCTTAGCGAAACATCACCTGTTCTTTGCTGCAATCCGCTCGATGGCACACACAAGAGAGGAACGATCGGACTCCCCATGCCTTCAACAGAGGTGGCGATCTTCGACGATGAAGGAAACAGATTGCCCCAGGGAGCGACCGGCGAAATTTGTGCACGCGGACCTCAGGTCATGTCGGGCTACTGGCAGCAGGACAACGAAGGTGTCTTCTGGCCGGGCGGCTGGTTCCGCACGGGCGATATCGGTACGATGGACGAGCAGGGCTTTTTCCGCATCGTCGACCGCAAGAAGGACATGATCAAGGTATCGGGCTTCAACGTCTTCCCCAATGAAATCGAAAACGTAGTGGCCGGTCACAAGAAAGTCCTGGAAGTGGCCGCCATCGGTGTACCTCACGAAAAATCGGGCGAGGCGATAAAGATATTCGTCATCAAACGCGACCCGAGCCTTACCGAGGAGGAACTTCGCGCTTATTGCGAGGAAAACCTCACCAAATACAAGGTGCCGCGTTACATCGAATTCCGTGAATCCCTGCCGAAGTCGAACGTAGGTAAGATTCTGCGCCGCGCGCTGAAGGAAGAAGTTAAGCCAGCCGCTTAATTTAGTGGGCAGTAGCAGGCAGTAGGACAATGGACAGTATGTGCTACAATGCTCGGGCACTCAACTGGAGCCACAGACCAACTTCAACACATCAACACATCAATACATTAACACATCCATGATTGGCTTTTTCGAACACCAATACCTCTCTTACAAGAAGAACCACATCAAGAACCTTCTCGCGTTGGCGCGCTCGGATGGTAACATGCATGAGAAGGAGGAAAAGCTGGTGTTCAAGATTGGCAAGCGGTACGGGCTGAAGAAAAGACAGATACAGGAACTGATTGATTCCAATGAAAAATACACTGTTGTTGTGCCTGATAACCACAACGACAAAATGAACCTGCTTTACGATCTCATCCTGATGGTATATGCCGATGATGTGATTGATGACCATGAAGTGAAGTTTTGCGAGGAGGTCGTGGAGCGTTTTGGAATGAAAAAGGAACTCGTGCAATGGATGTTAAGCGAGTTCGATCGCGGTACGCCACCTCCTCCGGATGAATGGGAGGAAATCAAGGAAGAAGCGCGTACCAAATTTGCCCTTTAAGTACCGAAACGAGACATCTATTCCCTCCCCGAAAAAAGGCAGGCATCCTTCTGCGCAATTTTTGTGTAAGGTTTTGTGACTGATTTGATCTCAAATCGTTTATAGTATTGGAACGATTTTTGGCTTTATTGCATAAATTTCGAATTGGTCGCCAAGGACTCGGAGGTCATGGAAGAATTCAGAAAGCTCACAACGCAGGAAAAAGCGCTCAAGATAAACCTGTCCAAGTCGGTTTACGGCTCTTTTGCCGAAATCGGCGCCGGCCAGGAAGTCGCCGCCAACTTTTTCAAGGTAGGTGGAGCTTCTGGTACGGTTGCGAAAACGATGTCGGCGTACGATATGAAGTTCAGCGACGCAATCTATGGGCGCTGCGAAAGGTACGTTTGCGAAGATCGACTCATTCAAATGTTGGATCACGAATATCCGCTTCTTCGCGAACGGCTGCCACACCGCGTCTCCGATACGTGCTTCTTTGCGTTTGCCGACACCGTGGAAACCATTAATTACGAACAGACGAACCAGGGCCACGGATGGATGGGCCTGCGCTTTCAGCTCAGACCCGAAAGCGAACCGAATGATTGCGTCATACACGTGAAGATGCACGACAACGACCCCCTGCTGCAGCAAGTGGCGCTCGGAATCGTTGGCGTGAACATGATTTATGCCTGCGTTCATTTCACCGACCCGGAACAAATCATGCTTTCGCTCATGGACGGCCTCACCAGCCGGCGTATCGAGATCGACATGTTCCGGTTAACGGGACCCGACTTCAAACACGTCGACAATCGCCTCATGGCGCTGAAACTCGTGAAGAACGGTCTGACCAAGGCAGCCATGTTTGGTGCTGACGGAAGTGTACTTCAACCCTCGGAATATCTGTACAAGAAGAACGTGCTTGTGTTGCGTGGACGGTTCCGGCCTGTAACGCATGTTAATGTCGACATGCTGTTTACGTCGCGCCGTCATTTTAAGCGGGAAGCCGATGTCGACCGCTCGCGCATCGTGATGCTTGCAGAACTAACGCTCAACGATCTCAGCCAGGAGGGAACGATCGATGATAAGGACTTCCTGTACCGCGCTGATATGATCTGTTCCCTCGGTCAAAACGTTCTCATTTCAAATTACTACGAGTACTATCGACTGGTTAATTATCTGTCCCATATCACCAAGGGCCGCAAGATTGGGATTACCCTCGGCATCTACGCACTGCAAAAGATCTTCGAGGAGAGAACCTACGACAACCTGAAAGGTGGTATCATGGAAGCTTTTGCGCACCTGTTCGGTGGAAACGTCAAACTCTATATTTATCCCGCGTTGCGTAAAGACAGCAACGAGCTGTTCACGCTTAAGGACTTCGAAGCTGAACTCCCCGAACACCTCAAGAGTCTGTTCCGTTATCTCATGGAGAACGACAAACTCGAGGATATCACCGACGCCGACGTCAGCAAACTCCACATCATCTCCGACAATGTCCTTGCAATGATCCGGAAAGGAGAACCAGGCTGGGAGCAAAGCGTTCCTCACAAGGTGGAGGAAGCGATCAAGGAGCTTGGACTGTTCGATTATCCAGCTCCGCTGAAAAGGAGAAAATTCCCTGTTGCCTCCTAGGGGGGTAATTCCGTACGCGTTTTAGAGGGTACACTTTGTAGAGACGCACGGCCGTGCGTCTCCCACGAAATGGTATTTTCAATCACAACTATGTGTCCTATGTGCCCTTCCATGTGCTCTATGTGGTTCAAAAAAGTGTGACTGTTTTTTCAACCAAGTAGACCACATAGTCCTTCGGCAAGCCCAGGAACCGGACACATAGAACACATAGGTTGTCAACTTTTCATCTTCTCAAAATACCTCTTTGCTTCTTTCTTTACCCGTGGCGCCAAAAGAAGGCCGGATACCATCGTCGGTACAGCCATCAGCGCGAATGCGGCGTCCATAAGACTGATGATTGCGTCAAGTGAGGACGTTGCACCGACGATTATGCTCGCCAAATAAAAATAGTCATACCACCGTTTGCGTTCAGCGCCGATAAGGAAGGCTGTACTCTTTCCACCGTAGTATCCGTATGAGAAAAGCGAGGTAATCGAGAAGAAGAAAATGCAAAGCAGTAAGATGTAATGTCCGATACCCGGCAGAGCCGAATTGAATGCAGTTGCAGTAAGGGATACTCCATTCGTATCGGATGTTTGCCATACACCCGTAACAAGAATCGCTAGGCCGGTACAAGTGCAAACGACGAGCGTATCGATAGCGGGGGTGAGCATAGCTGCAAGACCATCACGCACAGGCTCCACACTTCGCGATGTGCCCAATGCCATCGGTGCGGTGCCTATACCCGCTTCATTTGAGAACGAAGCACGTCGCGCCCCGAGGATGATCAATCCGCCAACAATTCCACCCGTTATTGGATCGGGATTACCTTTGTAGTGTACTGCAGCAAAGGCATCCGTGAAAATCAGCTTGAAATAGTGCGGCACGTCTTCAATGCGAACGATAAGGATGGTAACAACAGCCAAAAAGTAAATGACTACCATCAGCGGTACCATGCGACCGGCCCAGTTCCCGATTCGCTTTATTCCGCCGATAACCACTATGGCAGCAATAGCGGTGATAATAAGGCCAGTGTAAAGATCTGTGTCCGCGATGGTAACGGATCCGATTTGCAAAGGCGCGGATGAAATCCCTGCCGGTACCAGCAAAATGTCACGAATGGCACGGGTGAGTTGATTCGCCTGAAATACAGGTAATGCCCCAAACAGACAGCAGAAGCTGAACATCGCTGCCAGCGGCCACCACTTACTGCCTAGCCCCTCCGTTATAACGTACATGGGACCTCCCTGAATTTCACCCTGTGAATCGCGGCCTCTGTACATGCTTGCCAGGGTGCAGGTGAAAAAGTTGGTAGCCATGCCGACGATCGCACTGATCCACATCCAGAACAGGGCGCCTGGCCCGCCCATAGCGATGGCCACGGCCACGCCGGCGATATTTCCCATGCCCACCGTTGATGCGAGCGCTGTCGATACTGCCTGGTATGGTGACAGCTGTCCGGGTCCGCTGGTACTATACTTCCCGCGCAACACATCGATTGCATGAAAGAAATATCGATAGGGAACAAAGCCCGAGTAGATGAAGAAGAAAAGTCCGCCTCCCATCAGCAGAAACAGCAGGGGAAGACCCCAGAGCCAGTTGGAAAAGTCGATGATAGCCTGCTCAACCAATAATTTAAGGAGTGGTGGTCCGGTAGCCAAGATACGGAAAAAGATATCAGTGCACTTCTATGCGCCCTATGTGTTTCTATGTGGTCTATAAGGTTCAAAGACATTAGCTTTTTTTGAACCACATAGGGCACATAGGTTGTAAGGAACTTCCCGGAAGTTACTCTTGTTCGGCTTCGATAGCGGCGGGAGAGGTGATAAATATTACATCGGCGCAGGCCTTGTCGGCCTTTTGCCAGGAATCAACGCGCAGTTTCATAGCCACCAGCCCTGCTGTTGGAAGCGTACCGATCTCGGCACCGGTGAGGTATTCGGCAACGTAGGAGACGACCGGATTGTGACCGATGCACATCACGCTCGTGTACGCGTCGTCAAGCTTCGTGATGAATTCAAGAAATGTACGAACGGAAGCCTGCGCGAGTTCTTCGTCAGGAATAATCCGTTCGACATCAAATTTGATTACGTCGCTGAGCAATTTTGCAGTGGCGTGCGCACGCACGGCGCTGCTCGTGTAAATGACATCGGGATTTATCTTTTCGCGATGAAGATATGCCCCGATCTGAAAAGTTTCTTTCGTGCCGACGGGTGTGAGTTCGCGATCCAGGTCCGACTGACCCGCTTGTTTTTCAACGCTTTGTGCATGACGCATCACGTAGAGAGTCTTGGCCATAGGCACGCGGTTTTCAGTTGTCGACGGGATCGCAATAATAACGGTAATATTATCATCCAAATTTGATTATTTAAAAAAATCAGGATATTTGGGCGTTTTGAAGGACGAATGACATGGCAAAAAACCTCGTTATCGTAGAGTCGCCGGCGAAAGCAAAGACCATTGAGAGCTATCTGGGCAAGGATTTTAAAGTCGCGTCCAGCATGGGACACGTGCGTGATCTGCCGAAAGGAGGTGATGCAATCGACATCAAAAATGGATACGAACCTACATATGAAATAAGTCCTGACAAAAAGGAAATTATTGAGCAACTCAAGAAACTTGCGGAGGATGCGGAGATGGTCTACCTCGCTTCCGATGACGATCGTGAAGGAGAGGCTATATCCTGGCATTTGAAGGAAGTGCTGGATCTCAACGATAAGAAAACGCGAAGAATTGTCTTCACGGAGATCACAAAGAAGGCAATCCTCAACGCTTTAGAAAATCCACGCGGCATCGACATCGATCTCGTCAACGCACAACAGGCGCGCCGCGTGCTGGACCGACTCGTTGGCTACGAACTTTCGCCCATACTCTGGAAAAAAATTAAAACCGGACTCTCTGCCGGTCGCGTACAATCAGTAGCCGTTCGGCTCGTCGTTGAACGCGAAAGGGAAATAAGCGAGTTCAAGGCAAGTTCGGCATATCGGGTCACCGCTCTGTTTGATGTCGGCGATGGAAAACAATTGTCTGCAGAGTTGGGGGAGCGGTTCGAGAAGGAAGAAGATGCCCTGGCCTTCCTCGAATCATGTAGGGGCGCAAAGTTTAGCATCACTGACCTGCAGACGAAGCCAGCCAAACGTTCTCCGGCTCCGCCATTTACTACGTCAACGTTACAGCAGGAGGCATCGCGCAAGCTCGGTTTCTCTGTGATGCAAACCATGATGGTGGCGCAGAAGCTGTATGAGGCGGGAAAGATTAGCTACATGCGAACCGACTCCGTTAACCTTTCGGATGAAGCACGCCAGGATGCTATTCGTCAAATTGAAAAGTCGTACGGCAAAAACTTCGTACAGCCGCGTCAATACAAAACCAAGTCATCATCCGCGCAGGAGGCTCACGAGGCGATCCGTCCTACGGATTTCTCAGTAACCAATCCGGGCATGGACCGAAACGCGCTGCGGCTGTATGAATTGATATGGCGGCGCGCTATCGCATCACAAATGGCCGACGCGGAACTCGAAAAGACTACAGCAACTATCGGTATCTCCACAAACGACCGCACGCTCACCGCTACGGGCGAAGTGATCCGGTTCGAAGGGTTTTTGAAAGTATATATGGAGTCGGCCGACGACGATGACGAAGAAGAAAACGGCAAGGTACTACCGCCCCTGGAAATCGGGCAGAACCTGAACCTTTCCTGGCTTCGTGCTCGTCAAGTCTTTACTCGACATCCTCCGCGCTATACGGAAGCAAGCCTCGTGAAGAAACTGGAAGAAATGGGCATCGGACGTCCTTCGACATACGCACCGACCATTTCAACCATCCAAAAGCGAGGATACATTGTTAAAGAAAGCCGGGAAGGCGTTGAACGCCCTTACAATGTGTTCACGCTGGAGAATGACAAAGTCGAAAAACACCAGGAAACAGAAATAACGGGAGCAGAAAAGAATAAGCTGTTTCCCACGAACACCGCCATGGTCGTGAACGACTTCCTCGTGGAGCATTTTCCGGATGTAACCGACTACTCTTTCACCTCAGAAATTGAACAGGAGTTTGATGAGATCGCCAGCGGCAAGCTGGAATGGAGGAAGATGATTGACGACTTCTACAATCCGTTCCACAAAAAGGTGGCGCGGACGGAGAAAGTCGAGCGTTCATCGGTGGGCAAGAGTCGTGAGTTGGGCGTGGATCCCAAAACAGGCAAGAACGTGTATGCGAAACTGGGTAAGTTCGGCGCGTATGTTCAGATAGGGGAGAACCCCGACGACAACGGCGGTGAAAAACCGAAGTTTGCAAGCCTTCGTCCCGGACAGTTCATCGAAAGTATTACACTGGAAGAGGCACTTGACCTCTTCCGCCTCCCGAGAGAGGTGGGCGAGTTTGAAGGAAAGCCGCTCACGGTGAACATCGGTCGATTTGGACCGTACATACTTCACGACAAAAAGTTTGTATCGATACCCAAAACCGACGATCCCTATACGATAACAGCGGATCGCGCGATCGAACTCGTGATTGCAAAACGCGAAGCGGACGCAAAGAAAACGATTAAGGAGTTTGACGAAAATCCTGATATCAAAGTCCTGAACGGACGTTTTGGTCCATACATAAAGGCGGGAAAGAAGAATGTCAAAATTCCCAAAGACAAAGTTCCGGCCGAACTCACGTTGGAGGAGTGTTTGGCTTTAGCCGAAGCGGCTCCCGAAAAGAAGACGCGCACCACAGCGCGGAAGACAGCTACAGCCACCAAGACTACAGCGGCCCGTAAGAAAAAAAGCTAAGCCATGAAAAAGCTCGTCGTGTTAACCGGGGCGGGCATCAGTGCCGAGAGCGGCATCCCAACGTTTCGTGATTCCGGGGGATTGTGGGAGGGCTATGACGTAAACGAAGTGGCGACGCCCGAGGGTTGGGAAAAAAATCCCGGACTTGTGCTCGAATTTTACAATCAACGCAGAAAACGCGCGCTCGAAGTTGAGCCTAATGAAGGGCATCGCATTCTTGTGGAGCTCGAGTCGTTTTTCGATGTGACGATCGTCACACAGAACGTCGACAACCTTCACGAACGTGCCGGATCATCAAACGTATTGCATCTGCACGGCAGCCTCTTTCAGTCGCGAAGCACGGTTGATGAATCGCTGGTGTACGATATAAAAGGCTGGGAACTCAAACTCGGCGACGTGTGTGAGAAAGGTTCTCAATTGCGACCGAACATCGTTTGGTTTGGAGAGTTGGTTCCCATGATGGAAGTAGCCGCGGTCGAAGCATCAAAGGCGGATGTGTTTCTGGTAGTGGGCACCTCCATGGTAGTGTACCCTGCTGCAGGCCTTATCCATTACGTGCCACGTCACGTTCCAAAATTTGTCGTCGACCCCAACCTTCCGGACGTGGGGCATATACCTCACCTGACCATGATTGCGGAGAAGGCAAGTGTCGGTCTCCGAAAAGTAAGGGAGACGCTGCTGGCGCTGGCCTGATGTGCTATTCTCCGGCGTTCACCTTTTGAAGAAACTTCCGGAATTTTGCCGTATTGTAATCCGCCATGCCTGATTTCTTATACGCGACGGTGCCGTCCCGAGCAATGACGAATGTTGTGGGTATTACGCGAACCTGGAGTAAGTCAGGCAGTTCGCCTGCCATGAAAACCGGAAAGGTGTATTTGTTGGTTTCGACGTAGTTCTTCACTTTCTGCAGGTCTTCGGGCCGGTCGATTGACAGCATAACAAACTGGATTGAATCGCTTCCAACCTGCTCATAAAGCTTTTGGATGGAAGGCATTTCAGCCCGGCACGGCCCGCACCAGGTGGCCCATAGGTTCAAGAAGACCGTCTTGCCCCGATACCTGTTGAAGTCTACCACCTCGCCATCGGGAGTGGTAACGGCAAAGGAGTACTCAAACATGCCCTTACGGGGCTCGTCAGAATCGGGATTTGCATTCATTATGCCCGTTGCCAGCACGACCCTGCCGGCAGCGGACTGCAGTCCGCTTAGGGCGTTCGTGTTCTGTAGCAGCAGGAATCCGGCGCCGGCAAACACCCAGGGACGCGCTGCGCGCCATACCTTTTTAAGAACGCCGGGTATTACGGATGTGCTCATTGGATCGATTTTGAACAATTTTGAAAGCCCGAAAATGCTTATTTCGACTTTCCAGACTCTCTAAACAGGTCCGGCAATGGCGGAACTGCGTATACTAAAGCTACTTTTTCTCGTCTTTTTTGCCTTTTCTGCCTACGGGCAGAAAGTCAAATACAAAGATATCTATAGCCTGCTGAGTACCAAACAGTACGACGCAGCCGAGCCTTTCCTGAGGCGTTATCTCGCTACGGAGCAGGGAAATCCCAACGCATTTCTGTACATGGGGATCATCTACCAGGAAAAAGCTGCAGCGCAGCACGTGCTGCGGCAAACCCATTCGCTTGTTGCTTATGCCGACTCGGCGATCCGTTGCTTCGACAAATCAGCCTCAATGCTTACGGAAAAGGAGGTGAAACGAAACGCAGAGTACTATCAGGCATACAATCGACGAGACCTTAGAACGGGAGAGTTTGGAATCGCGCTGTCCGACATCACATTCGACCTTCAAAAACGCAAGGAAGCGCTTCTCACCCGCACGTCAGCCGCAAAGATGCTGCGACATCATTTTGAGACAGCCGATAGCCTGTACGCTGTGTGCGTCACATCGTTTCAGGCGCTGAAGAAGCAGCATCCCACGCAGAAAGATCTTTTCCTGCGCGCGACCGACGGCACCCTTGCTTTGCTTGACGATGTGCTGTCCCGATATGATGCTGCACTGAAAGCGATACGCTTGTATCAGTCGAGTATGAAATCACCCGGTGTACCAGCCTATCGTCACGATTTCAACCTGAACAAGATCACGGACTATTCCTCAGAAGGAGCAACTGCGGTCGATTTTCTCAGCGAAGAGGTGAATGTCTGGGACTATGGAACTTTTGCGGCGGATGTACGCGGAAAAATTATCAGCGACATCCTTCCGTTGCAAAAGGAGACGCTGAAATTGTTGGGTGACTTGTCTTCCAATGAAGTCGAAGTTGCTTTTGATGCATTGCCGTACGATCGCTTCAAGGCATATGATGACGCTGATCCTTTGCCGCTGGCCATAGGACGTCTTCAAATGGCGAAGTCAAAATTCCAAAAAGCCCGCGCGCAAAGTACAGCTGCGGTTGATTCACTCGATGTGCATTTTCAGCTTCAACTTGCGCGAGCAGAATCAGGCGCACTCGAACATCTGGACAGCGTTGTAAATCTGCTTCGTCAACAGGATATGGCGACAGCCACCTATACGTATGGGGAGTTCCTTCCGGAAGAATTACGAACGCCAGACGCAGTAGAAGCGCTAGTGAGTTCTGTGTCGGCATTGGCAGACGGTGAACGCCAGCTCGTGAAGGAAAATCTCGCATTGAGGGAACTCCAGGCGCGTCGTCTTCGCGTTGGTGATGAGTTCATTCCGTTGTCCGCAGCCGATACGCTGGATGGCTGCCAACCGCTCATTACCGTTGATGAACTGTACACCGTAGGCGTGAAGCGTCAGGACTCGGTCAATGTAGCAGGATATTTTTATTCGATCACGCCTTCGCGTGTTCCCGACATTGCAGCGACATTTGAACTTGATACGGCGACCTTTGGCCCGCGTCACTGGCCGTCAGTAAAAGCCCTTGCGACTGACACTAACGGTTTGGTGTATTACGTATTGATTTACTCGGATCAACCGGAAAAGGAAAAATATCCGGCACGGATAGCCAAGATTTATCGTGCTGACGGGCTGTCGTGGACAACCGATCTGAAACTCGGATTTATCCCTGAAGGCCTCGAATATCAGCAAAATACAGGTATGCTTGCCGTGAAGGGGCAGGAGACCGTGTTAGTAGACAAGAATGGTAAACCCCAGTAGCGGGCGTCAGGTCTGAACGAGTTTCTTCCAATCCTGGAAGCGCATGTCGATGCGAGCGCGGATCTTTTCGTAGTTATCCCAGCTATCGGTGACGTGGTAAATGGACGGAAGGCTCTTTACGAGTATTTCGTCGTAGTCATTTCGATAAAGTCCACCTCCATAATAATAGTAGGTGAACATATTGCCCTGGCGATTAAACAGCTCATATCCCAGGTATCCATCCCAAATTTCGCTCAGGATAGTACATGAGATTTCTCTTCTCTTGAAACGGAATATCTGGTTGGAGGCCTCTTCCTCAAAATACTCCGAGTAAAGGTCCGTATCGATAATCCACCCGAGGTACATCCCAATGTGGACGTAGGCCTGTTCTATGGGAAGTGAGTCAGGAAAATTCCCCAGAAAGTGGGTTTTCGCGTTATCGTAAATAGTTTTTTGAATGTCAGCCTTTTTGTCCATTCAGTAATGATCGTTTACAACCTAAAATAACAAATTAATCGGACTTTACCCTGTTTTGTGAAGGATTCCTGGTCCAACACAACTATAAATCTTTCAATGAAAGAAAAGGTAAGCGACAAACACTCCTGCAATAATGCCTGCAACGTCGGCAACAAGGCCAGCGGTTAGCGCATAACGGGTATTTCGTATGTTCACCGATCCAAAATACACTGCAAGGACATAAAAAGTTGTTTCTGTGCAGCCTCTAAATATGGAGGCGAGGTTACCGACAAAGCTGTCGGGTCCGAAATTGTCAGGGTGTGCTACATCTAGCATCATACCCCTGGCTGCTGTGCCGCTTAGTGGTTTGAGCAACGCTACGGGCAACGCGTCTACCCACTCAGTATTTACTCCTATCATTGCAAAGACGCCCCCAATGCCGTCAATGATGTAGTCAAGGGCTCCTGATGCACGAAACACGCCGATGCCAACGAGAATGGCCACCAGGTAAGGGATAATTCTTACAGAGGTTGTAAAACCTTCTTTAGCGCCTTCAACAAAGGTCTCGAACAGCTTCACTTTGCGTACAAGACCCAGAACCAGGAAGCCCACAATGAGAGTGATGATAATGAGACTGCTGATCAGACTCGATTGCTGTTGTAATTGGTCGGACGGTAGCGAAATGAAATAGGATACAGCAAGTACTATAATCGTAGTCAGTCCACCGATGTACGCCATCAGCACCGGGTCGAGAAGTCTAATCCTTTGGCGCAGGGAAAGGTAGAACAGCCCGATCATAGTTGAAAAGAATGTCGCAATTAGCGTCGGGATAAAGATGGCCGTGGGATCTGCTGAACCCAGGCTGGCTCGATCAACAATAATAGCGAGGGGTATTATTGTCAGTCCGGAGGTATTCAGCACAAGGAACGTGATCTGGGCGTTGGATGCCGTATCAGGATCCGGGTTGATTTCCTGCAGTTCCTTCATAGCCTTTAATCCCAGTGGTGTAGCTGCATTGTCCAGACCAAGGATGTTGGCGCTGAAGTTCATTATTATAGAGCCCGTCGCGGGATGGTCCCGGGGTACTTCCGGAAACAGTCTTGAAAAGAATGGTCCGACCAATCTTGCCAGGATAGCAACCATGCCTCCCTTTTCACCAATCTTCATTAGCCCAAGCCAGAGCGACATTACGCCTGTGAGGTACAGCGATATTTCAAAGCCTGTCCTGGCGTTGTCGAATGTTGATGCCAGCAGAGCGGGAAATATAGCCGTGTCGTTGAAGAAGATCAGTTTGACGAGGGCGACGATGAAGGCGATGAGAAAAAAAGAAACCCAGATATAATTGAGCGCCATTCTATCGAGTCAGGTTAGGTAAAGCAACAAATGTAAACCGACAATTACAAGTTGACGAGGCTAAGGCTATGAACTGCCGCCAACCCCGCCGTTTCGGTTCGTAGTCGCGCCGGACCGAGATTCACGGGCATAAAGCCTGCAGTTTCGGCCATCCTTACTTCCTGTGTTGAGAAGTCGCCTTCAGGGCCGATCAGTACACAGTACGTCGATTTAGGCGCGGCAGCCTGAAACAAATGCTGAGGTGAGCCGGCTCGGGCAATGAACCGTTGCTCATCTTTGGCGTCACGTATCACGTCGGCGATGGGAACGATGCCCCGGATGGCAGGCAGGTTTGCCCGAAGGGATTGTTTCATGGCACTCACTGCTAACCGACCAAGCCGTTCAAGTTTAACAACGGTCCGTTCACTGTGTTCACATTCGATAAGCGTGATGGCGCTCACGCCCATCTCAACGGCCTTCTCCACGAACCAGTCGATGCGCTCATTGTGCTTGGTTGGTGCGATGGCGATATGCGTCATGAAACCTGGATCGGGAATCAGATGTTCGTCCCGAATGTCGAAAGCACACCGGCTTGCATTCGCCTCAGTAATAACTGCATCATAGAAGAAGCCGCGTCCATCTGTGATGCGGATTGCGTCACCGCGCTTGTGTCGCAGTACTTTTACACAATGCCGCGATTCGTCGGGATCGAGATATCGCACGCCTTCCTTTATCCCCGGCTCGTAAAAAAGCATGGTGTCAACCCCCTTGTTGACTCAGACGTTGCACGAGTGCGACGTATGCACGCATAGCGTCTTCACGGGGCATCGATTTTTTTGACGCCCATGCATCGTATTTCGCGATCGCCTTGAAGTCGAACCCACCCGGTCTTTCACCAGTAACGTCACCCTCAGTTGCCTGTTTGTACAACGCGTAAAGTTCGAGCAAGGTCTCGTTGTCGGGGCGGGAAGCCAGCTTCCTTGAATCTTCTACCGCCTTCTCAAATTCTTCGTTAAGGCTCATCCGGGGCGGGTGTATGGAATTGATCAACCGCGTTGCTCGATGGGAACGTACGGTCTTAGACGTTCACCCACGTATATCTGGCGCGGGCGTCCTATAGGTTCCTTGTTGTCGCGCATTTCCTTCCACTGTGCGATCCAGCCAGGGAGGCGACCCATGGCAAACATCACGGTGAACATGTCGACCGGCAGTCCGAGTGCACGGTAGATAATTCCGCTGTAGAAGTCGACATTAGGATAAAGTTTGCGTTCTACGAAGTACTCATCCTGAAGGGCCACTTCTTCCAGTTTCTTGGCGATGTCGAGCACAGGGTCCTTGACACCAAGCTTAGCCAGCACGCCATCAGCAGCGCGCTTGATAATTTTAGCCCGCGGATCGAAGTTCTTGTACACCCGGTGTCCGAATCCCATCAGGCGGAATGGGTCATTCTTATCTTTTGCTTTATTGATCCACTTCTCGATGTTACCTCCGTCTTTTCTGATGTTTTCGAGCATCACGATTACTTCCTGATTGGCGCCACCGTGGAGCGGCCCCCAGAGGGCGTTTATACCTGCAGAAATGGAAGCGTAGATGCTGGCCCGCGAGGAACCCACAATCCGAACCGTGGAGGTGGAGCAGTTTTGCTCGTGATCGGCGTGCAGGATCAGCAGTTGGTTGAGGGCCTGCGCCACTACGGGATCAACTTCGTACCGCTGACCCGGGAGGGCAAACATCATCTTAAGGAATCGCGAGCAGTAGTCCAGTTCATTGTCGGGATAGTTTACCGGGTGACCCATCGCGTTCTTGTACGACCAAGCCGCGAAGGTCGGCATCTTGGCGAGCGACCGGATGATGCTCAGGTACACCAGGTCGTCGGACCGGTTGGGGTCCAGCGATTCCGGGTAGAAGGCGGTCTGTGCGCAGAAGAGGGACGCCAGAACGCCCATCGGGTGTGCGGTCGACGGAAAGCCGTCAAGGATCTTCTTGATGTCTTCGTGAACAAGGGTGTGGGTGCGGATGTCGTAGCTGAATTCTTCCAGCTCCTGCCGTGTGGGCAGTTTGCCGAATATGAGCAGGTAGGAAACTTCCTCAAAGGTCGATTTTTCCGCGAGTTCCTCGATAGCGTACCCCCGGTATCGGAGTATCCCTTGATCTCCGTCCAGGAAGGTTATCGCACTCTTGGTTGCCCCCGTGTTCTTGTACCCAAGGTCCAGGGTAATCGCGCCTGACTTCTCTCGGAGTTCGCCAATATCAATGGCGACTTCATTCTCAGTTCCTTCAATCACCGGGAGCTCATACGTTTGACCATCAAGTTTCAATTCAGCAGTTTTCGACATATTCAAGGGATTTTAAAAGGTTTTAAATATAAGCCGCCATCAAATCAGAAAAAAATCGGCCCCCCAAATTAAAGGGAGGGGCGTTACGTTTGGAAGTGCCTCCGGGACCGAAGGCCCAGGAATCTTTGGTCCGCGTAATGGGTTGTTTACCGTAGATATCGGTAAGAAAAAGAGACGTGTAATAAAAGCCGTACTTTTTCTATACTCAGGTAAGTTTTACTATTGATATTTGATGGGCCTGTTGCCATTAGAAGGGATATGATAAATTTTGGATTCCGCCGGACCAAGAGCCTGGCGGTGGACTTGGGGAACACAACCACCATGGTAGGCGATGAGGATAATGTGCTGCTCTGCCAGCCTTCCTGCATCGTATTCAACGCCAGTAACAACTCCGTGAAAGCCGTGGGCTCCAAGGCCTACGAAATGTTCGAAAAGACGCATGAGGACCTGAAGCCGGTGAAGCCCCTGCGGGGCGGCGTCATTGCCGACTACTACTCGGCTTCCCGTCTCATCCATGAACTGGTGCACCGCTGCTGCTCGGTTTCGTGGTTCGGAGGCTTTGATACCATCGTCACGGGAGTGCCGTACCACACGACCGAAGTTGAGCGACGTGCCCTGCGCGATGCCATGGACCAATTCACTGCCCGAAGGCACTACCTGATCTATGAGCCGGTGGCTGCTGCTTTGGGACTGGGACTCGACATCCAAAGTCCGGAAGGCAAGCTCGTACTGGACATCGGCGGCGGTATATCCGAAATCGTTGTCATTTCCCTGTCAGGCATTGCAGCCTTCCAATCACTGAAGGTAGCGGGTGATGCATTTGACACTGCCATCCAGGATCATTTCCGCCGACATTACAATATGGCTATCGGCATGAAGACGGCCGAACAAGTGAAAATCCAGGTGGGATCTGTCGTCCCTGACCCTGAGGATGAGCCTGCTCCGATGCTGGTGCGCGGCAAGGATTTGATCACCGGTATTCCAATGATCCGAAAGATTGATCACCGCGAAGTGTGTGAGATACTGGAAAAGTCGATTACATCACTCGAACATAGCATTGTCCAGACGCTGGAGACTTGTCCCCCTGAACTTGCTGCCGATATCTACGAAACGGGACTGTACGTAACGGGAGGTGGCGCTATGCTCCGCGGCCTGAAGAAGCGGCTCGAATCACGGATCAAACTGAAGGTGCACATCGACAAAGACGCTATGTACGCTGTGACCAGGGGCATCTCAAAGGTGTTAAAGGAACACCGGAAATACAGCAGCGTGCTGTTCGAGTAAATCAGAAACGATACACGTACCTACCAATGGGTCCGGGGCTACGAATCTCCGGTGCCCTGAAGAAAAAAAGCGATGAATCCTTCACCGCTTTTTTTGCTCTTACATGCCAGAACCTGAATTCTCCTGACCGCTGTCTCCAAATAAAGACGGGGGTGTGCTTACGGTTTCGGGCGCGGGAGCAGGAGCCGGTGCGGGGCTCGGTGCAGGTGCCTTCTTTGGTGCCTTCTTCACTGTTTTCTTCCTCGCTACCTTTTTCGTCGCTTTCTTCGCTACCTTTTTTGCTTTCTTGGGAGCGGCTTTTTTTACGGCCTTCTTCTTGGCTGACTTCTTCGCGGCCTTCTTAGCCGACTTCTTGGCTGCCTTGGCCGGGCGTTTCTTAGATTTTTTTGATGCAGCTTTCTTGACTTTCTTTGCCATAGCTAATGATGGGTTTATTTACTCCAAAAGTTAAATAAATATATCAACCATCAAGCAAGGCATCTTACAATTATTTTTATAAACACCTACGATGAATCATCCTCCTGTTAACACAGCGCTCTTATCGTACGGCATGTCGGGAGAAATCTTTCATGCACCATTGCTCGAAGCACATGCCGGTTTCAACCTCACCCACATCATGGAGCGTTCTTCCAACCGCGCGGTGAAGCGTTATCCGTCAATCACCACAGCGAGGACACTGGATGAAATACTCGAGGACAAATCCATCGAACTGGTTGTGGTCAACACCCCGCATGAAACCCACTTCGAACTTGCTTCGCGGGTGCTTCAGGCTGGAAAACACGCTATTGTCGAGAAGCCTTTCGTCGTGAGCGTACATGAAGGCGAAGAGCTGATTCGCATCGCGCGGGAACGCGGGGTGATGCTGAGTGTATTTCAGAATCGCCGATGGGATGGTGACTTCATGACGGTCCGGAAGGTACTTCAATCAGGCTTGCTCGGTCGGCTCGCAGAGTTCGAAGCACACTATGATCGTTACCGTCCGGAAGTGGACCGCACGACGTGGAAAGAGGGGCCACATCCGGGGTCCGGTATACTGTACAATCTCGGCACGCACATGATCGACCAGGCGCTTACCCTCTTCGGCAGGCCGGAATCCCTATCCGCAGATGTCTCCATTCAGCGGGAGGGTGGTATGTCACCCGACTACTACGACATCCGCATGTACTACAAAGGGTTTACCGTCATCCTCAAGTCAAGTTACCTCGTACGCGAACCAGGCCCCCGCTACCTCGCTCATGGTGTACATGGCACCTTCACCAAGTATGGCATCGATCCTCAGGAACAGGCGCTCAAAGAGGGCGGCATCCCCGGTACTCCTGGCTGGGGAACAGAGGGTAAGGATTGGTGGGGAAGGATCAACACTCAGTTCGGCGACCTGCACATCGACGGCACCATCGAAACCCTCCCCGGCAATTACCTTGGCTTCTACGACAGCATCTACGCTGCACTCCGCGAAGGCAAAGAGCCCGCCGTCACCGCGGAACAGGCGCTGGATGTAATTCGGATCGTTGAACTGGCCATCGAGAGCAGCAAGGAGGGAAAGAGGTTAATGGTGAATTGGTAATCGGTGGACCGCCCTTCGGCAGGTTCAGGGACCAGTGTCCGATTGGAAATAGTAGGGAATTATAAATGAATTATGTAGAGACGTAGCATCCTACGTCTCTACATACGCACTTGAATGGACTACATATCCCCGTAGCGGGTTCCTACTGCCCACTGCCTGCTGCCCACTGCCAACTAAAGGCATACGTCCCGGATCCCACTGCAAACTTCACATTCCCACCCTCCGTCGTCACGGCACGTATACCTTTCGCCCGATCAAGGGTCGTCTTGCCTTCGGTAATTTGTTTGCCCGCTGCGTCCGGTAGGGTGACCGTCGCTGTTGTGTTTGGTGGTACGGTAATTTCTACCGTGATCACACCGTCCTTGATCGACCAACCCGACGTAACGGTACCGTATAGGGTCTCCAGCGATGCTCTTGCGTGCGTAAAGTCGCCGCCGGGTTGCGGGGCGATAATGATATGCTTATATCCGGGTGCTGCGCGATCGGGATTGATGCCCGCGATGGTTTTGTACATCCAGTCGCCAATAGCGCCATAGGCATAGTGATTAAAGGAGTTCATTCCCGGCGTCTGGAATGTGCTGTCGGGTTTGATACCATCCCACCGCTCCCAAATGGTAGTGGCGCCCATCTTGACAGGATAAAGCCACGACGGATAGGACTCCTGAAGCAGAAGCTGATAGGCAACATCGGTATATCCGAAGCGGCTCAGTACATGACACAGGTAGGGTGTACCCAAAAAACCAGTAGTGAGGTGGTTGCCATATGCCTTGATGTTCTCCACCAGACGCGCTGCGGCGGCCTCGCGTTGGGATTCCGGAAGGATGTCGAACTGAAGTGCCAGGACGTACGCGGTTTGTGTGCTGGACACCAGACGGCCTGTCAAGGTCATGTACTCCTTCCTGTACGCGTCCGTAATCTTTTGGAGCAGATCTTCGTAATGCGCGACGTCCTGATTCATGCCGAGAATTTTCGCGGCATCGATTAGCAATCGTGTCGAGTTGATAAAAAACGACTGGGCGATGAGGTACTTGTCGGTCACTGCCGACCTTCCGTCGTTGTCATCGAACGGTCGGTAAAAGAGCCAGTCACCAAAGTGGAAGCCCTTGTTCCAAAGGTAATTTTCATCCATGGCGCCGGCCATGAAATCAACCCATCGCTTCATGGATGTATACTGATCTTTCAGGAAGGTAGTGTCACCGTAAACCGTATACATGGCCCACGGGATAATCGTGGCGGCGTCGGCCCAGCCAGCGGAAGCGGAGGCATCTTCGCCGAGCACATTGGGAATCACAAACGGAACACGACCGTTTGAGGTCTGGTCTGCCGCCAGGTCTTTAAGCCACTTACTGAAGAATGCCGCCACATTCATGTTGAACGCAGCGGTGTTCGCAAAGACCTGAGCATCGCCCGTCCAGCCAAGACGCTCGTCGCGTTGCGGACAATCCGTGGGTACATCCAGGAAATTACCTTTCTGTCCCCACTTAATATTGTGTTGGAGCTGATTGACTAGTGGATGGGAACACTCAAAGTGCCCGGTAGACTTCATGTCCGAATGCAGGACCACGGCTTCGATCTGACCTGTTCCGGAAGGGAAATTTTCGAGCCGCACGTAACGGAATCCCATAAACGTAAAACGCGGCTCGTATTGCTCTTCACCGCCACCCTTAAGCGTGTAGGTGATCATTGCCTTTGCATCACGGAGGTTGTCGAGGTAAAAGTTGCCGTCTTTGTCCAACACTTCCGCGTGGCTGATTTTGAGGGTATGGCCGGCAGGACCTGAGATGCGAAAGCGGACCCAGCCGACGAGGTTCTGCCCGAAGTCGAGCACCATCTCACCCTTGGGCGTCGTAAGTGCGGCGACGGGGCGAATAACTTCCTGCCGGCGAATTGGTTCATTCGCGGTAGCGACCAGCACATCTTTGCTGTCATCAGAAACAGTTACTCCCTGCCACCCGCTGTCGTCGTAGCCTGCGCTGGTCCAACCGGTTTTTTCCTGACGCGCATCGTAAATCTCACCGTGATATATCTCGGCCATTCGCAGTGCACCTGTCGACGATTTCCATGAGTTGTCGGATGTGATGCGGTCAGTACTTCCGTCGGCATACGTGATCTCAAGCTGGTACAGCAATGCGACATCATTGCCGTACATATTTCGTTGCCTGCTAAAGCCAATGTTTCCCCGGTACCATCCATCGGCGAGCATCACACCGGTGGCATTTTCCCCGTTCTTCAGTTGGCCGGTTACGTCGTATACCTGGTATTGGAGCCGCTTGTTGTAGCTCGTCCACCCCGGTGTCAACACGGCATCGCCTACGCGTTGTCCGTTGAGGTGTGCTTCATACAGTCCGTGCGATGTCACGTACAATCGAGCCGATCGCACCGGCTTGTTTACGGTAAAGCTCTTTCTAACGAGAACAGCGGGCCGCTCCTCGGCCTCCGGGTTGTCGGAAAGCGGCCGTATCCATTGTGCGGACCACTCGCTTTTCGAAAGCAGGCCCATTTCCCAGAAAGCGGGTGCACTCCATGCAGAGGCTTTGTTGTTTCCGTCCCACACACGAACCTGCCAGTACAGACGTTGCCGCGACTGCAGGGCCGGGCCAGCATACCGAACATGTGTCGATTGGCTTGACGCTACCTTACCTGAAGACCAGATTATGTTCCTGCCGTAGCTGATGTCAGGACTTGTTCCTACGCGAATTTCGTACGCCGACTGTATGACATCGCGTGCACTGGATCGGATTTTCCAGCTTAGCCGCGGCTGCGCTGCATCAATTCCGATAGGATTAACGAGATACTCGCAAACAAGGTCCGTCACTTCAAGTCGCTGTGCAATCGACACATGGGCGACCGACATTCCAATCAGGAGTACGAGAACACGAAAGAACATGATAGGTAGGTTTAGTCCGATTGCGAATCTAACAGAATAAGGTTCTTGTTTCCTATGACCAAGCAATTATCGTCGACACCAAACAGCCACGAAAGCAGGATACGTCAGGGAAGTATGCCGCGCAAAGAAACACGTTAGAGACGTCGCCAATTTGAAGGAACCGCCCATGAGGTTTATTCGGCGTATTTTTCCCGATTTTCCGCGAGTTGAATAAATATTTGAAAACCTTCCGCTCTTTGGTTTTTTCGACAAATAGTTTACCTTCAAGTAGATCAAAAAGTAGTATGCGCCGCTGTCAATCGTTCGCACTTGTTGCGAATGATTTCTAATGCAACCGTGTAGTCAGTTCAACGATCGCGACCTGCCGGAGGCAGGTCTGTTTTGGACAAACCGGACAGTGTACTGTGGCCACTGTTCGCCTATGCAGGCATAGTATTTTGCCTCGTAGGCGCAATACTACTGCTATCCTGGTTCCTGGGACAGCGGCACAGGGAACGTGCGACCCGCGAGCCGTATGAAGGCGGCATCCTCAGCACAGGTTCCGCCCGCCTCCGATTCTCCTCGAAGTTTTATCTGATCGCCATGCTCTTCGTCATCTTCGACGTGGAGGCGGTGTTCATTTTCTCCTGGGCAATTGCATTTGAAGACCTGGGATGGGTAGGATACTGGGCTGTCCTCGTTTTCATCGTTCTCCTGCTCCTGGTGCTCGTGTATGAATGGCGCAACGGTGCGCTCGACTTCGGCCCGAATGGCAGAAAAATCCTTCGTGCCTACAAGAAAATCAAAAAAGAAAAACCGCATGAACTGGTGGCTGAGTAAGGCGAATGATCCAGTCTCCGCCACTCGCGGAACCGGATCGATGGAAGAGGCCGTCAGGCAGAGCATTCTGCTGACGACGGTGCAGGGACTGTTGCGATGGGGAAGAAAGAACTCAATGTGGCCCTTCCACTTCGGCTTGTCGTGCTGCTTCGTAGAAATGGCGACAAGCATGACACCCAAATACGATCTCGCTCGCTTTGGTGCCGAAGTGATCCGTGGCACGCCGCGTGAAGCGGACGTGATGATCATTGCAGGAACTGTGTTCATCAAGATGGCACCCATCATCAAAAGACTGCACGAGCAAATGATGGAACCCAGATGGGTGATTTCAATGGGATCCTGCGCCAACTCGGGAGGTATGTACGACATCTACAGCGTGGTTCAGGGCGTCGACAAATTTCTGCCTGTAGATGTGTATGTCCCCGGATGTCCGCCACGCCCCGATGCTTTCATGGAAGGTTTGCTCCTCCTGTCGGAAAGTGTTGGCAAGGAAACACGCCCTCTGAGCTGGACTATCGGTGATCAGGGCGTAATACGACCGGAGAAAATTTCGGTAAAAGAACGAAAGCGCGAGTACCGCAGTACGATGACAGAATTCAGATCACCTGACGGGTTGTAATAACCAGCTCGGTACAACCAAACGAGTCGCCTATGGACAACGGACTTGAGCCAACGGAGTATCTTCAGATGAAGTTTGGTGAGGATACGGTCAGGCGGCAAACCACCGCCGACGGTATCGACACTATTTGGGTACCTGTTGGTCATGTTCTTGACGTGCTCGAATACCTGAAGAAGGGTATCCCACAACCCTTCATCATGTTTTATGATCTTACGGCGATTGATGAACGGTCGCGACGCAAACCCGACGACTATCCCAATGGCGACTTCACACTTGTCTACCATCTCCTTTCATTTGCCCGCAATTCTTTTATCAGAATAAAAGTAGCACTCGAGGGTGAATATCCCACAGCGCCGTCGGCTACACGACTCTGGCCGAACGTCGACTGGTATGAACGCGAGGTCTATGACATGTTTGGAATACGCTTTGACGGACACCCCAACCTCCGGCGAATCCTGATGCCCACAACCTGGGAAGGCCATCCTCTTCGCAAAGAACATCCTGCGCGCGCAACCGAGATAGGGCCTTACCGATTGTTCGATGAGAAGATCGATCGCGAACAATCCGCGCTGCAGTTTCACCCAGAAGAGTGGGGCATGGAAACGCAAACCGAAGACACCGACTTCATGTTCCTCAACATTGGTCCACAACACCCTGGAACACACGGCGTGCTCCGCATCGTGCTCCAACTCGATGGTGAGGATATCGTTGACGCCGTGCCAGACATTGGCTTCCATCACCGGGGCGCGGAGAAGATGGCCGAACGACAATCGTGGCACACATACATTCCGTACACAGACCGCGTCGATTATCTAGGTGGCGTCAACAACAATCTCGCTTACCTGCTGGCTGTAGAAAAGCTGGCCGGTATACAAGTACCCGAACGCGCTCAGTACATACGCGTGATGATGTGTGAATTATTCCGCATCGCAAGCCATCTCGTCTGGTACGGAACGTTTGCGCAGGATGTAGGCCAGCTGTCCCCGGTGTTCTACATGTTCACCGACAGAGAAAGAGTATTCGAAATCGTAGAAGCCGTCTGCGGTGGCAGAATGCACCCCAACTGGTTCCGCATTGGCGGTGTGGCGCAAGACCTACCCGAAGGATGGCGTGACATGATCAAGAGGTTCCTCGACTATTTCCCGAAGCGATTGAAAGAGTACGATAACATGGTACTCAAGAACAGTCTCTTCAAGGCGCGAACTGTCGGCATCGGAATCTTTACGGCTGAAGAAGCGATCGAATGGGGGGTTACAGGCCCGGGATTGAGAGCCTGTGGATTCGACTGGGACTTCCGCAAGCGACAGCCTTATTCAGGATATGATCAATTTGAATTTGACGTTGCCCTCGCTTCCAATGGTGATTGCTACGATCGGGCTCTTGTACGCGTGGAGGAAATGCGGCAAAGCCTCCGCATTATTCGTCAGTGCGTGGATAACATGCCGGATGGCAGCTACAAAGCGGACCATCCGCTTGCAACCCCGCCGGTGAAAAAATTCACAATGCATGACATTGAAACGCTCATCACGCATTTCCTCGGTGTGAGCTGGGGACCAGTCATCCCATCAGGTGAGGCAATGAGTGCCATTGAAGCAACGAAGGGAGCGAACAGCTACTACGCCATCAGCGACGGCAGCACGTCGCCCTATCGCGTTCGCGTGCGCACACCGTCGTTTCCCCACATGCAGATGGTGAGATACATCAGCAAGGGATACACTGTGGGGGATTTATTAAGCATACTTGGAGCTATGGACTATGTACTTGCAGATATCGATAGATAAAAGCTCCACGGTAACACTTCAACACTTTAGAGATGCTTTCGCGAGAAGAAATATCAGAAATCGACCACGCAACGTCAGCCGTACCTTATCGCCAGGCGGCGTGCATTGAGGCGTTGAAAGTCGTGCAAGCACATCGCAGATGGGTCTCTGACGAGAGTTTGCGCGAAGTGGCCAGTCACCTCAAGATGAGCGTCGACGAGGTTGATGCGGTGGCAACATTTTACAACCTGATCTTCCGAAAGCCGGTGGGTCGTCACATAATCCTGGTTTGCGACAGCATAAGCTGCTGGGTGATGGGATATGAACAGATTCGCGAGCGGCTGCGTGCTCACCTTGGAATTGACTATGGAGAGACAACGACCGATGGCCGGTATACGATGTTGCCAAACCCATGTCTGGGTACATGCGACTGTGCGCCGGCGCTGATGATTGACAACGACCTGTATCGCAAAGTAACACCTTCAATGCTGGAGGGCATTCTTGAGAAATATTCTTGAGTCATGGAAAAGCCGCTCACCCAACATATTCGCGCCGATGGCAAGCCGCTTACTCTTGCGGAGTATGAGCGGGTGGGTGGATACAGCGCGCTGCGAAAGGTACTGAGCGGTATGACACCTGGTGATGTCTTGACTGTAGTGAAAGAGTCGAACTTACGCGGACGCGGTGGAGCGGGCTTTCCAACGGGACTGAAATGGAGTTTTGTTCCTCAGGATGGTTCCAAGCCGCGTTACCTCATCTGCAACGCAGACGAGATGGAGCCCGGAACTTTCAAAGACCGGTTGCTGCTCGAATGTACACCGCATCAATTGATCGAAGGAATGATCATCGCCGCCTTCGCGATTGGTGCAGATATCTCTTACGTATTTCTGCGGTGGGCATACCGCGATGCTGCGCGCATCATTAACACCGCTATTCATGAAGCGAAGCAGGCAGGATACCTGGGAGCGAACATATTGAGATCCGGATACAACCTGGAGATGCACCTTCACACGGGGGCAGGTCGGTATATCTGCGGCGAGGAGACTGCATTGCTCAATTCCCTTGAAGGGAAACGCGCGATCCCAAGAGCCAAGCCACCATTCCCTCAGGTGAGCGGCCTGTTTGGCCGGCCTACGATTGTCAACAACGTAGAAACGCTGTGCTGCATTCCACCCATCATTGCGCTCGGAGCGGAATGGTTCAGGAAATTAAGTCTCACCTCTGATGCCGGAACGAAGATTTACGGCGTGAGTGGAAAGGTGAAAAAGCCGGGAGCCTGGGAGCTTCCCATGGGCGTGACGCTGCGTGAACTCATCGAAGAGCACGCTGGTGGCATGCTTGACGGCCATAAGTTTCGCGGCGCCCTTCCCGGCGGTGCGTCGACGGATTTTCTCGTGGACCTTGACGTGAAGATGGATTATACGTCCGTGGCTGCTGCCGGAAGTCGCCTGGGTACAGGTACAGTGGTCGTGCTTGACGACCATACCTGTCCTGTTGGTTTTGTGCGAAACCTCGAGCAGTTCTTTGCGCAGGAATCGTGCGGCTTCTGCACGCCGTGTCGCGAGGGCATTCCCTGGATACGCAACATTCTCACTGCGATGGAAAACGGAGATGGGCAACCCGGCGACATAGAACTCCTCGAGCAGCACGCCTTGTACCTCGGACCCGGTCACACATTCTGCGCGTTTGCACCGGGAGCGATGGAGCCTTTGCAAAGCGCACTGAAATACTTCCGCGACGACTTTGAACGTCACATTAATGAACATGCTTGTCCGTGGAGGCATGCAGTTAACGATCATAACAGTCACAACTTTTCACACTTTCAACCGAATCAATATGCCGCGGATACACATTGACGATAAGGAGTTCGATGTCCGTCCGGGAAGAAACCTTCTCGAGACATGCCTTAGCCTGGGCTTCGATCTGCCGTACTTCTGTTGGCATCCGGCGCTTGGTTCGGTAGGTGCGTGTCGGCAATGCGCCGTGAAGGCGTTCGCGAATTCGGAAGATAATAAAGGCAAGCTCGTCATGGCTTGCATGGAGACAGTAAATGATGGACAGCGAATATCCATTCGCGATCCACAGGCCGTGGAATTCCGTGAAAATGTCATCGGCTGGCTCATGACGAACCATCCGCACGATTGTGCCGTGTGCGATGAAGGTGGGTCATGTCATCTTCAGGATATGACGGTAATGACGGGCCACGCCTATCGCAAATTCCGATTCAACAAACGCACGTATCGCAATCAATACCTGGGTCCGTTCCTCAATCACGAAATGAACCGTTGCATTCAATGCTATCGGTGCGTTAGGTTCTATAAAGACTACGCGGGCGGTCACGATCTTGATGCATATGCGTCTGCCAACCGGGTGTATTTTGGTCGCAGCAGTGACGGCATCCTCGAAAGTGAATTTAGTGGGAACCTCGCTGAAGTTTGTCCGACAGGCGTGTTCACGGACAGGACACTCAAGCAGCACTATACGCGCAAGTGGGACCTCACATCTGCACCGTCGGTTTGCATCCATTGCAGCGTCGGATGCAACACGATTGCGGGAGAGCGATACGGATCATTGCGTTTGATTTCCAATCGATACAACGGCAGCGTCAATGGATACTTCCTTTGCGACCGTGGCCGCTTCGGTTATGAATTCGTAAACGGAACGTCGCGCATTCGTGAACCTCGAATCCCCGAGGGTGTGCAGGGTGAGACTTGGGAAGAACGCGTTCACAACGCTACGGAAGCGTTTCGGGGAACTCGAATTGTTGGTATTGGTTCGCCGCGCGCATCGCTGGAGGCGAATTTTGTTCTCAGCAGGATCGCGGGTCGAGGCAATTTTTATCACGGTATTTCTGCACTGGAGTTGGAATTGAGCAACGTTGCATCGAAGATTCTTTCGAGAGGAACTGTGCCGTCACGCTCGCTGAAGGAAGTGGAGAAATGCGATGTGGTGTTGATCTGGGGTGAAGACATAACGAACACAGCACCCATGCTTGCGCTTTCGGTGCGCCAGGCGTTGCGTAATCTCCCGATGGAAAAATCCATCGCAGCAAACATACCGCCGTGGAACGATGCAGCAACTCGTGAATATGTGCAGAATGAACGTGGTCCACTCATCATCGGTGCTTATGGCACGACACGCCTCGATGAAGCTGCTTCCATGACGTTCCGCGCTTCACCCGCTGCTCTTGCACGCGTAGGTTTTGCCGTCGCGAATCAACTGGACAACACTGCGCCGCTTGCCGGTGCCCTCGATGAGGAAGAGCAAGCGGTAGCCGGTGAAATTGTACGCATCCTTCGTGGGGCCCAAAGACCGGTGATCATCTCCGGCGTTTCTTGCGGCAGTGTGGATGTGATACAGGCGGCGGCCAACATGGCGGAGGCATTGCATAATCACAATTCGGATACGGGCATTGTGCTGACGTTCGCTGCGTGCAATTCCCTCGGACTTGCGCTAATGGAGGGAAAATCATTCGTCGACATTTTGCAGCAAGAACGGGATAAGCGCGGCACGCTGATTATTCTCGAAAACGATTTGTACCGACACGCTGATCCGCGAACGATTCAGCGCATAATGGCCGTGTTTGAAAATGTCATTGTAATCGATCACACCTGGAACGAAACGTCACGCAACGCGCATGTTGTGTTGCCTGCAGGCACCTTTGCTGAGTCGGAAGGCACGTTCGTCAACAACGAAGGACGGGCGCAACGATACTTCCAGGTTTATGAACCAGCGAATGGCATTCGTGAAAGCTGGCGCTGGTTGTTGACGCTTGGCAATGCGCTAGGCGTAAGTCAGAAGGGTCCGTGGAACAGTCATGACGAAATAGTGCGCGCGCTGGCTGCATCAGCGGAAGTATTCGAACCGGTAGCGCGTGTTGCACCTTCGGCTAACTATCGGATCAACGGTCAACGCATCCCTCGCCAGCCGCATCGGTATAGCGGACGCACTGCGATGAACGCAAATCGATCCGTGACCGAGGGTAAACCTCCTGAAGACAGGGACGCACCGCTGTCTTACACTATGGAGGGTACGCGACTAACGCCACCTTCATCAACCATTCCCTTCTTCTGGTCGCCCGGATGGAATTCTGTTCAGTCGGTCGCCAAATACCAGGAAGAAGTTGGAGGACCTCTTCGTGGAGGAGATCCCGGGATCCGTTTGTTGGAACCGTCCGGTACATCGCCAGGCTATTTTTCTGCGTCGCGTCATGAGGAGACAGAGATAACGGTCGTACCGTTGTATCACATCTTTGGTTCAGAAGAACTGAGTGCCTTAGGTCCTGCGATATCGCAGCGATGCCCCAAACCATACTTGGCAGCTGGACCTGCAACGTTCGGCGCGCACACTGCGGATCATGGCGCCATGATGCGGATTGAAATTCACGGCAGGATGATGACGCTGCCGGTTGTCGTAGATCCTGCAATGCCGAAGGGTGTTGCCGGTCTTCCGGTAGGACTCGCGGGAATGGAATACTTCGAATTGCCTGCACCGGCAAATGTGATCATGCAACTCCAGAATGTGGAATGACGGTAGGACAACACTATATAATCCTCGGCGGAGTACTGGCCGCATTGCTTACAATAGCACCGGGACTGATTTGGCTGGAGCGACGGCTCCTGGCGCTGTGGCAGGATCGGTATGGGCCAAACCGTGCGGGACCATTTGGTGTACTGATCGTCCTTGCAGACACTATTAAGTTGTTCTTTAAGGAGGATTGGGTTCCACCGTTTGCCGACCGAAAGGTGTTTATCATCGCGCCGGCGATCGTAGCGATTACCGTGCTGATGAGTTTTGTGATCGTGCCGTTTGCACCGGGCATCATCGTCGTGGACCTGAACATCGGGATCCTTTTCTTTCTTGCGATGTCGTCAATGGGTGCTTACAGCATTATCCTTGGTGGATGGGCCTCGAACAACAAGTACGCACTGCTGGGTGCCATGCGTGGCGCTGCGCAGATGATATCGTATGAGGTGTTCATGGGGCTTTCTCTCATGGGTGTAGTCCTTCTCACAGGCTCTTTCAGTCTGGTTGATATTGTTGAAGCGCAGCGCGGAATGTGGTATGTCGTTCCTCAGTTCGCTGGATTTATCACGTTCCTGATTGCTGGCATTGCAGAGACTCACCGGCTGCCGTTCGACATACCTGAAGCCGAAAGCGAATTGATCGCCGGCTTCCATGCGGAATATTCGGGAATGAAGTTCGGGATGTTCTTTGTGGGCGAATACCTTGGCATTACGCTCATTTCAAGCCTGGTAGTTTGCCTTTTCTTCGGCGGATGGCTCGGTCCCGCGTTCCTGCCACCACTGGCCTGGTTCGCGATCAAGACCTTCGCCTTCATCATGCTGTTCATTCTCCTGCGCGCTTCCCTTCCCCGGCCACGCTACGACCAGCTCATGGCCTTCGGTTGGAAAGTGCTGCTCCCCGTGACGCTGTTGAACCTCCTCATCACCGCAGCAGTAAAATTAGCCTAACCGCACGCTCCTGGCGAAGAACGACAACATCAACACATTAACACATCAACACATGTTCTCCATCCTCCGCACCCTCTTCCTCACCTTCCTCCACATGTTTCACAAACGCGAAACCATTTTGTATCCGGAGGAGAAGCCGAAGCTACCGGCACGGTGGCGGGGAAGGATTGTGCTGACGCGTGATCCGGACAACGGCGAACGTTGTGTGGCGTGTTACCTGTGCGCTGCGGCTTGCCCTGTCGACTGTATTGCACTTCAGGCCACTGAAGACGAGACCGGAAGGCGCTACCCTGAATTCTTCAGGATCAACTTTTCACGATGCATTTTCTGTGGCTATTGCGAAGAGGCGTGTCCCACGTACGCCATCCAGCTAATTCCTGACTTTGAGATGGCGGAATACAACCGGCAGAACCTGGTGTATGAAAAAGAAGATCTACTGATTAATGGACAGGGAAAGTATCCTGGGTACAACTATTACAATGTGGCGGGTCTTGCTATTGGAGGAAAAGACAAAGGCGAAGCGGAACGAGAATCACCGCCGGTGGATGTCAGAAGTCTGATACCCTAAACGAACATCGAAGGGGATGTGCAGGGACGTAGCATGCTACGTCTCTACGATAACCCCACAGAATATAGAGACACAATTTTATGAACACCGACCTCCTCATATTCTTCATCTCCGGCGGAGTGGCAATAGTGGCGACTATCCTCGTCATCACGCAATACAACATGATCCATGCGCTGTTGTATTTGATTGTTTCATTCCTTGCATTGGCGGTTGTGTTCTACGTGTTGGGTGCACCATTCGCCGCGGCGCTTGAGGTGATCGTCTACGCTGGTGCCATCGTGGTGCTGATCATCTTTGTCATCATGATGCTCAACCTGAAGAAGGATGCGGAGGAGCAGGAGAGAAGCTGGCTTACACCAGGGGTGTGGGTCGGACCCGGAATTCTGTGCGCGATCCTCATGATCGAGATCCTGTTTGTAATGCTTACGGGAGGCTTTGAGGGAAATGCTACGCAAGCCGTGGGTGCACCCGAAGTGGGAAGATCGCTCTATGGACCATACCTGATCGCGGTTGAATTGAGCGGACTTCTCCTGATGGCAGGAACGGTAGGCGCCTATCACCTGGGACGCCAGAGAAGAAAAGTGATCCATCGTTTTCTTGAAATGACCGACGAATGAATGCGATACCAATAGAATATGGACTAATCCTGGCCGGCATTCTCTTCATGCTGGGTATGGTAAGCGTGCTGATTCGCCGTAACATCATCTTCATGCTCATCTCGGTGGAGATCATGTTGAATGCAGCGGGACTAGCCTTTATTGTCGCGGGTTCAAAATGGACACAGGCTGATGGTCAGATTATGTTCATTTTCATCCTGACTATGGCTGCAGCCGAAGTATCCGTGGGATTGGCGCTCATACTTCAGATATACCATCAGCTTAAGACACTCGACACCGATGCAGCGAACCGAATGAGAGGATAAACCATGAGTACGATCGAATACCTCTGGCTTGTACCCTTTTTGCCGCTTCTGGGAGCTTTGCTGCTGATTGTGGTGGGTCGGAGTATGTCTAAGGCGGCCATTGCATGGATTGGAGCGGGAAGCGTGGTTCTGTCTGCCCTCGTCGTCATCGTGATTGGCATTGGTTTTCTGTCCAGCCCGGGGGTGTATGAGATCAGCGTGTGGCAATGGTTCGTTGTTGGCAACCTTAACCCTTCTATCGAACTGCACCTCGATGCGCTGTCGCTGATCTTCATCTTTGTTATCACCTTCGTTGGATTTCTCATTCACGTCTATTCGGTGGAGTTTATGAGGGAAGATTCCGGGTATGCGCGTTTCTTTGCGTGCCTCAATCTTTTCGTTTGTTCCATGTTGCTGCTTGTACTGGCAGGGAATCTGGTATTGCTTTATCTCGGATGGGAAGGTGTTGGACTCTGTAGTTACTTACTTATCGGTTTCTGGTACGAGGATCCGAAAAACGGCTATGCGGCGCGAAAGGCATTCATCATTACACGTGTGGGGGATACCGCGATGCTCATCGGTCTCTTCTTGCTCTTCTCTACATTTAGCACGCTGGACATAGAAACGATCTTATCTGCTGCGCCAACGGAATGGGAGCAGGGATCATCCATTGCTACCCTTGCTGCGCTTCTGCTGCTTGGTGGTGCCGTGGGCAAGTCGGCACAATTACCGCTGCAAAACTGGTTGCCCGATGCGATGGCCGGTCCCACACCCGTAAGCGCACTCATCCATGCGGCAACTATGGTGACCGCCGGTGTTTACCTAATCGCCCGTATGTATGTCGTCTTTGAGTTGTCGCCCGTGGCGATGACTACAGTGGGTGTCGTCGGCGCAGTAACGTTGCTGATCGCTGGCTTCAGCGCTATAACGCAAACTGATCTTAAACGCGTGCTGGCTTACTCAACGATCAGTCAGATTGGATACATGTTCCTGGCGCTCGGCGTTGGTGCGTGGTCGGCCGCAATATTTCATTTCTTTACGCATGCCTTCTTTAAAGCGCTGCTCTTCCTTTGTGCTGGTGTTATCATTGAAGCATTGCATCACGAGCACGATATCTTCCGCATGGGAGGATTAAGAAAACAGCTGCCGTTTGTATTCGTAGCGTTCTTCGCCGGCGCGGCATCGCTCGCAGCCCTTCCGCTGGTTACGTCGGGCTTTTACAGCAAGGATATGATACTGTGGTACGCATGGGCAGGCGAGAAGGGAAATGGGCTGTTGTATGCCGCAGGACTCGTCGGTGCATTAGTGACGGCACTGTATACTGCGCGACTAGTCATCGTAACTTTTTTTGGTTCTGCCAGAACACCTGTTTCAAAGAAGCCCGGCTGGCATATGACCCTTCCGTTAGGCGTGTTGGCTGTGTTGTCTATCACGACCGGATTTCTTGAGGTGCCGCACAATTTCTGGCATGGGCAATTGATATCCGGATTTCTGAGTGACGTGCTGCCCGCAACGACGATACAACCGGGAAGCGAAGCTTATGAGTGGCTACTTCAATTGGTGGCTGTTATGGCGACGCTGGTTGGAGTCTTCATCGGATACTATATCTATATGGCGACTCCTGGTCTGCACGAAATAGTAAAAATGAAGATGGCACCGCTGCACGGATTGATGCAGGCAGGGTGGGGGTTCGATGCCTTGTACGACCTGCTCTTCGTGAGACCCGTGACCTGGATGGCACGCGCTAACCGAGGTGACATAATCGACGGGATATATACCGGCATCGCATGGGTCACGATGGCTGCCAACCGTGCATTCGCGATGACGCAAAACGGTGTCATGCGATGGTATGTTCTGGGCATTGTTGTCGGTGCGCTTCTTATTATCACACTTGGAATATTCGTATGACCCTCATCGCATTCATCGGTACCTTGATGGCAGGCGGAATAGTCGCGTGGATTACCGCGCGCTGGAGCGAGACCCTTTCGCGATGGATTGCACTGACGACGGTGTTGATTGATCTGGTGTGGTCGGTTGTTATTCTTATAAACAATCGTCCTGACTTTTCTGCAACGGATTGGCTGATTCGTTTTGACTATCCCTGGATCGGTCGATTTGGCATTGGGATCTCCGTAGCCGCGGATGGCCTCAGTCTGATATTGCTCATCCTGACCTTCTTCCTGGGTGCGGCGTCCGTGATTGTGTCGTGGCGGGAGATTCGCCAACGGGTTGGCTTTTTCCATTTCAACCTGTTGTGGGTGCTTGCTGGAATTGCCGGCGTCTTCGTCGTCATGGACCTGTTCCTGTTCTACTTCTTCTGGGAAGTAATGCTTATCCCCATGTATTTCCTCATCGGAATCTGGGGACACGAAAACCGGCGTTATGCTGCAATGAAGTTTTTCATTTTTACTCAGGCTAGTGGACTAATGATGCTGCTATCCATACTTGGACTTTACTTCATACACGGAAATAATACCGGCACCTACACATTCGATTATTTCGAGTTACTCACAGCAACATTTGGCGACACAGCGGGTCGATGGCTGATGTTGGGATTTCTCGCTGCATTCATTGTGAAGTTGCCTGTCGTGCCCTTCCACAGCTGGTTGCCCGACGCTCACTCGCAGGCACCAACGGCGGGTAGCGTCATTCTCGCTGGGTTGCTATTGAAAACCGGTGCATATGGTATCCTCCGCTTTGTACTTCCTCTGTTTCCGGATGCCGCGCGCGAATTCTCGAATGTTGCCATGATACTGGGCGTTGTAGGAATAATCTACGGTGCGCTGCTGGCATATGGACAAACCGATCTTAAGCGACTCGTCGCCTACACGAGTGTAAGTCACATGGGATTTGTGATGCTCGGCATATTTTCATTCAATGAACTCGCATTCCAGGGGGTGGTCATGCAGCTCGTCGCGCACGGTTTGAGTACAGGTGCGTTGTTTGTGATTGCCGGTGCCCTGTATGAACGCATTCACACGAGGGATTTGTCTCTTATGGGAGGGTTCTGGTCCGGTACACCGTTCATGGGGTTTATCACGCTCGTGTTTGTGATGGCGTCGCTCGGCCTACCCGGACTTGTAAACTTCGTCGCCGAGTTCCTGATCCTGAACGGCGCGTGGCAGACATCGCATGTGTTGGCTGTGATCGGGGCGATAGGTCTGGTTCTCGCGATGGCGTATTCGCTGCGGATTATGCGGAAGATCTTTTTCGGTCCCGTAGCAGACATAGGTGTCGGCATGCGCGATCTGACGCTCTGTGAAAAGGTTGTACTCGTTCCGATGACATTGCTTGTCATCTTCCTCGGACTGTTTCCCCAACATGTGTTCAACGCGTCCGAAAAGAGCGTAAAGGATATCCTCGCAATGGTCAACTCAAATAATAAGCCATGAGCAGGGCAGACCTGATATCCCTGTTGCCGCATCTTATCCTGGCGCTGGGCGCTGTTCTGGTGATGATGGTCATTGCTGTACGACGCAACCACTTTGTCATATATGTTCTTACCTGCCTTACGCTGATTATTGCGTTGTACTTTCTGCCGGAGACGGCAAGCTTGCCGCACGAAGTAGGTGTTCTTTTTGTAGTCGATGGTCTGGGCGTTTTCAGCACAATGCTGATCATGCTCGCAGCATTGGCTGTCACCATAATGTCGTATGCATATTTCGAAACTCACGAAGAAAGGACCGGTGAATACTACATGTTGTTCATCCTTGCGACGTTCGGCGCGAGTATCATGGTGATCAGCGGACACTTTGTGTCATTCTTCCTCGGTCTTGAGATACTTAGCGTGTCACTGTACGGCATGATTGCCTATTTGAGGAAACGTGAACGATCCGATGAAGCCGGAATAAAGTATCTGATCCTTGCTGCGTTCTCTTCGGCGTTCCTCTTGTTTGGAATGGCGCTCATCTACGCGTCGACAGGCGACATGACGTTCCAGGGATTATCGGGATACTTTGCTGCTTTCGATGAACTTCCAATTCTCGTGACGGCAGGACTGGGCATGGTCGTAGTGGGTGCTGGCTTTAAGCTAAGTGTAGTGCCATTTCATATGTGGACACCGGATGTCTACGAAGGCGCACCAGCGCCAGTTGCTGCCTTCATTTCTACCGTCTCAAAGGGAGCGACAATGATTCTTCTGGTTCGCTTTTTCCTGGCTATAGATGGATTTCGTTTTCCTGTTGTGCTTACGATCTTCACCGTGATTTCGATAGCCTCGATGGTGGTTGGAAATATTCTTGCGTTGCGCCAGCAGAATGTAAAACGCATACTGGCGTATTCTTCTATTGCCCATTTTGGATATCTCCTCGTTGCATTCATTGCTGCTGATGATCTGGGTGTGGAAGCAGTTAACTTTTACCTGGTGGCCTATTTTGCTACCATGCTTGGTGCTTTTGGTGTTGTAACCGTATTGTCTGATCCGGAACGGGACGCTGAACAACTTGATGACTATAGGGGATTGTTGTGGAGACGGCCAGGACTGGCTGCCGTTTTTGTTGTCACACTTTTGTCCCTCGCGGGGATCCCCCTCACCGCCGGGTTTGTAGCCAAATTTTACATTCTGGCATCAGGTATAGGCACTAACCAGTGGTTGCTCGTGATCCTACTTGTGGTAAACAGTGTTGTAGGACTATTCTATTATATAAGAATCGTAGCCGTCATGTTCGATTCGGTCAGGGAAGGCGAGATCAGGCAAACGGCATACGTTGGAAATTTTGCGACCCTGCTGATACTGGTTCTCCTCCTCGTATGGTTTGGCATCAGTCCACAAGGTCTTATTGATGTAATCCGCGGCCTTGTAAACGGCAGTTGAGCCCCTTGCCATCCGGCAAACCCTCTTTTGTTTCATTCCTGAACGGGAAGTATCTTGTGGCCTTTACGCAAATAAGCCCTGTATGAAGAGGATTGTACTTGGTATCTGGATGGCATTGAGCTTTCTGGCTGCCTACGGTCAGGAAAGTACGCTGGAAGGACGCGTTGTGAATGCGAAGGGTGAACCGCTCGCGGGTGCGTCGGTACACGTTCTGAATACAAACCGGGGTACCTATACCGACGGAGACGGAAGGTTTTCACTGAGCCTCATCCCGGGCAGATATCACGTCCATGTCCGTGCCGTTGGTTACGCCAGTGTCGATGAAACGGTCGATGTAAGCACTGGTAGCATGTCGCTGGACTTCACGCTGGTGGAAGTAGCACTTCGCCTTAGTGATGTGATTGTGACGGCACAGAAGGAAGAAGAAAATCTTCAGCGTGTTCCGTTCAGTACAACGGCCATTAATTCCAGCGAGGTGGCGGAATACAGGATGTGGAATACGGAGCAGGTCACCGCCATCGTCCCGAACGTGTACTCAGCTAATCCGGGCGACAACAGGAACGTGACGTCCATACGGGGTATCACCTCAACTTCGTACGATCCTTCGGTGGCTACATATGTCGATGGCGTCAACCAGTTCAGCCTCGATACATACATCGCTCAGTTATTTGATATTGAAAGGATCGAAGTACTCCGTGGTCCTCAGGGTACGCTGTATGGTAGGAACGCAATGGGAGGCGTTATCAACATCCATACAGCGCAGCCTGGAAATCAGACCCGGGGATTTGCGGAAGTGAGTGTCGGAAGTTACGGTCGTCAGCGCTATGGAGCAGGTGTACGTACACCCATCGTTCGTAACAAACTGTTCCTTGGCGTGAGCGCATTGTACGACCGGTCGGATGGCTTTTACACGAATACGTTTGACAACTCCGACTTCGACGAAAACCACAGCTTTACTGGCAACTACTACCTCTCTTACCTGGCCAGTCCTTCATGGGCGTTTACCCTGAATGTAAAAAATCATTCACATCGCAACAGCGGTGCGTTTCCTCTCGCTCCCTTTCCAGATGCTGCATTTAATGAACCCTTTACTGTCAATCAGAATGCGCAGACTGAACTGGTGGACGATGTATTCAACAGCTCTCTTACCGCGAGCTATGCGGGTCCTGGTTTCAACTTCACATCGCAAACTACGTATCAGTCGAACTACAGAATATACAAAGCGCCCATTGATGGCGACTTCTCACCAATCGATGGAATTACGATCATCAACAACTATGGTCGCGACTGGAACAACGTAAAGGTGTTTACTCAAGAGTTCAAGGTGACGTCGCCTGCTGGGAATACCTCACCGTTCAGGTGGACTGCGGGAACATACTTCTTCTATCAAGACGTTCCCAATAAGCAGACCACGCATTTTGGAGAAGACGCTCAGTTGGTGGGGGCCGATAATCCCAACTTCTCAATCATTAATACCTCTACAGGGAAAAGTCGCGGTGTCGCAGTGTATGGTCAGGCCACATATGCTGTGAGTAAACAGTTTGAGGTAACCGCAGGGCTCCGGTACGATTATGAGAAAAAGGAGCTGGGCGGACAGGTCGACCTTCAATTCGATCCGGATCCATCGCTCATACCTTTCTTTCCGTATGCGGAGGAGACTGCCTCATTCAACGCGGTTTCACCCAAAATCAGCGCCGCCTGGTACCCTGCCAAGAGAAGCAACATTTATGCAGTGTATAGCCGGGGGTTCCGGGCTGGCGGCATAACGCCGTTCTCTGCAGACCCTTCACAGGTACCTCTATCAACCTTTAAGCCTGAGTACAGCAATAACTTTGAGTTGGGGTATAAACAGACATTCCCGGACAGGAAGCTCCAGTTGAACGCTGCACTCTTTTATATAAAGGTGACGGATGCCCAGGTTCCGACACTCATCCTGCCGGATGCAGTAACAGTAACCCGAAATGCAGGTGAGTTGACCAGCAGGGGCCTGGAAGTTGAAGTAGTTGCCACCCCGCTGAACGGCCTCGATGTTAGCTACAGCCTGGGTTACACAGATGCAACTTACGAATCGGTGAAAAATGTAGAAGGCGGAAACGAACCGCAGATGGACCTGAATGGCAACCGCCAGATCTTCACCCCAGACCTGACATCCATGTTGGCTGTTCAGTATGCCTGTAACCTGGGACTTTCCATTCCGCTGAAGTTCGTCGTGCGGGGCGAATGGGCGCACCTCGGCACCCAGTACTTCGACCTGGCCAACAACATCCGCCAGGCACCGTACAACCTTCTCAACGTCCGAGCTGGGTTTACGCTCAACTCATTTGAGCTCATGGCATGGGGAAGGAACATCACAGACGAAAGGTACATTGCCTATGCGTATGACTTTGGGGCAACGCACCTCGGAGAACCACGGAACTGGGGTGTGACCCTGATCAAACGCTTTGGTGAGTAATCATCCATGAGACCTACTACCCTCATTTGGTATGCCTTCGTTGTAGCTGCTGTTCTTGCCTGTGGAGGTAAGGATAAGGAGGCGTCGGGCCAGGACGACGGCTGGGTTAAACTCTTCAACGGAAAGGACATAGACGACTGGATTGTAAAGATCCACCATCACGAGGTCGGTGAGAACTTTGGCAACACCTTCCGTGTAGAGGATGGCATGATCAAAGTGAGGTACGATCAGTACGGCGACTTTAACGACCAATTCGGACACCTTTATTATAAGCAACCCTTCTCCCGGTTTCACCTGATCGTCGAGTACCGGTTTACAGGGACCCTCCAACCCGGTGCGCCCGACTACACGCTCCTCAACAGTGGCGTGATGTTTCATTCGCAGGATCCCAGAACCATGCCCAAAGAGCAAAACTGGCCGATCTCGGTTGAGATGCAATTTCTTGCCGGGCTTGGAGATGGAAAGCCACGACCTACCGGTAACATGTGCTCTCCCGGGACCGAAATCGAATACGAGGGACAACGTTACAACGGTCATTGCCTTAACAGCACATCAGCGACCTTTGATAAGGATGAATGGGTGACCGCAGAGTTGATTGTAATTGAGGATTCGCTCATTACTCATGTCATCAACGGCGACACGGTGTTGCAATACAGTAAGCCCACCATGGGCGGAGGTGTGGTGCAGGGTTACGACAGTGCAATATGGCAACCTGGCAAGCCTCTGAAGTCCGGATACATTGCACTGCAAAGCGAGGGACAGCCAATCGATTTCAGAAGAGTGGAGATCAGGGATCTCAGCAGGTGATCAGCCTGCCAAAAAAAAATTTCAGTTTGTATTAATCCTGGCGTAACCAAAAAAATTCTTTCCCGTAACTAACACCGAAACTTATTTTGAATATATTTGTGCATATGAACACGTCAATCCGAATCGAAATGATCATCGCGCGAGACAAAAATCTCGTGAAGATGATGGCTTTATCGCCCGGGTTGGGTGTTTCTTAGAGTGTTGATCCTCAAGGACTAAACATAAGCCCGGGCCAAAAAAGACCCGGGCTTTTTGTTTTCTAACACTTTAGACATGAAACGTATTCAAAATATAAGCGCCAAACTTGAACGGCAGTTGATACGCGCCTTCGCCATGCTCGATGCGTATTTCGACGCTGAAGATGCGGGCAGCTATGTGCACGACTTGCTTGAGTCCATCGTCCGCCAAAACCAGCGATTGCTCAGCCAAATGTCGGAGAAGGTCGTTCGCGAACCTGCCGACATCAGGAGTTATTCAGAACTATTAACTACCCCTCAGACCGACTGCGCAGGGGATGCCAGCGACGTCTATAACGTCAGCCGTAGGGAAGAACGTAAGGAGACGTTGGCCGAACTTCGTCGTGAATTGCGCAGCCAGTTGGAATTCTGCCTCGACCAGTTAGACGCCTTGCGCGAAAGTGAGGCGTTGTCTTACCAAAGAATTGCCGCTGTAGAATCCCTGTTAAACCTGGACATCTATCAATACGTTCGGTGTATTATGCAGATCACGCGACGCGGGTACGAGGACATCAGCGAGGCTGACGAGCGGAAGAAGTAGTTCAGAATATCCAAAGGAGCAGTAATAGAATCACGAGCGCGATCGCGACCCACTTCAACGTGCCGCTGCGGGTAGGGAACTCATATCCGCAAATGGGACACGTGTTGCTGTCTGCGTCGATCTCCATCGCACATGACGGACACTCTTTTTTTGCCATGATGCAAAGGTAGTCATCACCGTGTAAAAGCGGGTGTATGGTGATTGCCGATCAATGATTTTTGATTTACGCCCACAGCGGTATTTGGGACCACCAAATCAAAAATCACAAATCGCTAATCCTCCTCCTCTTCCCCATTACTGTAGACTAATTTTCCCTTCGCGTCTTGCAAGTGCACTCCAAAGGCCTATAGCCACACCGGAACACCTTTTGCGGTGAAAATCGCGGGTTTCCTGATTTAAATCAGGAATAGGTCTCGTATTTTCTCATTCAGACCATTCGCTAATCGTGGTACCTTTATCATAGATGAAGGAACCGGAGGGCAAACCCAGAAACATTTGTTCAACTTAAAACCATACAACCCATGTCAGTGATCAAGGTTATCGAAGTGCTCGCCGATTCCAACAAGAGCTGGGAAGACGCAGCCCAACAGGCAATAGCCAAAGCGTCAGGGACGATTCACAACATCAAATCGATCTACATCAAAGAACACAGTGCTACTGTGAACAATGGGAAGATTTCATCGTACCGCATTAACGCGAAGATCAGTTTCGAACTCGACTAGTGCGGATGCAGGGAGCGTCAGTACGCTTCATACGGATAGATGATATTAGAGACTGTTAAAGTATTCAGCCATGCCACTGGATTTTGAAACCTATGCACAGAAGGGCAATGAGTTCGTCAACCTGCTCATGAAAAATCTTGGCGTCGAGGACGAACGCGACCGTGCAGCCCGAATTCTTCGCTCCGTTCTAAGAACGATGCGAAATCACCTTTCACTGGAGGAGTCGTCAGACCTTCTGGCGCAGCTGCCCATGGCCATCAAAGCCGTGTATGTCGATGGCTGGCGTATGACACAACTACACCGGCGTGTTAGCACCATGCAGGAATTCGCTAATGAGGTGCTCAAAGAGCACGGAAATGCTGCCTGGCGCGATTTCAGCAATCCGGATGAAGTTATTCTGGCCGTACGCGCAGTAGTAGAGACGCTGGCCGAATATGTCTCCGTTGGGGAACTGGAACAGGCATTTGCTTCCCTTCCGAAAGAACTCAGGGAACAGTTCAAAGTCTGGATCCCCTAATAGGATCATCGTAAACGAACAATCTTAGCTACAATGAAAATCTTGTTTCAGGCTTCGGAATTCAAGCCAACAAAAAAGATCGAAAGATACGCCCACAAGAAGGTGTTGACCCTCGACAAGTTCCACGATCGCATCATAGAGGCGCACGTGCGTCTTAGAAAAATCCGGACAAGCCGACCGGATGACAAGGCGTGCGAACTCAAGGTCGCGATTCCGGGTAATGACCCGTACGTCGCAAAGCGCGGCTTCACCTTCGAAGAAGCCATCAACAAGGCGGTGGAAACGATGAAGCGCAGGATCGACGATCGCAAAGCGAAGCCCGTCAAGAAACGTCAAAGCACAGGTAAAGTGCTTCAGCGTGTGGTAGAAGAAGTGGAGACCCTTAGCTGAAACCCTTCGTATACCCGTGCATCTGTTCAAGATAGCGCGCGGCTTCGCGCAAGGCAGGGGATGCGGCAGATGAATCGGCCGCATCCCGCGCCCTAAGGCAGTTGACCTTAGCGCGCACGTTGGCGCGATAGCACCTATAATAGTGGAATAACGCAAGATCCCTTGTGCCATTGATGGCATGAAATTGCGACGTGTAAGCTTCTATGAAAGTTCGCGACAGGTCAGGTCGCCCGAAGACATCAAGGTCCATACACAGGAATGCAACTTCATTCAGCACATCGACCTGCCTATACTCGTCATTGAACTCAATGCAATCAAAGATCACAGGTTCATCAAGAAGAAAGATATTTCTTGAATGAAGGTCTCCATGACCATCCCGATGGAAGCCATCCTCGATACGGTCTTCTAATAGTCGCCTGTTGTCGAGCACAAATTCGTCCGATTTCTTCAGCGTGTGTTCCAGCATGTTGGCATAATTATCTCCCAGCTGTTCTCGGATAAATTCACGCTGCCCTTCTATGTCGTTAAACTTTCGGCGGATGTCCAGTGGATCTTCAGGATAAACAATTTCAGCTTCTCTGTGAAATGAGGCGATCTGATTCGCAAGATTGTGAATGTGATCTTCCGTCACTAAGCCATTTCGTAACAACAAATCCATGCGCCTGTCGTTGTCGAGCTTGCGCATCTGTACAGCATAATCGATTACTTCACCCTGTTCTCCACCGACGGACAGGCCAGAGGATGGCTTCCGTATGGGAACGACGTCGAGATAAACATCCGTCGTCAGGCGGTTGTTCAACATAACCTCTCGTTCACAGTAGTACCGACGCTGCTCAATGGTTGAAAAGTCGAGAAAAGAATACTTTAGAGGTTTCTTGATCTTGAACACCGCGTCGTCACAAAGGATGACCCAGGATATGTGCGTCTCTTTTAGTTCAGGATTGGTACACCGTGTCGGAAAGGAGCCGGTGATGAGTTGTTGGATTTCTTCACCGGTCATGATCCAGGTATTGAATGGCGCGATCAAGCATATCGTCGATGTTGTCCGATGTCGAATGCAGTGTGAGGAACTCACCCTCCAGTGGTTCCCACTGCGACCGGATCAGCTCGTGAACCCGGAGATCGGCCTCGCTGTCTGTACGCGGCTTCGCAAGACGCTCCCGAATAACATCATCATCGGCTGATACCATCATCCAGATCAGATTGGGAAAGGCATCATTGAACATGGCGCGAATATCGTTGCGGTAAAAGGTGGCGTCGAAGACGATGGACTGGTCCACGTGCGCCTGGGCGCGGCGGATCATTTCGCGATACACGTCCCGCTTCTCGGCGTCGGAGTAGGTACGTTGAGAAAACATCTCGCGGCGTATCTTGTCGCTGCTGAAATAGACGGCCTTCAGGCGTTCTGCAAGCCGCGCTGCGAAGTAACTCTTGCCGGACCCGGGTAGTCCGCACACTGCCACGATCTTACCCATGATGCCAATATACAGAAATTGAAAAGGCACGGACGAGACTGCGTGTAAATACACACTCAGTATTCTAATCCGATCCAGCACTTCGTGGTACCGGTTGTAAGAATTTTCTGCCGAATTCATTATATTCTGGCTACTTTAGGTACGTCGTGTACTCTGCTACAGGTAGGAGTTTTATGGTGAGAAGCGTTTTCGGAATCGCGACCCTCTCTTGCATGGTCATATTCATGGCCAATGCGCAAGAATCCAATCTGTACGAAACCACGCTTCGGCCTATCCTCGAAAAGCGCTGCATCGAATGCCACAATACGGGCAACACAAAGGGTGGTGTAAATATTGACAACTACAAAGAACAGGCCCGGGTCGTCAAAGACGGTGCGTTCTGGCTAAAGGTTCTCGACCAGATCAAGACCCGCGAAATGCCTCCCTCGACTGAGCCACCCCTTCCGGATAACGAATATCAAACTCTCGTATCGGGTATCGACAGTGTGCTGCAATCCTCCCTTCGGGAACGGGTTCCGGGTCACGTTGTGATTCGCCGCCTTAGCCACACCGAGTATCAATACACAATTCTCGACCTGCTTGGTGTCGAGTTCGATGCGAAATCCTATTTCCCTTCCGACGCGTCTGGTGGTGGTGGATTTGACAACCAGGGCGGCGCGCTGTTCTTTACGCCATTGAAGTTTGAACGGTACTACGACGCGGCCGAACAAATCATCGGACAATTGCGCGCTGACGAGGAGAAATGGCGTGCCATCGTTCCATTTGATTACAAACAAACTTGGTGGCAACGGCTCGCCAACTGGGTGAAGTCGCTGTTCAGCGACAACTATCGGGAAATTAATGCGCCGGAAGTAGCGGCTGAAAAAGTTATCGTGCCCCTCGCCACAAAGGCTTATCGACGATTCCTGAGGGAAGATGAAAGGGATCGGCTGATGGAGTTGTTCACATCAGTCTATAACGCGGCGGACACATTGAGCAATCCCCATCGCTTCAACGATGCTGTCGCGCAGACGTTCAAGGCAGTCCTCGTTTCTCCCCACTTCCTGTATCGTGCAGAAGAGGAGCCGCGGGTAAGGGGCGTATATGAGTTAAGCAATTTCGAGCTTGCAACGCGCCTGTCGTATTTCCTCTGGTCGAGCATGCCTGACGACGAACTTTTCACACTCGCGTATCTCGGAAAACTTCAGGATACACTGGTGCTGGAGCAGCAAGTGAGGCGCATGCTGGCCGATCCGAAAGCGAAACGATTTGCCGAAAGCTTCGCTACACAATGGCTTGGAGTTTCAAAACTGCTCGAAAACACGCAGATCGTGGATCCTGAACGCTTCCCGGAATTCGACATGACTATCAGGAAAGCGTTGTATCGGGAAACAGTTGAGTATTTCTACTACGTACTCACGGACAGTCGGAATATGTTGGAGCTCATCAACAGCAACTACACTTTCGTCAACGAAGATCTCGCTAAGTATTATGGTATTGAAGGTGTGACAGGATCGGACTTCCGGAAAGTAGACGTAACTGAACGCTGGCGTGGAGGCGTGTTGGGTATGGCGGGCGTGTTGACAACGACATCGCTGCCTACCCGAACCAGCCCTGTATTGCGTGGCAAATGGGTAATGGAACAGCTCCTTGGCGTTTCACCACCACCACCCCCTGCCGAGGTTGCTGAATTGCCCAAGGACGAAGGCACGCACAGCGCAGTGGGATTGAGAAAGCTGCTGGAACGACACCGTTCTGACCCGGCATGCTTCTCCTGTCACGTCAAAATGGACCCGCTCGGACTCGGGCTGGAGAATTTTGATGCTATCGGACGTTGGAGAGAGTCTTACGGTGCTGCACCGATTGATCCGTCCGGTGTGCTTGCGGACGGACAAAAGTTTAACGGACCCGTAGAGTTGAAAGAACTGCTGTTGCAGGAAAAACAAAGAATCGCCCGGAATTTTTCTTCGCGAATGTTGTCGTATGCGCTTGGCAGGTCAGTCCTGTTTACAGACGAACCCGCGCTGCGGGAACTGGAGGAATGTTTGATCAAGAACAACTTCGATCCGCATCCGTTCATCGCGACACTTGTGAAGAGTTACCCCTTCCGAATGAAGATCAATGATTTCAGGAAAAAAGTGGATGAAATAATATGAGCAAAAAGTGGCACATCTCGCGCCGGAGAATGCTCAAGGGAATGGGGGCATGCATTGCGTTGCCCTTCCTTGAAGCGATGGCGCTCCCTGGCATGAGTTCTCCGTACAGCGGCACTCCTGGTAGCCCGGTAAGGAATGCGTTTCTGTACCTCCCCAACGGAGTTCACCCGCACCTTTGGTCGCCCGAACAAACGGGACGGACCTTCGAGCTGTCGCGCCAGCTGTCGCCTTTAAAGAATGTTAAGGACGACATTCTGATCCTTGGGGAACTCATGAACAAGCACTCCATCTTCGATGGTGCGGACGGCCACTATGCGAAGACGGCAAGTATTCTTACCTGTCTTCCCATCAAGCAAACCATAGGGGATAACATCAGCAGTGGCGGTATCTCTGTCGACCAGGTTATCGCCAATGCCGTTGGCAACGAGACGCTATTCCCCTCGCTGGAATATGGTCTCGATCGAATTGCCACAGGAGTAGACATCAATGTTGGCTTTACAAGGCTGTATGCGTCGAGCATCTCGTGGAAGACTGCGACGCAGCCGCTTTCAAAGGAAATCGATCCGCGACTCGCATTCGATCGCCTATTCAGGTCTTTTGTTCCCGGTAAGGCAACGAAGGAAGATCCGTGGAAGCGCAGCGTTCTGGATGCTGTGATGGAGGATGCAAAGAACCTGAAAAAGAACCTCGGTCGTTCCGATCAGGATAAGTTGTCGGAATACCTGGAGTCGATCCGCAGCGTAGAGAAGCGCATTTCCAGTGAGGCCAACAAGGAAAAATTTGCTGCAAACATCACACCCGACATTGTCAAGGAACTCGTGAGACTCGATCAGGACATCGACGAATACGTCGAGATGTATGCCGGTGTCGACGTCACCGAAAAGACACGGCTGATGCTCGATATCATGGCGCTGGCCTTCTGGAGCGACGCTACGCGCGTGATCACGTTCATGTTCGGTAATGCTGTGAGCAACCGGAATTTCTCCTTCCTGGATGGTGTGAACGGTGCGCACCACTCCATATCACACCACATGGATGATCCGACGCTGATGGAACAATACGCGCGAATAACGACGTGGCACGTAGAGCAGTATGCTTACTTCCTTGAAAAGCTGAAGAGTATTAAGGAAGGGGATAAGACTTTGCTCGACAATTCGATGATCACGTTTGTGTCAGGTCTACGCGATGGCAACCGTCACTCACCGCGCAATGTACCTTTGGTCGTTGCGGGAAAGGCGGGTGGTAAACTCAGGACCGGGCAACACATCATTTATGAAAAGAATACGCCGCTGGCGAACCTTTACCTGTCGATGCTGCATGCACAAAACATAGAAGTCGAGAGTTTCGGCGACAGCACGGGAACGCTGAACGGTATCCTGGTTTGATGATGTGACGACGGGTATGAAGATTCAGATCTAAATAGTGGGAAGATTGGGGAAGAGTAAGGGCTTACAGCCCGTCATTGTCGCAGCAGCGTTTAGTATTGCCATAGTTCTTGCAGTCTTGCCGGCGTTCCGGCCGGACGGCGTGCCTGTGTTCTTGTTGATGGTTGGGCGGTTCCATCCGCTCATCCTTCATTTCCCCATTGTTCTCATCGTGCTTGCCCTGGTGGCTGAAGGCGTCCGTTGGAAGGGGTGGCTTAAGCAGGCGGATGTAATTCTGATCGTGTTGCTTTCAGCGGCGTCGGTCACGACATTAATCTCAGTGATGGCCGGCTTCCTGCTGTTTGCCTCCGGAGAGTATGCCGGCTTGTTGATGGACCGTCATTTTCTCGCGGGCGCGATTACCGGGGCAGCTGTTTTCCTGGCACTTGGCTTTTTCCTGCTCTTCCGAAAAAGTCGACGGTTCTATCCTTTCTATCTTTCGTCGCTGGTGGTTGGCAATGTGGCCATGGCCTGGACAGGTCATTTGGGCGGCTCAATCACACATGGGGAAGGATACCTCACGGAGTATTTACCCTTTCTTGTGAAGGGGAGTCCGTCCGATGCTCCGCGCAGTGAGGCAGAGATGCTGGTATTTGAGGACATGGTCGCACCTGTTCTTGATGCCAAGTGCGCAAGTTGTCACAATGCCGAGCGTGCGAAGGGAAGATTTCGGACAACATCGCTCAACGAGTTAATGGCAGGAGGGGAAAGTGGAAAGTCGGGGATCGTGGCTGGAGACACATCACAAAGTGAAGTTTATCAGCGTGTAATTCTTCCTCCGGGTCACTCCGATCGCATGCCGCCGGAAGGCAAGACACCCATGACGGCGGATGAGATTGCGCTGCTTGCGCACTGGATTCAAAGGGGTGCTGACCCTGCGTTGCGCGTATCAGAGGTCAGGCAGGACGAAAGCGTTGGGTCTGTGATTGCCTCCCTTCTGCCCGAGCTAGCACGATACCGGCGCAAGGCTGCTGTGGCGAAGTTGAGGGCGGAAGAACTGCGTGAGGAACTGAAAGTACTTGCTGAAAAACTTGACGTCATCGTAGAGCCCGACACTATGGCGGACGGGGACACCTATCTGTTGGCGATGAAGTTTCCGCCGGCACCCTTCACGAATGATCAGTTTCGCGAGCTGGCGCCTTACTCGGACGTCTTTTCGAGAGCATCGTTGGTTTCGAGCGGCATTGATGATGCGGGGTTGTATTACATCAGCCGCATGACGAACCTGCGGATATTGTATTTGCAGAAAACGAAAGTTGACGGCAGCGGGCTCATCCATCTTCAGAAACTTCCCAAACTCGAAGTATTGAACCTATCGTTCACAAAAGTCGACGACAAAGCCGCACTTGACCTTCTTAATTTCCCTGCCCTGAAAACCGTATACCTTCACGGTACCAACACGAGTCCTGAGGTTGTGGAGGCCCTTCGGAAGTACAAGCCGAGGTTGGATATTCGAATGGAGGAAGGTCCGTATTTGTAGGTGATCGGTGATCGGTATTCGGTTATGATTAGCGATTAGTGACTTTCGATTAGCGGATTTGCGATTTGTGGTCCCACACGATGGCGTTTGAGTTTGCCAAATCGCCAATCGCTAATCGCCATTCGCTAATAAGTTGTGATCTGGGGGTGGGGAAAATTTTGTAGATTGAATCGTTGGTCACAGATCATTCGGATGCCATACAGCATCCCGTAAGGATGCAATGTTTGTAGAAATGATGTGAAGTGGGAAACGCGTCCCGTAGGGACGCGATGTTTGTGGCTACATCATGCCTATGAGGAAGGTTATTAGTATCGCTCTAATTGCGGGCTACCTTTTCTGGGGTGGTTTCGTGCTCTATTCCGTTGTAATGCTTTTTCTGTACAATGCGTACTTTGATACGTTTGAGTTCGTTTGTACAGAGGCGAGTGAGTTCCAAATGAATGATTTGACCGACAACGGGAAGGTTGCGGTTAGGTATTCCTTCTCTGCGGGGGGTTGTGTGTACCATGACAACGAATCTTTTTTTAAAGAGATCTTGGTGGAGTCAGTTGGAAATAATCCGGGTAGCCTGGTCGTGTGTTACAATTCGAAGTTTCCAAAAATTCACTATTTGAGGAATACCAATTTCAAGCAGAGGACCTTTGAAATGGCGGCAGCTCTGGGAGGTTTCTTTTTACTGATCACGATACTTGTTGATTTGTTTGGCGACAAGGACCGTTGGGCGAAGAAGTACGAAAAGGCCTTTGGTCGGTGAACGATGTCCACACAAACACAGGATCGAGTACAGACCATTCAATTTTTACGTTCTTTAACGATATCAACAAATTGGAGGAAGGGACATACACATGGGATGGTAAAAAGTAACACTATAAGAAGAAGTTGCCTCGGAGAGGTATTATAATAAAAGGTGATTATCGCTACAAGGTCAAAACGTTTAACTACAAAGATACCTCAAGGGTTAGAGGAATTGAGTATAGTCGAAATGAGATTAACGCGATATCAACAGATGATGGCTGGGTACGAGACAGTACATGGCACACCCACCCCCGATTACCGATTACTCTATTGCCAGTGGATCCCGTAAGGCAAAATTTTCATATCTTTATGTTGCCCAACCAACAAATTAACCTACATCACTAACCCCTTATCCCAATCCTATGAAACCCTTCCTGACCCTCATTGCCTTCGTGGGCGTGATGTCCGTTTGTGTCGCGCAGACCGTTTCCGTGGAGTTGAACCTTGAAAAAGGAGCTACCTATTCGCAGCAGTCGTCTTCCACTTCGATTGTCAAGCAAAGTTACGCCGGCCAGGACATTGAGATGACGATAAACCTGGGTGGCAAGATGTCGTTCAAGGTGCTGACCGTCACCAACACGGGATACGACGTTGAAGCGCAATACGAGCGCCTTTACATGACCATGGACATGCCGACCGGAACTATGGAATACAGTTCAGATAATGCGGCGCCCGGCGACATAATGTCTGGCATGTTTGCAGCCATGATGCACAGGCCTTTTCAGATGACGATTACACGTCACGGGAAGGTGACAGAAATACGAAACATGTCCAATCTGTTCGAAGGGGCCTTTGAAAAGTATGAGTTGACCGATGAGCAGAAGCAGCAAGTCATGGCTTCGCTGAGCCAGTCGTTCGGTGAGGAAGCTCTTAAAGGTAACCTGGAAATGACTATGGCGGTATTTCCCACCGGCCCTGTCGCCGTAGGGGGAACCTGGACGACGGAGACAGAACTGAGGTCGACCATGCAAGCCGCAGTGAAGACGACCTACAAGCTCGACGCTATCGAGGGTGATTACTATGTGATATCCGGTAAATCGGAAATACGGACGAAAGTCAATACGGACCCTTCCGCACCGATGACGTACGACATGACGGGTACCATGACCTCCAGGATCAAATTGGCAAAGAAGACTGGCTGGATTAGTGATGGATCATACAAGCAGTCGATATCGGGCAAGGCCGTTTTCCCAGACAATCCCCAAATGCCCGGTGGGATGGAAGTGCCGATGTCGATTGATGGCGAGGTACTCGTTGCTGATAAGTGATCCTAAATTTGCGTCCGTCTCCGAACGCCCCAGTTCATTCGTGAACATT
>DATCLO010000104.1:0-32690 GCA_036563875.1 Cyclobacteriaceae bacterium
GAGAAAGAGGTTCAGGACAATATCAAAAAGCAACTCGGTGCGCTGGACGCGCTCGCTAAGAACACCCACGGAAAGTCTTTTGCCGCCTGTGACCAGGAACAGCGCAAGAAACTGCTTCTAAGCTTTGCCGAGTCCAGCGAAGAAGAAAAGACCGAATTCTTTGATCTTGTCAAAAGAGAGACCATTCGCGGTTTCAGCACTTCAAAAGAGGTGATGGTAAACTATCATGGTTATAAAGTTGCACCCGGCCATTATCATGGCTGTGTAGATGTTAACTCCAGAGGCTATGGCTAATCTTAATATCGACTCTGTCAAAGAACGTACATACGACGCCATCGTGATTGGCTCCGGTGCCTCCGGAGGATGGGCGGCGAAAGAACTTTGCGACAATGGACTGAAAACGCTGGTCCTGGAAAGAGGCCGCGACGTGAAGCATATCAAGGATTATCCAACCGCCTCGAAGGCACCATGGCAGTTCGAGTTTCGCGGAACCGTTCCGCTGGATAAAAGAGTAGGCTACGGTGGCGGTCGCTTCCTGAATGAAGCCACGCTTCACTGGACCTTGAAGGAAGATGAACAGCCCTACATCCAGGAAAAACCTTTTCGATGGTTTCGCGGATATCACGTAGGTGGCAAGTCTCTTTTATGGGCAAGACAAACCCAGCGCTGGAGCGACTTCGATTTTGAAGGTCCTGCACGCGACGGTTTTGCTGTCGACTGGCCGATTCGCTACAAAGATCTGGAGCCCTGGTACACGCATGTTGAAAAGTTCGCTGGTATTGCAGGCAACAAAGATGGACTTCCGGAACTCCCGGATAGCGAGTGCATGCCGGGATTTGAAATGAGTTGCATTGAAAAGCACTTCCAGGAAAGTCTGAAGAAACACTACAACGATCGGCATCTCATACAAGCCCGTTGTGCACACATCACCGATCCGCAGCCCATCCACACCCAGCAGGGACGCGCGAAGTGTATGAACCAGGCGATGTGCAACAGGGGTTGTGTGTATGGTGCATATTTCAGCAGCAACTCGTCAACGCTTCCCTGGGCGATGAAGACGGGCAATCTCACAATACGTCCGGATTCTGTCGTGCATTCCGTCATCTACGATGATAAGAAGGGACGAGCAACCGGTGTTCGTGTTATCGATCGTCATACGAAGGAAATGATTGAGTTTTACGCGAAGATCATTTTTGTGAATGCTTCTGCGCTGAACACGAATGCCATCCTGTTGAACTCCAGGTCATCCCGGTTCCCGAACGGATTGGGCAACGACAACGGCTTGCTCGGGAAATACATCGCGTGGCACAACTATCGCGGCAAAGCGAATGCGATCTACGAGGGATATAAGGACAAGAAAACGTCTGGCAGAAATCCGAGCCACAGCTATATTCCACGCTTCCGTAACGTACGGAAACAAGAGACGGATTTTCTTAGAGGCTATGCGATAGGAATCGGTGGCGGAAGAGGCACTTCAACGGATACTTTGATGATCGGCGATGAGCTTCGCGAGAACCTGCTTCACCCCAAACTCGGAACATGGCACATCAGCAGCTGGATGATGGGTGAAGTTGTGCCGATTGAAAAGAACCACGTCCGTTTGCATGAAGATCTTAAGGACAAGTACGGTATTCCACAGCTCGTGATCTCCTGTGAGTGGACTGACAACGATGATAAGATGACAAAGGATTATGTGGAGCAGTCGCGCGAAATGTTCGAGAAAGCAGGCTTTGTAAATATAACGGCCAACGATACCGGTGCACCTCCGGGTTCCGACATCCACGAAATGGGCGGCGTGCGGATGGGACGCGATCCAAAGACTTCTTTGCTGAATGCCTGGAACCAAATGCATAATTGTCCAAATGTGTTTGTTACCGACGGTGCGTGCATGACATCCACCGGGACGCAAAACCCGACCCTTACCTTTATGGCCATCACCGCCCGCGCGGCAAACCATGCCGTTGACGAACTTAAAAAGCGTAACCTGTAGCGGGTTGGCATGCGTCGGCAATGAAGAGAATCGCGGTTGACATGGACGGCGTCCTCGCGGACGTGTACAAGCAGTTCATTGCGTATCACGAAAAGGACACCGGAGTTCGTCTCGAGATCGAACGGCTTGATGGGCTTCCGGAATTCGAGGCTTTCCCCTACGGACATCGCCATGCTAATACAAAGGGGTTCTTTCGCACGGTTCCTCTCGTGCCGGACAGCCGCGAAGTACTTGAACGCCTGAACACGCGGTACCAGGTTTTTGTAGTCTCAGCTGCGATGGAATTTCCGGCCAGTCTTGATGATAAACGGGAATGGCTGAACGAACATTTTCCTTTTATTCATTGGCGTCAGATTGTGTTTTGCGGTTCGAAGGAAATCGTGAATGCCGACATCATGATTGATGACCATCTGAAAAATCTGGATAAATTTGAAGGCGACACCTTCCTTTTCAGTCAGCCTCACAATCGCAGGTTGCAAACAAAACATCGTCGGGTAAATTCCTGGGAGGAAATCGCTGAACTACTTTTGTCCTGATTTCAATATGAATCCAATCAAAGTATCAACCGCTCAATTTGAAAACAAGAGCGGCGATAAAGCTTACAACCTTTCCGTCATCGAATCTATGGCCCAAAGGGCGGCCACTGAGGGTTCATCGGTCGTTGCCTTTCACGAGTGCTCGATAACAGGGTATTCGTTCGCGCGTCATCTCTCCCGTGAACAACTGACGGCTGTAGCGGAATCGGTTCCGGATGGTCCGAGTGTGCAACGGTTGATTGGAATCTCGCGACGATACGGTATTGCCATACTTGCGGGGTTGTTTGAAAAGGACAAAGACGGCAAATTATACAACACGTATGTGTGTGTTGATGACAATGGATTCGTTGCGAGTCACAGAAAACTCCATCCTTTTATAAATTCCAATCTTTCGCCTGGTGAATCGTATTGCGTTTTTACGCTACGCGGGTGGAAGTGCGGAATCCTTACTTGCTACGACAATAATGTCGTCGAAAACGTAAGGGCAACTGCATTGCTTGGCGCAGATGTGATCTTCATGCCTCACGTTACGATGTGCACGCCTTCGACGCGGCCCGGGGCTGGTTTTGTCGATCCGAAACTTTGGGAAAACCGTGAAGCCGATCCTACTACGCTTCGCATGGAATTCGATGGGTTGAAAGGAAGACAATGGCTTATGAAATGGCTGCCTGCGAGAGCGTACGACAACGCAGTGTATGTTGTCTTTTCAAATCCCATCGGAATGGATGACGATCAATTGAAGAATGGATGTTCGATGATCATTGATCCCTACGGTGACATCATCGCTGAATGTCGCAATCTGGGCGACGATCTCTGCGCGGGGTTGCTTACACCCGAAAAGCTGACCCTTGCCGGCGGATATCGATACAGGAAGGCGAGAAGGCCGGACTTGTACGCGTCGATCATTGGACAGGAGCATCGCTCTGAGCAAAAGGTCGCGTGGCTTCATGAGGAACGTGATTAGCTGTATGGCTATATTTGGCGCGTACGCGTCGCACTATGCTCAAAATTCTTTCTTCGAGTCAGATCCGGGAATGGGATGCCTTCACGATCAGCAATGAACCTATTGCGTCCATTGACCTGATGGAGCGCGCATGCCGGGCTTTCGTTGTGTGGTTCGCGGAGCATTTTAATGCCAGCCGGCGGGTCGGTGTTGTGTGCGGGACTGGCAACAATGGTGGCGACGGTCTGGGCATTGCCCGCATGTTGAGAGAATGGGGATATACAGTTCAGGTGTGGATTGTCCGTGGCCAGGGGTCCGGCTCCGCCGATTTCAACACGAATCTTGAAAGACTGCCGCAGGCGATTTCGCGGATGGAAGTGCGACAGGCGGGGGATCCCATGGTCTTTGATGAATGCGACATCATTATTGACGGCATCTTCGGGTCTGGACTCTCACGTCCTGCTGAGGGTATATACGCTTATGCGATTGAACGAATAAACAACGCTGATGCTACCCGTGTGGCGATTGACATTCCATCCGGATTGCTCGTCGATGGGCCATCCCGCGGCGCCATTGTGCAGGCTCATTACACGGTCACTTTTCAATCGCCCAAACTGGCCTTTTACCTTCCAAGCTCATATCCTTTTACAGGGGAGTGGCATGTAGTCGATATAGGGCTTTTGGGGGCGTTCCTGGAAAACGTTTCAACCACCACGTACCAGGTTCAGCGTAAAGACATCCGCCGGATCCGCAAACGCCGCTCGAAGTTTGGCCACAAAGGCGACTACGGCCGGGCGGTAATTGTGGCAGGAGGCTACGGCAAGATGGGTGCTGCTGTACTTTGTGCGCGTGCCGCGCTGCGTTCGGGATTGGGACTGCTCACCCTTCACGTTCCCGCGTGTGGCTATGAAATTGTGCAGACTGCCGTGCCTGAGGCTATGGCGCGGGTCGACGCCGGAACGCATGCCATCACCGAGCTGCCGGCAGTTGAGGCTGACGTCGTGGGAATCGGACCGGGAATCGGCATGGGCGATGCGACTGCCCGGGCGTTTCGACGGTTCCTGGAGGAACACAGGAAGCCAATGGTGATCGACGCAGACGCGCTGAACATCCTGTCTGCGAATGCGGGCATGATTGACCTCGTTCCTCCCTTGAGCATTTTGACGCCCCACCCAAAAGAGTTTGAGCGCTTGGCCGGACAATGGCCGGACGATTTCGCCCGGCTCAGACTGGTTCGGGAGTTTGCCAGGAGGCATAACGTCATTGTGGTGTTAAAAGGCGCCTACTCAACGATCGCAAGTCCCGATGGAAACGTCTATTTCAATCCCACGGGAAATCCGGGAATGGCAACGGGCGGGAGTGGCGATGTCCTGACGGGTATTCTTACCGGAATCCTGGCTCAGGGATACGAGCCCTTAGAGGCAGCCATCATGGGAGTATATCTTCACGGACGGGCTGGGGACGTGGCCGCGACCGACAAGGGAACGGAGGGTCTGATTGCTTCGGACCTAATAGAGTACCTTCCGCAGGCTTTTAGGTAGATTTGGCGTTTTTGGATGTCCAAAACGGGAATTTTTTCCAAAATTTCAGCTTGGCGGCTAAACTTTTCCGACCTTAATGGTATCTAATTAGGTGTGCGGACAATCGTACCACAGTTCGCGGAAAAGTGGGAACTTTGGTGCGGAATTTGCCGTATATCCAGAAAGGATTCAACGGGTTTGCCTATAGAACGATGATTTTACGCTCGTTATTGCTGATCGTACTATCCTTAGGGATGATTTCGGCCTTCGCCCAGTCTGAAGGGCAGCCGGGCTCAAACCTTTCCTATGGCACCGAGCAGCGGGAGGGTGCGGGCATCAAGCTTCATCCCAACCCGACACCCGACTACCTCTACGTTCAACTCGGCGACTTTGAAGCATCTAACGTCAGCCTCACGGTCCATAGTATAATCGGCAACGAACTCAGTCCGGAGGTTGAGCCCATCAGCGACCACGAGGTGCGGTTGACCGTAAAGGATTTTGCACCTGGCTATTACTTCGTTTCTATCAGAGACAACGCCTCCCAGTACCGCGGGGTATTCAAGTTCCTGAAGCGTTAAACACTGCGGGTTAGCATCCTATGTGCCTCCCTCTGTGCCCTATGTGGTTCAAAGAATAGTTATTCCAATTTATTCAGTGAGATTTGTTCCATGAGACGCACGCCGTGCGTCACTACAAGAGTGCCACCTACGATTCGGTGTAGGTTGTCATTGCCTTCTCCAGTTTTTTCACAAAATCTTCAATATCCGCCAGCGTCGTATCAAACGCGCACATCAGCCGATATTCGTTGATCTTTTCAATCCAGGGATAGAAGAAATACTCCTCCTGAATTTTGGAGGCAACGTCGGGAGGCATAATAACAAACACGCTATTCGCTTCCACCTTCCTGGTGATCCTGATACCTTTAATCTTTTCGATGCGGGAGGCGAGTTCACGCGCCATGTTGTTTGCGTGGCGGGCGTTAACAGCCCACAGGTCGTCGGCAAGGAGGCGGTCGAACTGTGCGCCGATAAATCGCATTTTGGAGTGCAACTGCATCGCCTGCTTCCTGATGAAGCGGAATTCCGATGCGAGGTTGGAGTTGAAAAACAACACTGCCTCTCCGAACATGAGCCCATTTTTTGTACCGCCAAACGACAACACATCCACACCCGCATCACGCGTGAAGTCGCGGAACGGTGCGTCGAGCGCCGCCGCCGCGTTAGAAATCCTCGAGCCATCCATGTGAAGGAGCAGGTTGTGCCGCCGGGCCACATCAGCAATTGCGCGAACTTCATCGACCGTGTACACCGTTCCGTATTCCGTGCTTTGTGAAATCGAGATAACTTTTGCCTGCGCATGATGCTGGTCGCCGATGCGCTGTATCCTATCTTCAATCTGATCCGGATACAGTTTGCCGTCTTCTGTAGGAATGGGCAGCAGCTTGCACCCGGTGTAGTGTTCCGGCGCCGTTGATTCGTCAACGTTGATATGCGCAAGTTCGGAGCAAATGATGGCGTGAAAAGGACGCGTCATAGCCGACAACGCTGAAACGTTCGCGCCTGTGCCGTTGTATACAAAGAACGGCTCAACGTCTTCTCCAAATAATTCCTTGAACCGGTTAATCGCCCGTAGGGTATATTCATCGGACCCATAGGAGGGAGCGTGACCGTCATTCGCGCGGGTCAAAGCCTCAAAAATTGCCGGATGAACTCCGGCGTAGTTGTCACTCGCAAAGGTGCGTTTACCCATAGTCATCGATGACGCACAATGTTCGAATTTTAATGCGATGCCGCAAGGGTTCAGCTCCAAAATGAGTGGGACCGATTGCGTAGTTTTTGGCAACAGGTTACAGCGAGCGTTATGCGGATAGGGACAAAAGCGTTATTTTAGAATTTGAAACCCCGACTGCCAATGGTAAATATCCTGGTACCGACCGATTTTTCAGACCTCTCACGAGTTGCCATCGACTATGCCATCAAACTTGCGAATAAGCTGGATGGTACCCTTACGCTGCTTCACGTGGTGACGGTAATTCAGCCCACCAGGGCAAGCATGCGGCTTAGGCTCGAGGCGCTGGAGGAAGAACTTATGCACGTCGCGAAGGAAGACATGGAGTTGCTGACCGCTGAATTGGCAGGAAAACTGAAGACTTCCAAGCCCCTTCAGCATCGGATCGTACAAGGTTCGTCGTTTAATGCGACTGTTAAGAATGAAGCAAAAAAATTACGGTCGGGATTGATTGTAATCGGAACGCGCGGTGCCAACGGATTGAAAAAAGTTGTTCTGGGAAGCAACACCGCGTCGTTGATTGAGATTAGTCATATCCCTGTGCTGGTCGTGCCCGAGCTTGCTGAATTCAACGGAATCAGGAAATTGATATACGCTACCGACCTGGCCCATATCGACGATGAGCTCGCCACGATGCTTCCCTTTGTAAAAATCTTTGAATCAACGGTGCACATCTTCCACGCAGCATCCAACACAAAAGACGTGGCTGTTGCAGAAGCGCGTATTAAGGAGGCAATTGCGAAAGTCGACTATAATCGCTTTGAAGTGAAAGTTGTTGCTAACCGCGATATTGATAAGGCGGTAGAAGCATACGTGAAGGAAACTTCAGGCGATCTTCTTGCGACGTTCACACACGAGCACAGCGTATACGAAAAACTGTTCGACAGAAGTCTCACGCGAAAGCTCGCATTCCAAAGCAGAATTCCGCTGCTTGCGTTCCGCCAAAATCCTTAAGGGTTTACCTAAAAGTCGGCGTTACCCGGATAACGGGGGAAGGGAATTACGTCCCGGATATTGGTCATGCCCGTGACGAACTGCATCATCCGTTCGAAGCCCAATCCGAATCCGCTGTGGGGCGCAGAACCGAACCTGCGCAGGTCGAGGTACCACCAGAGTTCTTTTTCAGGAAGGCCAAGTTGACGGATCCGGTTAAGCAGTTTGTTATAATCTGCTTCGCGTTCTGAGCCGCCAATAATTTCGCCGATTCCTGGAAACAGAACGTCCATAGCCGCAACCGTGCGCCCATCGTCGTTTTGTTTCATGTAGAAGGCTTTGATGTCGGCCGGATAGTTGTACAGGATCACAGGTTTCTTGAAGTGCTTTTCCACGAGGAACCGTTCGTGTTCTGACTGCAGGTCGACACCCCAGGTCTCGATGGGAAACTGAAATTTCTTCTTTTTGTTCGGCGTGGAGTTTTTGAGAATCTCAAATGCCTCGGTGTAAGTGAGTCGCTGAAAGTCGTTGTCCACAACAAACTTCAGTTTTTCTATGAGTCCCATCTCACTGCGTTGATCCTGGGGCTTTGAGCGTTCTTCTTCCGCTAGTCGGTTTGCGAGGAAGGCGATGTCGTCAGCGCAGTTGTTGAGGACATAATTGCACAGGTAGCGCACAAACGCTACAGCCAATTCCATGTTGTCTTCGAGATCGTAGAAGGCCATTTCCGGCTCGATCATCCAAAACTCCGAGAGGTGACGCGTGGTATTGGAGTTTTCCGCCCTGAAGCACGGGCCAAACGTGTAAATCTCGCCCAGGGCGAGGGCATGGGTTTCGCCTTCCAGCTGTCCCGATACTGTCAGGTTAGTCTCCCGGCCGAAGAAGTCTTCGCGAAAGTCAACCGACCCGTCCTCTGTCCGGGGAGGGTTGCCGGCGTCGAGAGTTGTCACCCTGAACATCGCACCTGCGCCTTCGGCATCAGAACCCGTGATAATTGGGGTGTGAACATAAACGAATCCGCGATCGTTAAAAAAAGTGTGCACTGCGTAGGCCAGTGCATGGCGCACCCGCATTACGGCGCCGAACGTGTTGGTGCGCGGTCGTAAATGCGCAATCTCCCGCAGAAATTCCAGCGAATGGCGCTTCGGCTGCAGCGGATATTTTTCCGGATCGCTGTCGCCCAGAATCGCAAGCGATGAGACCTTTACCTCCATCGTCTGCCCTTTGGCGGGCGAGGGGACAAGGGCACCTTCTGCGCGAATGCACGCGCCTGTCGTGATGCGCTTCAGGAGGGCTTCATCCATCGTCTTAAAGTCGACAACGAGCTGCAGCGTACTGAGCGTCGAGCCATCGCTGAGAGTGATGAACTGGTTGTTCCTGAAGGTCCGGACCCAGCCCATAACAACGACGGACTGACCGGAAGGCTCTAGGTTCAGCAGTTCTTTGATGCGGGTTCGCTTCATGCCTGGGACACGTGGGTGAAGGCCGCAAAAAACGATATTTTGTGCGGTTTGTCCAAGGAATTGTAATGCATTCTATGGGCTTCAGAATTTGTTGGAACGAAAATTGTGTTCCGAAAATGCCCCATTAGTCGTAGCTTTGTAAGGCTGATAAAAACGCACTTTTTCAATGCAAAAGCTTGGTTTAAGCCAGTCGTTACAACAAAAGCTTTCTCCTCAGCAAATCCAGTTTATCAAGCTGTTGCAGGTGCCGACCGCGGAACTTGAGGCTCGTATCGAGGAGGAACTGGAACAAAACCCAGCGTTGGAAGAAGGGGAGGAGGAACCCTACGACGATCAGCCGCAGATGGAAGAGGAGATCCGCGAAGACTCGAAGGCAGACGAAGAGCTTGATATCAAGGATTACCTGCATGATGACGACTATTCCGGCTACAAAATGCAGGGCGATGGAGATGATGATGAAGACCGGGAGATGCCCATTCCCATGGCAACCACCCTTCACGAACAGCTTATGGATCAGCTCGAATTTCTGGGTCTTGAAGAGCCCCAGTATTCCATTGGCAAGCAGCTGGTCGGAAGCATAGAAGGGGATGGTTACATCCGTCGCGATCTCGACGCGATAGTCAACGACCTTGCCTTTTCGCAGGGTATAGAAACAACCCGCGAAGAAGTTGAGGAAGTCCTAAAAAAGATTCAGACGTTCGATCCTCCGGGCATCGCTGCACGCAACCTTCAGGAATGTCTCCTGCTGCAACTCGAGCGGATGGACAATGGTCACGACATCGACGTGGCCGTTGCGAAGAAGATCATATCGGAGTGTTTCGACGAGTTCACCAAGAAACACTACAGCAAGATTCAGAAGAAGCTCGACACGGAAGATGAAGATTTTATCCGTGATGCCATGGAGCTTATCGTGAAGTTGAATCCAAAGCCGGGCAGCGGCAGTGGGTCATCGTTGGTCAAGAATTCCTACATCATTCCCGACTTTATACTCACGTCCAACAACGGCAAGCTTGAACTGACGCTGAATAGTCGCAATGCACCCGATCTGCGCATAAGCCGGTCTTATGCCGAGATGTTTAAGGCATACGACAAGAGCGATAAGAAGGACAAGAAGCTGAAGGAGGCGGTCACGTTTGTGAAGCACAAGCTGGACGCTGCGAAATGGTTTATCGACGCGATCAAGCAACGGCAGCAGACGTTGCTGAAGACGATGAAGGCCATTGTTGATTTTCAGTATGAGTTCTTCCTCGAAGGCGACGAGACGAAGCTGAAGCCGATGATCCTTAAGGATATCGCCAACATGATCGGCATGGACATTTCCACGGTGTCTCGTGTGGCGAGCAGTAAGTCTGTGCAAACGGACTTCGGGATCTATCCGCTGAAGTACTTCTTCTCAGAAGGCATCACTACGGATTCCGGCGAGGAGGTAAGCAGCAGGGAAGTCAAGCAGATTATTAAGGAAATCATCGACTCCGAAGACAAGAGCAAGCCTTATTCGGACGACAAACTCGAGAAGATACTGAATCAAAGGGGTTACAATATTGCGCGGCGTACAGTCGCCAAGTACCGCGAACAGCTCAACATTCCTGTGGCCCGGCTGAGAAAGGAACTCTAACGTGGATCTGCTGGCCCGCATTATTACTGTGCTCGTACACCCTCTGCTGATGGGCACATACCTTTGTGCCCTCCTCATGCTGATCTTTCCTACGGCACTGGAACCGGTGAGGCCGGAAAACTACCCGGGCTTTTTGATGCTGATCTTTTTGGTAACGTTCATGCTACCGGCCATCAACCTGTTTATCTTCAAACTATTCGGATCGATTCCTTCTTTGTCGATGCCGGAGCGTCGCGACAGGTACGTTCCGTTTGTGTTCATTTCATTATTTTACCTGATCATGACATATCTCTTCTACTGGAAGTTTGGTATTGACTACAGCGATAACATCTTCCGGTTCCTGCTGATCATGGATTTTCTTGTGGTGGGCGCAACGCTCTTGACCTTCTTTTACCGGGTGAGCGTCCATAGTCTCGCTGTTTGTGGTCTGCTTGGGATTTTTGTTCCCCTCAACAAGGCATCGGAGGGCAATGCGTTGCTCTATGCTACGAGCGGATGCCTGCTGGTAGCAGGGGCGGTGATGTCTGCACGTCTTCAGCTCAATGCCCACACCCCGCGTGAGATTCTCGTGGGCGGAGTCACGGGTTTTGCCATCGGGTTTGTCTCGATGATTGTAATGTTCTGATCAGAAACTAGACAGCGAAAGTCCGACGGTGAATGTGCTTATGTCGGCCTGACCGGGTCCCTCCTGCGCGTCGAACAGCGGCGACAAGTTGTAATATGTAATCAGCCCCATATTGCCGACGCCTATCTTGAAGAACGCACCGTAGTTGAGTTTGTGAAGGTTGTAGTTCTGCTTGTTCTTAATGGATCGTACCTCGCCGTCCTGGCTGTACTTGATTTTCGTAAACGAGTCGTACAGGTATCCTACTCTTCCGCCTAACGACACTCTGAAGCTGCGGCTCGGATCGTCGGGACGCGTGCTGAAGCGGATTTCCACAGGTATGTTGATGTAGTTCGTAACGAGCATGGACTTCTTAACGCCCGGGAAGTCGTCAGACGCAGGCACCATTTCCGTCTCGGATACCGTGCTGGTCAGGGTATAGTCATTAGCAAACTTGAAACGTTCGAAGCTGAAGCCAAAGCCCGGGTGTACGCTAAACTTGGTATTGCCGATCCGCTTGTCGAACTGGTAGTAAACGTTTACGACCCTTGATCCCCAGAAGCCGATATCAAAGTCATCGGGTGCTTCGAGGGCGCGGTGAAAACCGAACTCCAGCACGAAGGATCCGGGCAGGTCCGGAAGGCTCCTGCGTTGAGGCTGCGGAGTGTCCGTAGGGTCCTGTGCATTGGCGTTAAGGCACAGAGCAGTTGCGAACAGGAGGATGCAGACGGGCCGTATGATCATGTAAAGGGAAAAGCTTTTAAAATGAGTCCCAAAAATAAGTTTTTTGCCAGCAGGGCCAAATCATTTCTTTGGCCGGGTAGTTTATTTATTTAGATTTGCAGTCCCAAAATCGGGGCATTCTCAGGGCTCGTAGCTTAATTGAATAGAGCATCTGACTACGGATCAGAAGGTTGGGGGTTTGAATCCCTCCGAGCCCGCAAATACCCCTTCAGGCCTAATACCCTTTCCTAATTGAGACTACATCTACTCCAGGCCTTGCCCCATTTTCAGGGATGAACATAGGTTAAGAAAAGTTTAGCCGGCCGGGCAAAAATTGCTTTTGATCCGACCGCTCATCCAGAAAAGCAATGGTGTGTGCGGAACTTAGTATGGAATTCCCTATTTTTGATTTACCTCTCGCAAACGACACTACTCCAATCGGAATTCCAAAAAAGGCCTCGGTTCAACTTTTAACAGTTGAGGTTCGTTTTACCTGTTATGACGATTTGAAACGGGAACGGTAAGAGCGACTGAAAGGATTTAAGAGGTAGTTAACTTAAGTGTTGTGCTATGAAACTTCGAATCAACCGCCCTCTCGACGGAAGGATGAAAGCCATCGTTGAGAAGCGGAACAACCGCCTTCGGGAATTTTTTGCTTCCAAAAATCTTGATGTGGAGTTGACCGGGGATGCGGAAAATCCGATGATTGTCATCGGCCAGGCCATCAGCATTGCCGCATATGTAAAGAACTTCGATCTCATCTTTCTTGACAAGTCACACCAGGGCAACACCAAGAAGATATTCAAGCTTACCCACGAAGTGGCTGGTACCCGTGCTGAGGTCCTCGCTGTCATGCAGGAGTCGGTGCATGTTGGACTCTTCCGGATACAGGAGAAGAACTCCGACTTGTTCCTTGCCGGTTACAACTTCAAGGATGTGGAGAATCGGAAGGGACGCTTCCCTGTGTTTGCTCGTGAGATGAGCATCGTTTACAAGACCAGCGAACGAGCCGAGGAGATGCGTGCAATTCTGGAAGAAGACGGTTACGAAGTTAAAGTCGTGAAGCCCGACCTCAACCGACTGAAGGTTCACCTCGGCTTTGTTCCGATGGTTGAGTACTACGACAAGAAGCCCGTCCTTACTGAGAAGGAAGTCCACACGAACGAGCAACAAGGATAGCCTTCGCTATCCGTGATGCTGTCCGCCCGGGGCGTGAACATGGCCGTGCTGGAGTTCTTCAGGCGTGGCTGGACGTACGTCTACAACCTCAACTTCAAAGTAAAGGTCAACACCTGCGAGGGGATGATTCCCGTCGACGGTTACCGTGTCCTGATCCACCTCTGTTACCGTCACGGTCTCTCCACGATTGGTGCTGAACCGCATTCCCGGCCGAACTTCCTGACCTCCAAAAGCAGCCTTTGGTACTTTTTGAATGAGTTGCGGATTAAGTTCCCCGTAGCCTTTCTCGGGCGATACGCGGATGTCGAACTTCTCTCCCTTCTCTCTTCCTTCAAGGCCTTCTTCCATGCCGGGGATCAGGTTGCCAATGCCCTGAATGTAGTACAAAGGATCGCGACCTTCACTTGAGTCAAGTATGTTTCCTTGATTGTCTTTCAGCGTATAATGAATCGCGGCGACCCGGTGCTTGGTGATTTGCATGTGATGTTGTTGTTTTAAGATGGAACATACGAGGGATGGTATTTACAGGGTACCCGCGGATGCCAGCCCTCATGTCAAAGGTAGAACATTTCTCTCTCATGACCCCGCGTCAACCCTTGTATTTATTGGGATTTTCTTGATTCGAACGAAAGGAAAAAATTGGTTCACATTAAAAAGCGTATAACTTTGCGCACCGGTATTTATAATAATTCATTTATGAACAAAGCTGAACTGGTTACCAAAATTGCCGAAGATGCCGGCATCACTAAGGCGCAGGCAGGTGCTGCCCTGGAGTCATTCTTCGAAGGCGTCACCAAGACCCTGAAGAAAGGCGATAAGCTGACTTTGGTAGGTTTCGGAACGTTCTCTGTGTCGAAGCGGGCTGCTCGCGTAGGCCGCAATCCTCAAACCGGAGAAACGATCAAGATCAAGGCAAAGAAGGTTGCTCGCTTCAAGCCAGGCAAGGAACTTACTGCCAAGCTCTGAGAAACAAACAACCCCGGAAAACCCCGGTCTGAAAGGCCGGGGTTTTCTGTTTTTGGTCTTTTTTGCCGTCTGCCCAATTAATGGTATTTTTATAGGCTGTAATCTGCGTGGGTATGAAAAGCAAACTCTTGATCGCTCTTGCCATTCTGTTGTGGGCCTCCTGCGATGAAGAGACCCTGTCCCTTAACGGTCGCTGGAAACTTGCACATTACTACAACGCGCAGACTGGAACGGTGGATGGAAGGATGGTACAGGTAGAGCGGCCCATTGTGCTCACCTTTTCCGGTGATGGCCGCGCAGGCACTATCCATACCGATAGCATTGGCGGCCCCATGCTTGGTATCTACGAAATCGGCAATCGCAGCCGCTTTACGTTTACTTCGCTCGGAAGTCCGTACAGCCGCGATGAATGGAGTACCATGCTCCTTCAAAGTATCGCCAATGCCGACTTCGTGAAGATCTCCGACAATTCCCTCAACATCTCCTGCAACCAGGGTCGCGAAGTACTCCTCTTCGTCCGCGATAACTAAAGCGTATTCCGACTGATTTCGCATCAAAGTTTAGATATTCTATTGGCAAGTTAGATACCGATTGGTATCTTTGGCCATGCGTAACCCAGAGTACACGAGGAGCAGGATCCTGCAGCGCTCGGCGGTGTTGTTCAACACACGTGGCTATCAGGCCACTTCAGTTAGCGACATCACAGACGCTACAGGCTTTACGAAGGGTGCCATATACCGACATTTCAAGAACAAGGAGGAACTCGAACGCCAGTCGCTTGCAACAATGGCCGAGGCCATGTATGACAAGCTTCGCGCCGTCGTAAAACCACAACCTACGGCAGGCAAAAAGTTGCGCGCCCTCTTCGGATTCTTCGAGTCGTACATCACCGACCCCCCTTTCAAAGGAGGTTGCCCCCTGATGAATGCGGCAATTGAATCCGACGACGCTCATCCTGTTCTGAAACGGGAGGCGCTAAAAATTCTCGACACACTCAGGAAGTCTATTGTCACCATCATCGAAAATGGTGTGAAGTACAAACAGATCAAGCCAGGTGTCGACGCAGAATTCTATGCAACTCTGATTATTGCTTCCCTTGAAGGCGCGATCATGATGGGGCGCCTTCAGGGCAATAACAATGACATCAGACGAATACTAAAACACCTGACGGCACAACTGACGGAGATTGAACTGTAACCTTCCGGATGCAATGCCGTTTTCTTTTGAACACGAAGATACCGATTGGTATTTAGGAAAAGTGATGACGACATGAACAACCTCGTATTTCGGCTCGCCGGCGCGTACCTCAACACCATGGCACGCGTGGCGCCTTCCAGAGCAGCCTCTCAGGCGTTGAATCTCTTTTGTTATCCGGTGCGGCCGCGACTGAAACCCCGGCACAGGGCGTTCCTCGACGGGGCAGAGAAATTTCAATTTTCTCACCGCGAGACGAAACTCCAGGGATATCGGTGGGGACGTGGAAGGAAGAAATTCCTGTTCATCCATGGGTGGCAAAGCAATACGTTTCGCTGGAGGCCATACGTGCAACAGCTGGTGGGAAAGGATACTTCGATTTACGCGTTCGATGCGCCGGGCCACGGACTCTCAGAGGGCAAGTTCCTCTCCGTGCCACTGTACAGCGAGGTTATTCAGAGATTCATAAATGAGCATGGCGACATGGACGCTATCGTCGGTCACTCGATAGGTAGCTTTTCTGTCCTTCACGCACTGTACGAAAAACCTTCGCTTCCAATCAATCGACTTGTTCTTCTGGCACCTCCGGGAGAAGCAACCGACTTCGTTGAACACTTTAGCAATCAGCTGAAACTAACACCCCGCGCTGTTGATCTCGCCGTGCAGGAATTCGAGAAGGTGTTTGGCGTTCCGGTGACGTACTATTCCACGACGAAGTTCGCGACGCGTATCGACAGACCCGGACTTATCATTCACGATCAGCAGGATGATCAGACACCCATCCATTACGCCAGGGCGATAAACAACCTTTGGAAATCATCCCAGCTCATAGAAACCAGCGGCCTGGGTCATAATCTTCGATCGCCCAAGGTCGCTGAGATGGTCTGCAACTATCTTATCGGTTCAGACGGATCCAGCTCCACCCGGAGTCACTACCAAAGACAGTTGCATTTCTGAGTCGTCCGCGATTTCGTATACAGGCATAGTCTTGTTCCGTCCTCTAAGCTTAAGCTCTTCGCGAAGCTTGAAACGTGACCTCCAGGAGGGAGACAGTCGCTCATAGAAAGCCGCCGAAATCAACACGTCCCGACCGAGATCGGCGCATAACCGCTCCAACCGTGCGGTGGCGTTGATGGTATCTCCGTGAAAAACAATTTCGCTTTTGACTTCTCCAACCTCTCCGCAGACCACAGGGCCGCAGTGCAACGCCCCTTTGAAGTCGGGCGTCATGCCATAGATCGCATGGTATTTGTCACTAAGGGCAGCCAGTTTGCTTCTGCAGTGCATGTAAGCAAGCAGGCACTTGTCGGTTGTCATGCGCTCCTTCATTCTCCATGATACTACCACCTCATCGCCTACATAATGGTGTATTTTTCCTCCAGCCATCATAATCGGATCGGTGATGTCGTGAAAGAAATCGTTCAGCAGATTATGATAGGCCATGTCACCCAGAGTCTCTGCGCGCCCTACGGAGTTGTTGAGGTCGAGAAACATGAAGGCACGGTTTTCCGCTCTCGGTCTGAAATAGCGACCCGATACGAAATTCAGCAGAACACCCTGTCCAAGTTTGCGGTCGATCTCTCGCAGGAAAATGATTACCGACACAAGCGACAAGCTGTAGAGTATGATCAGCATGAAATCTTCCTCTAACAGGAAGTGGTGGAAGGCATCCGATGTCAACGTTTCGCCTATTGTATAATCCCACTGTATCGATCTCGAGATAAGGATGACCGCAAATACATCCAGCGTGATCACGGATGTGTACAACAATGACTTGATCAGGACCAGCGCAAGAAATGATGTGTGCTTTCGGACAGACCTTAGCAGAAAAAGTTCGATCAGGCTTACCGCGATTCCACCTGTAAAACCGATGATAAATCCGTTAATAAATGGCACGGCGCTGGCAAATCCATCGCCGATTATGGGATAGATGAGACCAAGGGCTGAGCCACTTGTGGTAATCCATACCGCCTGCTGCCATTTTGCGGAAGTAAAAGCGTCGGACAATGGGCGGCGGGTCTTTGTTGCCATAGGGCTTTCGGAAATACTTAATGCCGGTTCCATGATGGCAAAGCTAGGAGCAGTTCCATACGGGTATGTATGGTTCTTTGCAACTAATGGAGTGGAGTTTTGCGAAACACCGCTGCTACCTCTGGGACAGGATACCGTCAGCAGCAGGAAACGCAGTTTCAGGTTTTTTGTTTCTGCTTGTGCGCGGAGGGGAACAGCACGTTGTTCAGAATGAGCCTGTACCCTGGTGAGTGAGGAAACAAGTTGAGGTCCGTGGGGCCACGACCACGGCCGGGATTCCCCTCAGGATCATGCCCACTGTAATAGGTCCAGTGTCCCCGGCCCAGTTCACCGTAGATGTAGCGTACGCGATTGGTGCCCTGCGCTTCTCCTAATATCAGAGCGCTGGGCTTCACGAGCGCCTTGTTGAAGGCCGTGGTTTGTCCGGTGAACTCACTAATGGAATTCGTGTGGTTTTGGGTGAGGAGACTGGGAACCACATCCCACTTTGCTGAAAAGGTGAAGATGTCGAATGTCGTTCGACCGTTTTCGTAATATCCCATTCGACCTGTATTGATATCGGAAAACCGTCGGCTTTCACCCGGCTCCAGTGTAAAGTTTTCGAAGGCGAGAGCCTTTTCGTAGTCCAGCTTTTCCTGCGCGAACGGATCCTGTTCATCGCCGTCGTACATCGGCTCGTTAATGTCCGTGCCTTCTGCAGCGAGGGCAATGTCAAACGTTTCTGCTCCGGAGCACATGGCGAACAAGTATCCACCGGCTGCGGTGTATCTTTTAATCTTCAGCGCGACATCAAGCTTCATTGCCGACAACTTTGTATAGCCGAGCTTCTGTGCCAGCGCCTCCTGCATCTTCAATTCGAGGCGGGACGATTCGCGCCAGCGCGCCCTACCTCCCTGACCGGTGAAGTCCTCGTGGTGCAGGTGCAGCCAGTCGTACTTTACCAGTGCATCGTTCAGGATCTCTTCATCGTAGATGATGTCATACGGAATCTCTGCGTAGTCCAGCACGAGGATTACAGCATCGGTTTCGTCGAGGATGATTTCGTTTTTCGGTGAATACACCGCAATGCGGGGCGCGCGCTCCATGCGCACGACGTTCATGTTAACAGCCGGACTGCTGATCTCACGCAGGATGTTTTGGGTATTGGCATCCGAAAGGGTTTCAAAGGTAACGCCCCGGATGGTGCATTCACCCATGATTTCCGGATCGTATGCGATGAGAAAGCTGCCACCGCGATAGTTGAGTAGCCAGTCAACGGTAGTCCCCCGTTGGAGTGCGTAGTAAGCGATCCCGTAGGCCTTCAGGTGGTTAGCCTGTTTGTCATCCATTGGGATTAGCACGGAAGAAGCCTGAACGGCGCCAAACGACGCCCACATCATCACCGCCAACCAAAACTTCTTCGCGGACATGAGAACCGAGGTACTGTTCTCAAGTTCCGAAGATTAATTGATTTCTCAAACGTGATTTTTCCGGCGGTTACCGAATTGGTTCGCCGGTTACTCCAAACCGATCATGAGAAAAGCGCCCCAGTACAGGGGTTCCGGGTACTCGTTTCGAAGTTCTTTCCGCGCCGCCGTGAAGCTTTCGCGCATCTTCCCGCTGGCAAGCCAGTTCTGGTAAAAACGCAGCATCAGTTTCCGGGTCGCCTCGTCGTCCACCCGGAACATACTCATTACCAATACCTTTGCGCCCGCGACAAGGAAAGCGCGCTGCAACCCGTACACCCCTTCGCCGTGCTGGACGTCGCCCAGTCCCGTTTCGCATGCGCTTAGGACCACCAGATCCGTCTGGTCCAGATTCAGGCTCATGGCTTCGTACGCGGTCAGAATGCCGTTATCCAGATTGTAGTTGTAGCGGGTCTTGTTCAGAAGGTCGCCGGCACCCGTCAGCAACAGGCCCGTCCGGAGGAGTGGGTTCAGCGTGGCGATCGCCTCGTTGGCTACCAGCTGGTCGGCGGAGGCTTCAGGAGGTCGTCTGTACAGCCCGTGCGTTGCAATGTGAAAAATTCTCGGACTTACTACCCCTTTCAGCGTCTCCTCGGCGGCTGCAGCGTCTATGAATTCCTGGGTGGTCCATCCTTGTTCCCGCAGCAGGAAATCCAGTTGCTGCACTTCATCACCCGTTCCCGGCAAGGGAGGTACCGCATTCCCCCCGGACGCGGTCAGGTAGAATTTGGGATTGCCAAACATGTACGCCGTGTTCGAGCCCTTGCCTTTTGAGACCGGTCGTCTTCTTTCCGCCAGGTCCCTCGTATTGCTGACCAGTATGAGATTCGTGTTGTCGATGACGTATTTACCATCGGGCGTGGCCATGGCCTCGATGTTAATCTGATTATACACGCCGTCGGGCGATAGATATATTGCCGCGGCGAGTCCGATCTCTTTTTGAAGGGGATGCCAGAATACCCTGTACGATACAGTGTCGTGAATCAGACCTGTGATCGCATTGCGGTAATACTTGAAATACCGTGTTTCCATCGCGCGACCATTGCCAAGAATCACCACTCCCGGTTTGCGCGATGATTTTCGCAAATGCAATGCAGCGTAGATCACGGAATCGGTGAACGTGTGATTGAAAAACCGGAATCGGACAAGTTCGACGGCCACCTCGTTTTCGCCAAGAGCAGCGGCGACATCCGTAAATCGAACCGGTTTATTTTCGAAACCTTTGGCAAAGTCTTCCGATTTACTACTCAATTCTTTTTCTATCCGCTCTACTTCCTGACGCAATGCTTCCGGCTGTATTTCACTTTGCGCAAGTTCTTCCGAAGTCATCGACAAGGCGAGCGTCAGCATTTCCTTCTTTTGAACCCAATCGTCAAACAGTTGCCTCAGCGAAGCATCCGGACTGTTCATGATCCGCTGCCGCATTTTTACGGATGCGCTAAGCAGCAACGCTTTTGTCATCAATTGGTAGTTGTACACTGATCCGGCCAGATCCTTGAAGTCGTCAAGGTTGCTGAAGGCGAGTGTGTAGTAAAACTCGAAATCGTCGCGGATGGTATTCCAGTATCGAGCCTTCTCCCGTTCGCTGAGCGAAGGGAAAAAGTCGGCGATGTAGGCTTCATATTTTCCCAAAGCCTCTTCGATAAGCCGCTTCGATGCTTTGTAGTTGCGCTGCATATAATGCACGCGGCTCAGCTTTGCCGTTGCCTTGACATACTCGGGATGACTTGTGCTGAAGAATTTTTCGTACAGCTTCCGGGAACGCTCATAGTAGTCGGCAGCTTTGTCATACTCACGCTGCTGATAGTAGACATCCCCCGTGAGAATGTGCAAGCCTGCCAGATTGATGTTGTTACGTGACCCGGTTTTTGTCTTCCATATTTCGCCGGCTTCTGCCAGGAGGTCGAATGCTTCCTTAGGGCGTTTCCTGGAAAGTTTCACCACGGCAAGGTTCTTCAGTATCGTGGCGTATCGGGGATTTTGTTTGCCAAGTCGCTCCGCAATAATGTCCCTGGCCTCGGTCATGAGCGGTTCCGCATCCTTATCGCCCTGATAAAATCTGATGAGGGCCAGTTGCGACAATGAACTTGCCACGTCGATATGCTTACGTCCAAACTGCTTTTGCTGGCTTTCCAACGCACGTGCGATGTAGGCTCCTGCCTGATCGTAGTCACCAAGCGTCTTGCTCAGTTCACCGAGCAGCAATTGGGTAGGTGCCGTCTTCGTTGAGTTTTCACCGAACGCGTCAACGGCAATTCGATAGGCGCGTTGGGCAGACTTTTGTGCCTCACCATATTCACCTCTCGCAAGTTGAATGCGACCGCGATCTATGAGAGGATCGATAAGACGTATCGATGTACTCCCATAAAGGCGTTCATACTCGGCGTACACTTCGTCAAGTAAGCTCGACGCCTTTGCGTAACGTCCGAGTTGTATCAGCAATTCTACAAGTTCTTCGCTCGTTTCAAGACTTCCCGTAAATGTGTTCGATGATCGCGCGATGATCTTCGCAGAGCGTTCCAATGTGGCGCTGGCCTCGTCAAATAAACCTTTGATGCCATAAAGCCTTGCCTGTGCATCCAAAGCTTCGACCAGTGCAGATGTATGCTCTTCGTAGTCGCGATTCTTTCGCAGGTCGATGACTTCAATGGCCCGAGCGACGTCCTTCTCCGCCTGTTCGTAGTCGCCAAGTTTCGTACGGAGTCGCGCAAGTTTGGTCAGGGCAATTCCGTAGAGGATATCATCATCTCGATACTTCTGTAGCGCGGCCTCGGATGCAAGCTTCAGGGTTTCTGATGCCAAAGCATACTGATCTGTCAGTTCGTAAAGCGTCGCACGATGGTTGAGGATCTCAAGGATGTCTTTGTGACGGCTTGATATTCTTGGAGCGATGATACTGTCGTACGATTGACGGTAAATAGCTACTGCCGAATCGATCTTATTTGTATAGTCGATCAGGTAGTTTGCGAGACGAAGCCGCATGAGGTGGTATTCCGGCGCAGTGTCGCCATACAGATCGCGCGCGATTTCAGTCATGCGTCGGAGATAGTTCTCTCCATTTGTGTATTTCTTGTCGATCGTTGCAACGTCGACCAAAAACGAGAGAATGCGCAACCTCGTCTTGTGATTGGGTGGCAGGCTTGGATGATTGAGAAGGTTGGCTGCCTGGCCTTCCAGATTCTTTGTTTTATCGCGGTTGAGGCGAGCGTCGAATTCAACTGCCTTCATGTTGATATGAAGGAGGCTGTTCTTCGGAAAGTATTTGTCGAGAATCTTTTCGTACTCCTCGCGCGCTTTGTTAAAGCCCATCCGACTGCTGTTCTGCATAAGCTCCCGAAGGTGTGTGAGGTAAATGTCATGCGCGAGGTCATTGGTAGGCGTGACTTTCTTTTTGAGATCATTGAGAATGGTTTCCATTTGGAGGTCGCGCGGACGGCTACCCATATTGCCATTCTCAATCATGTAACTTGCCCACCGAAAACGGTTTTCAGGTCCTGCCAGGTTGGTCTCTCCCAGGGAGCGCGACTTACCTTTTAGCCATGCGTCAACGGCACCAAACGCAGAGTCTGCGCTGATCAATTGTCCTGACTTATTGTATGCCGCACCGATGAGCATAAGGCACTTCGCATAGTCGCCGAAACGAGCGGGTATTTCTTCATTAGGTACGCGACGCGTTTGGATGGAGCCGTTCTCCACGGTAGTCTCTTTGTCTACTGCACGACGGGCAAGAATGGGTTCCTGTTCGCGCAGCAACCGAAGGGCTTCGGCAGCAAATCCGCGTTCGATCATTGTCTCCGCTTCGATGAGGGCAATACGTGCCCTTTCTCCTTCGGTTAGTTGCGCCGTGTCCAGGACGCGCCTAGCCTTATCGATATACTCAGCGCTGATGCGAACATTTCCGTAACGTCGATACGCTTCTGCAACGTCAAGCAGCAACCAGGAGTGCGCGACGCTTTCTTCGCCGGCAGACGCTGCGCTTGCTGTAAGCGCGTGGTTGACGTGTTCCTCGAAAGTCTTTGGCAATCCCAGGGCCAGCGAAAGCTTAGCTTCGCGAAGGTGATACCCTGCCTGGAGGGCTTCAGCGCCCTTGGCTGGAATAGACTTGCGATACTTGGCGAGCGCCTTGGCAGATTTCTCATATTCACCGCTGGCGTAATAGGCATCAGCCTTGATCAGGTGTTTCGTCTTCTGTGCGGTCGCAACAATAGGAGCGAGCAACAGCAGGAGCGTGATCGCCTGTGCAAAAAATGGAGCCGAAAGGCTGCGTCCCGGGGAAAAAAATGCGGGTCTCCCGAAAGTCATAGCACCACCATTAAAATGGGGTATTAAAGCTAGTGAATTTCACTTTAGGGGGTGTGTTATTCACAGGCCCCGCACGTTCGTTCACAGAAGAAACCTATCGTTTTGCCGCCTTCTGATCCAGCATCATCGTAAGAATGCGCGTTGCGGCGGCGGTTACGGGCGTTCCGGGGCCAAAAATCAGGGCTACACCGGCATTGCGGAGGAATTCGTGATCATGGGGTGGAATAACGCCTCCGGCCACGACGAGGATATCGGTACGGTCAAGTGCTCTTAGTTCCGCGATCAATTCCGGCAACAGCGTTTTGTGTCCTCCCGCGAGGCTGGACACGCCCACAATGTGGACGTCATTTTCAATGGCCTGCATTGCCACTTCGCGCGGCGTTTGAAACAGCGGCCCGATATCTACATCAAAACCAATATCGGCGAAGCCTGTCGCGATGACGCGCGCACCGCGATCGTGTCCGTCCTGTCCCACCTTGGCGATGAGTATCCGCGGACGACGACCTTCCTTTTCAGCGAATGTGTCGGAAAGTTTACGCGCCTGTTCCAGGTCGGGATGATTTTTCATGGCCCCTGAATATACACCGGAAAATGTTCTTACCGTCGCCGTGTATCGGCCAAAGACTTTTTCCATGGCTGCGGAAATTTCGCCTAGTGTTGCGCGGGCGCGGGCTGCCGCCACCGCGTACTCCAGCAAGTTACCTTTTCCTGTTTCCGCGCATTTGGTGAGCGCATCCAGCGCTGAAGAAACGGCTCGCGAATCACGCTCGGCTCTTAGTTGTTCCAGTCGGGCCAGTTGTGCCTGTCGCACAGCAGTGTTGTCAACTTCAAGCAGATCAAAATCCGGCACCTGCTCTTCTGTGTTGTTAAGGCCGGTAATTAGTTCAAATCCTGCATCGATCCTGGCTTGTCTCGCAGCGGCTGCTTGTTCGATGCGCATCTTGGGAACACCCGCTGCAATGGCTTGTGCCATTCCACCCATGTTCTCCACTTCTTCGATGAGCTTAAGTGCACCTTCTGCAAGGTCTGCAGTGAGCCGCTCGATGAGATGACTACCTCCAACGGGATCCACAACGCGGGTGATGCCTGTTTCCTTTTCAAGGTAGAGTTGCGTGTTGCGCGCAATCGCTGCAGAAAAATCCGTGGGCAATGCCAATGCTTCATCCAGTGCGTTGGTGTGAAGCGATTGTGTGTGACCGAGAACGGCAGCAAGCGCTTCAATGCACGTGCGTGCCACGTTGTTGTATGGCTCTTGCTGGGTAAGGCTCCATCCCGATGTTTGGCAATGCGCGCGCAATGCCATCGACCGCGGATTCGAGGGATTGAATTGTTTCATCAATGCAGCCCACAGCAACCTCCCTGCTCTCAGTTTCGCGATCTCCATGCAAAAGTGCATGCCAATTCCCCAGAAGAAAGACAATCGCGGTGCGAAGTCGTCAATAGAAATGCCTGCCTTTAATCCTGTTCGCACATACTCAAGGCCATCAGCCAGCGTGTAGGCCAGTTCCATATGTGCAGGTGCGCCTGCTTCGAGCATGTGATAGCCGCTAATGCTGATCGAATTGAATTTTGGCATGTAGCGCGTGGTATAGGCAAACACGTCTGCTACAATCCGCATGGAAGGTTCAGGCGGATAGATGTACGTGTTGCGAACCATGAACTCCTTGAGGATATCGTTCTGAATCGTGCCGCTAAGTTGGTGCGGTTTCACGCCTTGTTCTTCCGCCGCGACAATGAAAAAGGCCATTACAGGAATGACCGCGCCGTTCATCGTCATTGAAACCGACATCTTGTCGAGTGGAATCTGATCGAAGAGAATCTTCATATCGAGAACCGAGTCGATAGCGACACCGGCTTTGCCGACGTCGCCTGCTACGCGTTCGTGATCAGAATCATATCCGCGGTGTGTGGGAAGATCGAATGCTACGGAAAGTCCGCGCTGTCCTGCCGCAAGATTTCTGCGATAAAAGGCATTGGATTCTTCTGCAGTCGAGAAGCCCGCATACTGCCGAATCGTCCAGGGACGCGTCGTGTACATCGTTGCATACGGCCCACGCAAAAAAGGAGGGATGCCAGCGGAATATTTCGTGTGTGACAGGCCCTGGGCCACGTCGGCGGTACACGCTGGTGGCAGTGCGATGCCTTCGGCTGTCATCCAGGGCGTCCTTTTCGCGACTGGCGTGTCGGGTTGAAAAGTATCAAATGCAATTTTCGAGAAATCCGGCTTCATGAGTATCCGTTTGCAAACGCCGTCCATGCCTGCTGTGCGATGCGCTGGACGAGCGTTTCGAGATAGTATGCGCCCGCAAAGGGATCGGACACTTTGTCCAGGTGGGCCTCATGAGCCAATATGGACGAAATATTTCGTGCGACCGTTGGTGCAAGGCCCTGATCTGCAACATCGGGGAACACAGTCAGCGCATTGCATCCGCCGCAAACGGCAGCTGCCGCCATGCAGGCATTAGCGATGAGTCCACCACGGGGTTCGTAACGGTCGTTTACAATGGGTTGGCACCGGGCGTGAAGAAAATGGTCGTCATAACGAAAGTCGTGCACGCCGTACGACCGCATTACCTGGTACCACAACCGTCGCATCGCTTTAAGCTTTGCGATGGAAAGAAAAAAATCATTATCAATATTGAGTGAAAACCACACCTGGCTTCCGATGGCTGCCGGCGCAAAACCCAGGTCGGTGAGTGTGTCGAGTAACCGGACAGCACGGGTCAGGGCGGTTGCGATTTCTTCGACCACGTCTTTTCCACGGGGAACGTTGACGCCGAGTCCGCGACTGTTCCCCGATTGTGCAACAAATTGATCAGGTTTCGCAGGTGTGTGTTCCCACAACAAATGTGTGTTATGGCTGCTGTCGCTATGCAACAAGTTTGTTGCGATTGTTGCATCAGTATTGCCGTCAACAAAGAACCAGGTGCTGCAAACAGACCTGTCAATGTTGCGCAACATAACATCGGGTTCTTCTATCTGCTCAAAAAAAATTCCGTGTGCTCCCTTTGCCAGATGCGCAAGAGCCTTTTTATTTGCGTCCGGCGGATTCGCAACCGCAACCGCCGGAACATTTTCCCAATATCGGGCATTAAAGTTTTCATCTTCGACCGGCGGTAAAGAATATCGGTCGCTATACTTTATTGCCGTAAGGTCAGTGTGATCGTAAAACGGAAGAACCGGCAGGTTTTCAGCTAAATATTGGCTGAGTTTTTCGAGAGGATCATCAAGACCCGTTTCATCACGCGCAACGCTGACCCAATCACTTTTATCAGGGACAGCGAACGCTGTCAATAAAGAATTGAATGATAACTCATTGGCCATGACGATGTGCTAAACATCTTCAATTTTAGCCATCTTTTGCGAGGCTGTTGTCTTTTTTTTCTGAATTTTATTAATGGTTTTTTTTCGAGAAAGTCAAGTCGCTTTGGCCTTGCTTTCTTAAACTCTTTTTCTTCATCTTTGTCTCCCTTGCCCACGAACCGGAGCCCTTTACCAAAATGAGTGTACAATCAATGGAAGTAACCTACGGCACTGTTTGGAATGACTGTCTGGAAGTTATTCGTGAACAGGTCGAAGCAGAAAATTTCAACACCTGGTTCAAACCCATTGTTCCTTTGCGCGTTGATGGTGACGTGCTCACCATACAAGTTCCTTCACAGTTCTTTTATGAATGGCTTGAAGAGAACTACGTGCCAGTATTAAGAAAGGCAATACACACAGTACTTGGGCCTACAGGACGTCTTGAGTACTCTGTGATCGTGGACAGCGGTAGTCAAACACATCCGCCTGTTGCGGTGAATTATCCCAACACGCTTCGCAGAAGTGCAGTCAATAATGTTTCTAGTTCCGACGATTACACTCCGTTCACTTATAAGGCGGTCAATCCGCAAAAAATCAATTCGAGGTTAAACCCGAATTACACTTTCGACAATTTCGTTGAAGGAGATTGCAACCGGCTTGCACGCTCAGCGGGCGTCGCGGTAGCCAAGAAGCCCGGCGTAACATCTTTCAACCCACTCATGCTTTACGGCGGTGTTGGGGTTGGAAAGACACACTTGGTTCAGGCTATCGGAAACGAAATCAAAAACAACCTGCCCGATAAGGTTGTGCTTTATGTCGATCAAAATGATTTCACGAATCAGTTCCTGGACGCGCTGCAAAACAATAAGTTGCAGGAATTCCAGAACTTCTACTTGCAAGTCGATCTCCTGATTCTCGATGATGTTCAATTCCTCGCTGGTCGCGAAAAGACACAGGAGATGTTTTTCCACATCTTCAACCAATTGCACCAAAGTGGGAAGCAGATTATCATGACCAGCGATTGTCCTCCGCGCGACATGAAAGGTTTTCAGGAACGCTTGCTGTCGCGGTTTAAATGGGGACTGACTGCGGATCTTCAGGAACCTGATTTCGAAACGAAGCTGGTGATCATTAACCGCAAGATGAAAGCGGACGGCATCGAAATCCCTACCGAAGTTGCTGAATACCTCGCATACTCTGTCGATACCAACCTGCGCGACATGGAAGGCGTGTTGAATTCGCTTATTTTCCATGCGACATTGTTAAAGAAAGAAATCGACCTCGAGCTCGCAAAAGAGGTGATGAAGAATATCATCAAAGAAATCCAAACCGACGTCAGCGTGGACTTCATCCAAAAGACAGTGTCGGAATACTTCAAGGTCGAGCTCGAAGCACTTAAAGGAAAACTCAAGAAGCGCGAATTTGTTATTCCGCGTCAGGTTGCCATGTACTTCTGCAAGCGCTACACACAGCTTACGCTTGCCCTCATTGGTGAAAACTTCGGCGGTCGCGATCATAGTACCGTGATCCACGCCCTCGAGTCGGTGGAAGACATGATGAAAACGGACATGAACTTCAGGGCCACCGTTGAAGAACTTGGCAAGAAGCTGAAAATGCGGATGTAGTCTTACCGCAGTGCGAAATTCAATTCTACTTGCTGACCCTGGCTGTTGATGCCGTAGATGTATCCGCGGCCTCTGTACCGTTCAAAAAAGTCGATCACTTCCTTCGGGTCCTTCACACGTACCCTGTTAATGGCAACGATGGTGAAGTTTTCCGGAACGCCAATGCGTCTTAGTACGCTGTTGTCTTTCATTTGAAACACCTTCACACCGTACTCGGTGGCTTCCAGCTTCGCACCTAATTCATCCGAGGTAACGATGTGGCGACGGATGAAATCGGTGGTGCCGTTCTTGTTCACGAGTGTTACCTCGGTACGTTGTGGTTTGCCATCGCGTATGTAATGTACGGTGATCTTGTCCCCGGGATAGTGATAGCTTAGCTTTTCTTCGAATGCACTTTGGGTGTTGATGGGTGTATTGTCGATACGCGTGATAATATCACCGGGTTTCAGACCTGCGTGAATAGCCGGGCCGTCGCGATCAACGCTTTCCAGCAATACGCCATCGAAAGGGATGTCACTGCTCCGGATGTTGTACTTCCTGGCGTTTTCGAAGTTGTATTCGATCGCACGCGCGCCAAAGATCGCACGCTGAACGACACCATATTTCACAAGGTCGCTATACACCTTCTTGACGATGTCAACCGGGATGGCGAACGCGTAACCTGTATAGGAACCGGTCCGCGAAAGAATCGCGGAGTTGATGCCCACCAGCTCGCCGGCCTTGTTGACTAGCGCACCACCCGAGTTACCCGGGTTGATGGCAGCGTCCGTTTGAATGAACGATTCAATGGGGAATCGATCTTCCAGAATTCCAATGCGGCGACCCTTTGCGCTGACAATACCTGCAGTAACGGTTGACGAAAGACTAAACGGATTCCCTACCGCGATAACCCATTCTCCAACCTGAAGCGATTCAGAACTTCCCAGCGCAATAGCAGGCAGGTTTTGCGCGTCAATTTTCAGTACAGCCAAATCGGTGGAGGGGTCAGTACCAATGAGCGTAGCAGGATATGCGCGCTTGTTGTAAATCACTTCCAGACGTTCGGCCGATTCTACCACGTGATTGTTGGTGATGATGTAGCCGTCCGACGTAAAGATGACGCCGGAACCTGTGCTTACCTGAGTACGGCTTGACTGTCCGTCGCCAAAGAACCAATCCCAATATGAGTACGAAATCCCTTTTGATATGCTGTTGATGTACACTACGCTGGGCACTGTGCGTGCGGCGGCGGCGCTAAAGTCGACCGGATCCGCGGCTGGGCGTACGGAAGAGGAAGGTGACCCGGTGGCGGTGGGCGTCTCCGGCAATGTTATGGATGACGATGTGTTGCTCGTTCGGGCTGCGTACATCCGTATTGAGTCAAGAGAGGATTCAACTTCGTTGTCGAAATAGAAACGGCAGTATGTATAGGCACCAGCCAGGCCGGCGCCGAACGCGACGATAACAACCAGGATGAAGTGTCTCATAACATGACAGTTAGTAGTGAACAGGCCATTCGTATTACGAATTGGCACGGACAAAAGTATGACTTCATAACCGCTTTCGTGAGAAAAAGTTGCGTATTGCTAAATTGCGGCCCTTATGGGAATACGTTCTTTCCTGGCCAAGCCGTTTGCGGCCCTCGTTGCGTCAGAAACCAAACGGTGGTCCGAGCGCCCGGGCCACTACCAAAGACTGACGTTCGAACGCCTGATCCGGGATGCGCAGCATACCGTGTTCGGCAGGGATCACGGCTTCGACCACATACGGACGTACGACGACTTCCGGCAACTGGTGCCCATTCGCGATTATGAGGCATTGCGCCCTTACATTGAACGGGTAACCCGAGGAGAATCGGACGTGCTTTGGAAGGGAAGGCCACTCTATTTCGCCAAGACGTCCGGCACCACTTCCGGTACGAAGTACATACCTATCACGAAGGAGTCAATTCCCAACCACATTAACAGTGCCCGCAATGCCCTGCTCAGCTATGTTCACGAAACAGGCAAGGCATCGTTTCTTGACGGCGGACTGATCTTCCTTTCCGGAAGTCCTGAGCTTACGGAAACCTCAGGCATTAAGACAGGCCGTCTTTCTGGTATAGTCAACCATCATGTTCCGGGCTATTTGCGCAGCAATCAATACCCGTCTTACGAGACGAACTGTATTGAGGATTGGGAGGAAAAGCTGGAGCGGATCATCGATGAAACCATCAACGCGAACATGACGCTCATCTCTGGCATTCCGCCGTGGGTGCAGATGTACTTCGATAGAATCCGTGAGCGCACCGGCAAGCGCATCCGTGAGGTCTTTCCCGGGTTCTCGATGTTCGTATACGGAGGTGTAAACTTCGAACCTTATCGCGCCAAGCTTTTTGAAACGATAGGAGAGAGCGTCGATTCCATCGAGACATATCCTGCGTCGGAAGGTTTTATCGCATACCAGGATTCCCAGCGTGCCGAAGGATTATTGCTGCTTCTCAATAGTGGAATATTTTTCGAATTCATTCCACTTGATGAATACTTCAATGAAAATCCAAGACGCCTGTCCATCGAAGAAGTAGAGCTTGGTAAACAATATGCGGTAATCATTAACAGTAACGCTGGGCTCTGGGGCTACTCAATTGGCGACACGATACGATTCGTGTCAAAGAATCCCTACCGCGTTCAGGTTACGGGTCGGATCAAGCATTTCATTTCCGCGTTCGGTGAACACGTGATCGGCGAAGAAGTTGAGAAGGCGATGCAGAAGGCGATGGAAAAATTCCCCTCTGTTTCTGTGGTTGAATACACGGTTGCACCCATGGTTACACCTGCCGATGGATTGCCGCATCATGAATGGCTTGTCGAGTTCGCTAACCCTCCGTCAGATCCTGAAGCTTTTGCGCTGGAACTTGACAATCAACTTCGTGAACTCAATACCTACTACGATGACCTGATCAGTGGAAGTATACTCCGTACACTAAAACTTGTACAACTCCCGCGGAATGCTTTTATTGATTATATGCGATCAAAGGGTAAGCTGGGTGGACAGAACAAGGTGCCGCGTTTGGCCAACGACAGAGCCATCGCCGATGAATTGCTGAAGATCGTATCGAATTGAGCGCCTCCATGAACACTCCGTACAATCATACGCAGGACACTCCAAGGAAACGCATTGCTATTCTTGGATCCACAGGATCCATCGGCACGCAGGCTCTTGAAGTCATCGCGTTACATGAGGAGTTTTTTGAAGTGGAAGTGCTAACGGCAAACCGCAATGCGGACTTGCTCATCGAGCAGGCGGCGCGATTCAAACCGAATGCAGTCGTCATCGCAGATCGCAATCAGACCGCCAAAGTGAAGGCTGCACTGGAACCGCTTCACATTAAGGTTTATTCCGGGGATTCCTCGGTAGCATCCATTGTGGAAATGGAAACCATCGACCTGGTGCTTACCGCCTTAGTTGGATACAGCGGTTTACTTCCTACCATAAGGGCCATTGAATCCGGAAAGACCATTGCCCTGGCCAACAAAGAGACGTTGGTTGTCGCTGGCGACCTGGTAACGCGGCTGGCGAGGGAGAAGGGCGTCAATATCTTCCCGATCGATTCTGAGCACTCTGCGATATTTCAATGCATCACAGGTGAGTTTCACAATCGGATTGAAAAGGTTATTCTCACCGCTTCGGGTGGTCCTTTCCGAGGCAAAACGCGGGAGGAGCTTGCGAACGTCACCTGTGCTGAAGCACTAAAGCATCCGAATTGGAACATGGGTTCCAAGGTGACGATCGATTCTGCCACGCTGATGAACAAGGGACTTGAGGCGATTGAAGCCAAATGGCTTTTCGGCCTTGAGCCATCACAGGTGGAGGTGGTCGTGCACCCGCAATCGATCATCCATTCTATGGTGCAGTTCGAGGACGGGTCGATTAAGGCGCAATTGAGCCTTCCGGACATGCGGTTACCGATCCAGTTTGCCCTGGCCTATCCGGTCCGTCTGAAGGCGGATTTTCCTCGTTTTGATGTCTCCAGGTACCCGTCCCTGACATTTGAGCAACCGGATACAAAAACTTTCCGTAATCTTGCATTGGCCTTTGAAGCCCTTAACCGGGGCGGCAATATGCCTTGTGTTCTCAACGCGGCTAACGAAGTGGCCGTCCGGTGTTTTCTGGAACAAAAGATCGGTTTCCTGCGAATGCCTGAAGTTGTGGAACAATGTTTGACGAAAATGGATTATATCAAAAATCCGCGGTTTGAGGACTATATGGAGACAGACAGGAAAACGCGGATTAAGGCGCTTGAACTAATTAACTGATGGATGTTTTGATTTCGGTGGGCCAGCTTTTGCTGAGCCTGTCTTTCCTGGTAGCTGTACACGAATTGGGGCACCTGCTCGCAGCGAAATATTTTGGTATGCGGGTAGAGCAATTTTCCATCGGCTTTCCACCTAAACTTTGGTCATTCAGAAAAGGAGAAACTGAATATGCAGTAAGTGCAATTCCTCTTGGTGGCTACGTGAAGATTTCCGGAATGATCGATGAGTCGCTCGACACCGAAGCGATGAAAGAGCC
>DATCLO010000105.1:0-16817 GCA_036563875.1 Cyclobacteriaceae bacterium
GAACGGTCAGATTTCGACAGATTTTAAAACCAACTTGCCCGGGCTGACGTTCATTATTAACCCCGGGGGTGTGTTATGAAGTATTTACATTTTTTGTGGGCGCTGGATATCCTTCACCGGTACTATCCGCATTTTCACAGCAACGAGTTGCTGATCCTTGCGGACGATATCTGGAAGTGGCTGCACAATGAATTGCCGGCCGACAGCAGCACGCTCGCCTACCTCCAGAGTTGCTTTGATTCACCCTCTGATGCCCTGCGGATCGTATGGCGCGAAATCCAATTGATTATTGGTCCATTCCGCCACCTGAACTGAGGCGCTTTCCACTATACTTTAGTTTTTCTTCAATCCGTTAACGAGCATGTCGGCAAGTTGGCGACCCAGCTCGATTGGTTCAATGGTACCGACAGGGTCGTACCACATCGGCATCCAGTTCAGTGAAGAAAACAGCGTCATGACCGCAAGTTTCTTGTCGATGGTGTCTTTGAATTCACCTGACTGCATTCCAGCTTCGATTATTCTCTTGAACCGGTTGATGTAGTTGATGCGCAGCAGAAGAAAATCGCGCAGATATGGCTGGCTCAAGTGGCGGTGCTCATTCATAAACACTGCCGATGCGGTGAGGTCGCGCGCCATCACCTGGATGTGACCAATGATGCCCCTGCGCAGTTTCTCACTCGCGGTTACATCCTGCTGCTCCACTTCATCGAGCGATGCACGGAACTCTGCAGCCATGTCGAAGCAGAGGGTGCGCAGGATCTCTTCTTTCGATTTGATATGCGAATACAGACTCGCTGCTTCGATACCCAGCATCTGCGCCAGGTCGCGCATTGACGATGCCGCATACCCCTTCTGTCTGAATAGTTCTGCTGCTTTTCGGATTACCTGCTCCTTTCTGGACAGGTTCGTCATGGCTTCGGACATAGTATGGTAATCTTCAAAAATATGGAAAAATCTCGTATCGCCTCAGTATGTTTGGTCCATTCGATCAACCAGAAAGGTAACAAATTCCTGTGAAATGAAGTTTGCAGACGCCAAAGAGTACTTCCGAAAACTGCACAACATCCTCTACGCAATTATCCTGGCGCCGGTGCTCAGTTTCGGCTACATCTACCTTGAGGCGGGATACGGAAATGACCCCATGCCGGTGCCTGCACACGCCGATGTGCGAACCTACCTCCTTGCATTCGCGCTAGTAGCACTCGTCACCTTTTCGATCGCCACGTTCCTGCGCCGCCTCAGGGAGATTCGTCAGCTCGACCTTCTCACCGATCGGCTAAGCGGATATGCCAACGCTGTCATCGCTCGATTCGCCGTTGCCTCGGTGGGAGGATTTGCCGGCGTCGCCGGACTGTACTTCACCAACGACCCCATACACGTGGGGCTATTTGTTTTACTCCTCATCATGATCTCTGCCTGGTGGCCATCCGCATCCCGCGTCTGCCGGCACCTGAGGCTGGGGAAGGAGGAGAGGGAGTGGGTAATGGGAAAGAGAGGGGCAGAGAGAGTGTGAGTGTGAGTGTGAGAGTGAGGGAGGAGTAAGGGACCGGTCATTTCCCAAGAGTAGTCGACCGAAAAAAATAAGTGTAAACTATACATTTTTAAAAAAATCGCGTATCTTCGGTTTATCAACATTGCCCTTTCGCCACCATGTTAAATCCAACCACTAACCCCTCCATTTATGGTAACGAAGTTTACCTGGTACGGCGCCTGGGGGAAGCTCCGGGCACATGGTGTTTTCGGGCAAGTTTGTGTGATCCTCCTGGGAATCACGCTGGCCCTGAAGGCTAACGCACAAGGTTCTGTCAGCGGCACGGTATTCGACGAAAACCGCGCGCCGCTGCCGGGAGTCAACGTCATCGTACGAGGAACCTCCTCGGGAACAACTACTGACGGCTCAGGAAAGTACACGATTCAGGTACCGGGACAGGACGCGGTTCTCACATTCACCTTCATAGGGTATGAGCCACGGGAAATCCCGGTCGGTACACAAACCGTGATCGATGTCGTCATGTCGCCTGACGTCACAGCACTCGAGGAAGTCGTCGTCGTGGGCTACGGGACGGAGCGGAAATCAGATCTCACCGGATCCGTAAGCCTAGTCGATGTTGCAGAAATGAACAAGCTGGCGACGAGCGACATCACGCAGATGCTGCAGGGACGCGTAGCCGGCGTTGCCGTCAACAGTGATGGACAACCGGGCGCAACACCAAGCGTCAAAATCCGCGGTGTTGCTTCGTTCGGTACCAATGGTACCAACACGGAACCCTTATATGTAGTGGACGGTGTCCCGCTGCTCGGTGGCATTCGCGACTTTAACCCGGACGACATCGAATCAGTGCAAATTCTGAAGGACGCATCTGCTGGCGCCATCTATGGTTCCCGCGCAGCAAACGGCGTCATCATCATAACGACAAAACGCGGCCAGAAGGAGAGACCGCTCACCATCGACTTCAGCGGCTACTCTGGAATACAAAACGTCGCGAAGAAAATTCCGGTCACCAATCGCGAGAACTATCAACTCCTCAACAACGAGATGCGGGTCAATAATCCCGGTGCCCCGTTGGGACCGCTGCCCGGCAACGATCCGGACTCTCCTGATTTTATCAGCGACGTCGACACCGACTGGCAGGAGGAAGGATTCAAGACGGGTTACATACACGATTATACCGCCAATTTCTCGGGTGGTTCCTCAACTGCCTCCTACAACCTTTCACTCAACTATTTTAATAACAGCGGAACGCTTGTTGGCAACGGTCCGAACTACGACAGGTACACTGCGCGGATCAACAGCGATGTGGAAAAAGGAATCTTCAAATTTGGTGAGAGCCTGTATCTCATGCACTCCGACGAAGACCCACTCTACCTTCTTCCGGAACTTGCCGGTGGCCGACCGTCCTACGTAAATGACCTCGTGCTCGCCGTTCCCACGATGCCAGTATACGATCCCAACCGCAAGGGAGGATTCGGAGGTACAGACGCTGTAATACAAAACGCCATTAGCCTTAATGTGCCGGGCATCAACACACTCGTCAGGAACACGACCAGGGTGAACCGCATGTTCGCCAACGCCTACGGTGAAATTGCATTCCTTAGGAAAAGCGCGACGACTTTGTCATACCGCCTCAACCTTGGATATGACTACACGCTCGCCCGCGATCACCGCTTTGTACCGGAATACGACCTGGGTTATTTCTTTCCAAACGACAACGCGCGTTCATCTTCAGGAATGCGTCAATACACCAACGGCCTCGTCGAGAATACGATCAACTTCTCCACAACCGTTGGACGTCATGACATCAAAGTTCTGGCCGGCCAAACTTATCAGGCATTCGAAACCTATACGATGGGAGGTACGACCTCGCTGCTGCGCGAACCTTATCTGCCTACACTATCCAACGGTGATGGCGAGAAGACCGTGACTGAATATATTGAGAAGGCGGCGCTGTTCTCGCTACTCGGGCGCATCAACTACATTTATGACGATCGTTACCTCATCACGGCAAACCTGCGCCGCGACGGTTCTTCACGGATATCACCGGACAATCGCTTTGAAATTTATCCATCGGTCGCTGTCGCGTGGAAACTTCATAACGAATCCTTCTTAAACCTTCCGCAGTTCATTTCCGAACTCAAATTGCGTGGCAGCTGGGGTGAAGTTGGCAACCAGGGGATACCGGCGTATGCATATCAGGCCGTCATTAACCAAAACATACCGTACTCCTTCGGAACCGGCACCTCGCTGGGCGGAGCATCTACGTTCCTCGTCGATCCTAACCTCAAGTGGGAAAAGAGAACGACGCGGAACGTTGGTATTGATGCCGTGTTCTTTCAGGGGCAGCTCGACTTCACGCTGGAGTATTATTCCAACCTGGCAACGGACATTCTCGTGAGCGCACCAATCCCAGCTTCAACAGGTTCCCTTCCAACGGGAACGGGTGGAGCCGCATCAATACTCACCAACGCCGGCGGCATGCAGAACACCGGCATTGAATTCTCCTTTACATACAGGAAGCGATCGGGCGACTTCACCTACGAAATCTCACCTAACTTCTACACTGTGCGAAATCGCGTGACGCGTCTTAACAACGAACGCGCATTTCTTCCAGGCGCGGGAAGTCGTACGGAAGTCGGACATTCAATCGGCTCGCATTACGGATGGGTGGCTGACGGCATCTTCCAGACGCCCGATGAGGTCGCTGCTCACGCTTTTCAAAACGCTGCCACGGGACCCGGCGATATTCGGTTCAGAGATCTCAACAATGACGACGTCATCGATGACAACGATCGCACTTACCTGGGCAAAGCGTTGCCGGACATTTATTATGGACTCAACATTACCGCGCAGTATCGGAATTTCGACTTCACTTTGTTTATGTCGGGAAGCGGAGGCAACCTGATTCTCAACAACCTGTACCGCGCGCTGATGAGCGGAAACAGCTACGCAAACTATCACGAAGATCTGCTCGGGCGCTGGACGCCACAAAATCCCGGCAACACCATCCCGCGGATGGTCCTGCTCGATCCCAACGCGAATGGCCGCGATTCCAATCGTCCGGGATGGCTTGAAGACGGAACGTACCTTCGAATCAACACGCTTTCGGTAGGCTATACGCTTCCTTCAACCATTATACCCGCGGTCACGCGCGCACGCGTCTACGCTACCTGTCAGAACCTGCACACGTTCTCAGGATACAAAGGATTCAATCCGGATTTCACGGCAGGATTGCTCAACCCTGGATTTGATTTCGGAACCTATCCGAAACCCCGCACTATCCTCGTAGGCGCTCAGATCAGTTTCTAAAACTTCAACCTGTTGAACATGAAAAACATTAGCATCATTCTGTTGTTGCTGCTTGCAGCCGGATGTTCTGAAAGGCTGGAGCAGGTCAACCCAAACCGCCTGTCGCCGGAATCATTTTATAAAAATGAAACGCAGGCTGTAGCAGCCATCGACGCGGTCTACAATGCGCTTATCATCGACGGCGCGTACAACCGGATGACACCTGTAATCAATGACGGAAGATCGGATGAACTCATTTGCAGAAGCCCATGGGATGCACTGACTACCGTAAGCTCATTTAACCTCAGGGCGACCTACGACGTCAACGGCTTCGCATGGAACGCCTACTACCAACTTATCTATCGTGCAAACCAGGTACTGGAAAACGTTCCGCCCATTGAGATGAGCGAGGACTTGAAAACGAGGATTCTTGGACAGGCATACTTCCTGAGGGGATTTGCACATCTAAACCTGACACTTCTTTACGACATCGTTCCGATCATTACATCAGTGCCGAAAAATACGGGGGACTGGTATCCCGCGACGGCGACGAAAGAAAAACTCTGGAATCAGATTCGCAGCGACCTCACCGCTGCAAAGGAGCGATTGCCCGTTTCGTATGCGACAGTGGACGGTCCCGATCGAAATCAAAACCGTCGGGCAACAAAAGGTGCTGCTGCTGCCCTGTTGGGACGCGTTCATCTTTACACCCATAACTATGCCGCTGCCGCTGCGGAATTTGAAGAGGTAATCGGAATGGGTTACAGCCTTGCTGCCAACTATGCTGACAACTTCACCGATAATCCCGATATCGAGAACGCCAACCCAGAGACCATCTTTAGTGTGGTCTTCACGACGAGCAACAACCCAACGCTCAACTGGGGTGGGGACCCGGATGCGACGTGGAGGCAGTTCACCGCTGTGTCGCCCACTTATGCAGCTCCAGGAAAGGGATTCTTCGATTTCTTCCCATCTGCGTGGCTGTATAATGAAATGCGGATGGAACGAACCGTTGACGACAAACTTGATCCACGGTTCCACGCAACAATTCTTGCCTATGAGCCCGATGAAGGGTACTCGATGGCCTATCTGGAACCCTGGCCGTACGAACCCACGGATTACTTTATTAAGAAGTATACAAACGCAGATCTGGGCAAGCCCGATGAGAATGGATTCAATTCCGGCATCAACTACAACATCATCCGCCTTGCCGATGTATTTCTGATGTATGCCGAATGTCAGAATGAACTGAACAACCAGGCTCTGGCTGCTGAATACATTCAGAAGGTGCGCGACCGCGCGAATCTTCCGGACCGTGAGGCAGAGTTCGCAGGCTTTACGCAGGAGCAGATGCGCGAACAGATTGCTCACGAAAGGGTGATGGAGTTGGCGATTGAAGGCACGCGTTTCTACGACATTATCCGATGGGGATGGTTGCAGGATCCGGACAAACTTGACATGCTGAAATCTCACGACCCGGAGTTCAACAACTATGTACCCGGAAGCGAATACCTGAAAATACCTCAGGGTGAACTTGACCTGAACGAGAACTTATTGCCCAATTCAGCTAACTAGCGACGAGGAACATTGCTGATAAGACGCGCGGCGACTTCCATGAAGAGGATGAAGTGTGGTGTAGCCCTGATGGGCTTGCTGTGGACAGGATTATTGTGTTTTTCGTGCAGCAGAGACAAAGAACCGCCGGGACCACAACCACCTGTCAAGCCGCCGCCTGGAGAGGAGTCTGGGTTCAACATCGATGACCTGGCCGACACGTATCCAGACCTCGCACCATTCGAAATGCATCCTCGGTGGGGTCCGTACAATGTGCATGATCCCAGCATCATAAGGGATGGAGCGTATTTTTATTGCTTCAGTACGGATGCGGGGTATGGCATCGATGTACGATTGGGAATCCAGATACGCAAGTCGAGGGATCTGGTTGATTGGAATTTCGTCGGTTGGGTATTTAATAAGCTCCCTCCAAAGGGAGCCGAATACATTACCCAGTCTGGCGGAACGCCATTCAATTCCCTTTGGGCTCCTTACGTGATGAAAGTCGGCGACGAATTCAGACTCTACTATTCCTTGTCGTCGCCAACGCCACGGCTTAGTGTGATCGGACTCGCCACAGCATCGTCACCTGAAGGACCCTGGACAGAACGTGACGTTGTAGTTCGGTCGTCCGCCGACAATACCGTTCACACCAATGCCATCGATCCTTCGGTGATTGTGGACCACGAAGGCCGCCATTGGATGTACTACGGTTCTGCTTGGGATGGCATTTACGTTTTGGAGCTGGATCCATCTACCGGACTCGCCAAGACTCCACTCGCACGTGGAAAGCGGGTGGCGCAGCGCGGATTTACGAGCGGAACACCGAACGGAAACATTGAAGCCGCCGAGATCATTTACCACCTGGAACAGGATAAGTACTTCCTTTTCATTTCGTACGATTGGCTTCAGACGAAGTATAATGTACGGGTGGGAAGGTCGGATTCTCCGGAGGGTCCCTTTTACGATTTCAACGGCGTTGATCTCAACGCGGGGCACGATATGATTCCCATGATCCTCGCGCCGTATCGGTTTGTGGATCACGGAGGATGGCAGGGCACTGGTCATTGCGCCGTGTTCGAGGATGACGGTCAGTACTACATGGCGCATCAGGGACGCCCGGGTGTGGACAGCCACTACATGGTACTGCACGTTCGCAGGATGTTTTGGATGGACAGCGGATGGCCGGTGGTGTCGCCGGAACGGTATGCCGCGGTAGAGCAATCGCCTGTCAGCGAGGAGGAATTGGTTGGAGCCTGGGAACGAATTGTGTTCGGCTACCAGGTTGTTCCCGGCTATGCAAACGAGCAGGTTTCTCCTAACTTTCAATTCGCAGTCCCGATGACGCTTGATGAAGGAGGGACTATCGATGCAAAGTCGGATCAGCACTGGAGGTATGACGCACCGGTACTCACGCTGGAAATCGGCGATGCCGCGTACACGGCGATTGTGGAACGCGGCCGGGATTGGGAAAACAAAACCGAATGTATTCTCTTCACTGGCCTGAACCAGGAAGGCGTGGCCATTTGGGGAAAAAAACAAAACTGAAAACTTAGGAACGCATGCAAGACCGAAAACGCAATCACTTACTTCTTGTCGCACTCATTGCCGCGCTGTTACCATTTCGCGTTGTTGCTCAGAGTTCCGTCACCTTACAGGTCGACGCGGGCAAAGTTGGTGCGCCGATACAGCCAACGATGTGGGGTATCTTTTTTGAAGATATCAACTTCGCAGCGGATGGCGGTATCTATGCTGAAATGATCAAGAACCGATCCTTCGAATTTGCCGATCCGAGGATGGGCTGGCAGGAGCACAAGTACGATCGGTTTTCACTGAATAGGGAGTCAGGTAGTATGACGATCATTAACCGCGTCGGCAAGACCACCAATCCACGATTTGCGCGGGTAACAACGAATGCCTCTAAGGGATATGGCATTACGAATGAAGGTTTCCGCGGGATGGGCGTGAAGCAAGGCGGAGAATATGTTTTCTCTGTTCTCGCAAGTCAACACCAGGGAGGGAAGGTGACGCTGCGACTGGAACTCGTGGATGAGAAGGGAAGCCCAATAGGTGAAGCAAGTCTCACACCGGAAGGTGTTAAATGGAAAAAATACAGCGTGAACATCACTGCCACCCGTACGGAGGCAAGGGCAAAGTTGAACATTTGGTTCGAGGGCACAGGTACGGTGGATCTTGATATCGTATCACTTTTTCCAGCAGACACCTGGAAGCGAAGGCCGAACGGTTTACGCGCCGACCTGGTGCAGCTTCTTGCTGACCTGAAGCCTGGCTTTCTGCGTTTTCCCGGTGGGTGTATCGTTGAAGGTCGCGACCTCGCAACGCGTTACCAATGGAAGAAAACGGTAGGCCCCGTTGAAGATCGACACCTGATCATCAACCGATGGAATACCGAGTTTCGGCACCGTCCAACGCCGGATTATTTTCAGTCCTTCGGACTGGGATTCTTTGAATATTTTCAGTTGGCTGAAGACCTGGGCGCTGAACCGCTTCCCATCCTGAGCTGTGGCATGGCGTGCCAATTCAACAGCGCAGAGGTTGTCCCATTGGATCAGCTTGATCCCTACATAGAGGATGCACTCGACCTGATTGAGTTTGCCAATGGCTCGACTGACACGCCGTGGGGCAAGGTGAGAGCCGACATGGGTCATCCTGAGCCATTCAAATTGAAGTTCATCGGAATTGGTAACGAGCAATGGGGTCCGGGCTACATCGAGCGCTACAAACTCTTTGTGGATGCGATTAAGTCGAAGTACCCGGATGTCACGATTGTCTCTGGCAGCGGACCGTTCCCCGATGGAGAGATGTTCGAGTATGGATGGGAAGAACTTAGGGAACTCAAAGCGGAAATTGTAGACGAGCACTACTACCGTCCTCCCGAATGGTTCTTTGAGAATGCGACGCGGTATGATTCATACGATCGCTCGGGACCGAAAGTGTTTGCTGGTGAATATGCAGCGCAGAGTGTAGCGATCGCAAGTCCTGAAAACAAGAACAATTGGCGATGCGCATTGTCGGAGGCAGCATTCATGACGGGTCTGGAGCGCAATGCGGATGTTGTTTACCTGACGTCCTACGCACCTTTGTTTGCTCATGTCGATGGATGGCAATGGACACCTGATTTGATTTGGTTCGATAACCTTAAGTCGTTCGGTACACCCAACTACTATGTGCAAAAGCTGTTCTCCAATAACAGAGGCACGCATGTAGTATCTGTGCAGTCGAATGGAAAACCCTTAACCGGCCCGCAGGTGTACGCGACGGCGGCTGTTGATCGAAATACGAATGAGTTGATTCTGAAAATTGTCAATGCTTCTGAGTCGACGCAGCCGGCTGACATCCGAGTCGACGGCATAAGGGGAATGAAGACAGGTACGGTTACCGTGTTGAAGTCTGCCGATCCTGAAGCAGTGAATTCCATCGACAATCCACTTCGGATTAGCCCGGAAACAAAGCCCCTTAAAGCAAGCGGCAGGAAGCTGGATATACAACTGGATCCGCTTTCGCTTACCGTTGTACGCGTGCCGATCAGGTAAAGTCAACTAAAGCCGATCTCATGAGACGAATCATGTGCCTGACTGCCGTACTTGTTATGATAGGACTGGTGTCCTTCGCGCAGAACATTCGGGTACATGATCCCGTGATGATCCGTGAAGGCGAAACGTGGTATCTGTTCTGCACGGGGATGGGTATTTCCGTTTACTCTTCCCCGGATATGAAAACATGGAAACGTGAGGCACCGGTCTTTGAAACACCGCCAGCGTGGGCTATTGATGCAGTGCCTGGGTACAAAGGCCACACGTGGGCACCGGACATTGCCTTTCATAACGGACTGTATTATCTGTACTATTCTGTCTCAGCTTTTGGTAAGAATACTTCCTGCATTGGAGTGGCTACGGACAAAACACTGAATCCGAATAGTCCGGACTTTAAGTGGACCGATCATGGTAAAGTGATTCAATCCGTACCGGGAAGGGATTTATGGAATGCTATCGACCCGAACGTCGCCTTTGATGAGCAAGGCGTACCGTGGATGGTGTTTGGATCCTTTTGGAGCGGGATGAAGCTCGTTAAGCTGGACAGTACGCTAACGGCAATCGCACAGCCGGAAGAATGGTACACGATAGCGAGGCGTGCACGCGATTTCAAGACCGACGACCGGGAGGCAGGTGAAGGCGCCATCGAAGCACCGTTTATCTTTCATAGGAATGGGTACTACTATTTGTTTGTGTCATTCGACTTTTGCTGTCGCGGTGTTGAAAGCAACTACAAGGTAATGGTAGGGCGTTCGGAGAACATTCGTGGACCCTATCTTGATCGCGAGGGGAATCGTCTGGATCATGGCGGCGGCACGCTCGTCGTATCCGGCAACGAACGCTGGCCCGGCGTTGGGCATAACTCAGCATACACTTTTGATGGAAAGGATTATCTGGTATTCCACGCCTATGATGCTTCGGATAATGGAAGGCCGAAGTTGAAAATTGAAGAGATCGTTTGGGATGAGGAAGGATGGCCGAGGGTGGAGGGAGCGAATGATTAGCGATTTGTGATTAGTGATTTGTGATTTTTCGGTATAAAAAAAGAATGCGTCGCAGGGGACGCATTCAATTGATAGAGTATTTACGTTTTAGCCTAAAACACAACCCCAAAACTAAAAGCATTCAGTGACGGGCCTTTCCCCTCGGAGAACAACTCGTTCATGTCGTAGTTGAAGAACAAATCCAGTGAACGATATCCAATCTGCATCCGCATTCCGTACCGGATGTTTTCCATGTAGAAGCCGTCGTGATTGCGGTCCTTCTCCATGGAGCCGTTTAGTTTGTATTTGATCTTCGTGTAGCTATCGATCTTATATCCAATATAGGGACCGGCACCGATTCGGAATGCCCGTGTTGCATCCCAACGTCCTTTGTTGCTCCGGTTGCTGAAGTCCAGCACGGGTACGATGGACGCGTTGACGTAGCTTACGGTAAGCTTGCTTTTCCTGAAATCTGCATCCCGCATATCCGGCGTGAACGTTACTCCGACATCGTCCTTAACGAGGGTCATGTTGTCTTCCTGGAACTTGAAGTTATACCAGCTGACACCGAGGCCCCACTCGACAAAGAAATTCTTGCCAATCCGCGTACGTTGGATGGAGTTGATTCCGAGATACCACGATCCCCACGGGCGCACGGCATACGGCGCATTTTCACTGTCGGGAAACTTTCCATCACTTAGGAAATTGCTGGTTCCAAGGTCGAAGTTAAACGACTGTGTTGTGCGCCAGCGCCGTTCCGAGTAACTGTAGTCCCAGTCATCCCATTCATCATCATCATCGTTCCGCTCCCAGGAATACGTTTCTGTTTTTTCGTCGGAAGAATCATAAGGAACGAAGCCGATGGATTTTCCTTCCAGACTGTCGAGCACGTCATCAAAAAGTTGTTGAAAATCGTAGTTGCGCAGTGTCTGCAGATCGGTGCTGTCACCTATCGTCAGCACTACCTTCGATGATTTTGTGAGATTGATAACGACCGTGTCCGGGGCATCCTGGGCTTTCAGCGAAACCGTCGCAAGGCTCAACGCGACAGCTCCTGCAATCATGCTCTTCATAATGTTTTTCATTTGTTTTGATCGCGCTTCTTTCCGGGGAAGTTCAGCGCGAATATTTCGTTTTTCATCTGCCGGAGATCGCCGATGGGATCTTCCTTCTGGATTTGTTCAGCTTTGTCCAGCAGCTTTCGTAAACCAGATGCCTTTGCTACTTCTTCCGTTGCTTCATCCTCTGACTTTTTTTTCAGGTACCGTGCTTGCACACCTCCAGCTTCAAGAACGATCTTCACCGGAGTACGATCCTCGGGGGAAGCATCGGCTATCAAGGTCGGTACGGAATCTTCTATCGCATCGACAGTCGGTATGTCTTCTTCAGCGGGTGGCGCATCCGTTGCTAGCGGTGTCGTATTGGCTGCGACCGTCGCATCCGGAACAATCGGGGATGGTACAGCTGCTCTGGGTGCCGGCTGCGCTTGGGGTTCGGGCACGTCGGTAACAATTGCGTCACCGCTTTGTTCCACTTGCTGGTGAGGATGCGTGACCTTAGCGGTGTCCGGTGTTGCCGGTGTTCCCGGAAGTTGCTTGTCGGCAATTTCGCGCGTGTCTGAACCCGACTGTCTGGTGAGGATCAGCGCGGATGCAGTGATCGCCAGCAGGAGGGATGCGGCAATAGCGAGCCAGGGCGTGATGCGTTTCCGGCGCATGCCACGCTCGATTCTTTCCCACGCCCGTGCCGGCGGTGGGTTTTCCAGGTGTTCCAGCTTCCTGCGGAACATTTCGTCAGGTATGTTTTTCATTGTCCGCCGTTTTTTACGTTAGGGACTTCATAGCTTTCCAGAAGTTTGCGCAGGTAAGCCCGCGCGCGACTCAATTGGGATTTGCTCGTGTTTTCTGTGATGCCTAGTTGATCGGCGATTTCCTTGTGGGAGTAGCCATCGATGGCGTACATATTGAACACGACGCGATAACCGGGGGGAAGTTCTGCGATCATGTCGGCCAGGTCCTGCGCGTGCAGGTGGTCGACCGTCTGGAGGGCCTGCGAATCCCAGTCCGCCGCCTCGATATCGGTTTCCAGGGCCATGTTGCGGTTTCGGCGGAGGGCAGTCAGCGCTTCGTTTACGACGATCCGTCGGATCCACCCCTCGAAACTTCCTTCCCCCTTGTACTGGTCGATCCGGTCGAACACCTTCATAAACGCGCTGATCAGTACATCCTCCGAATCTGCCGAATTGCGCATATACCGCTGGCAAAGGGCGTACATCCGGGAGGAATACAGATCATATAGCTTCCGCTGGGCGCTACTGTTGCGCCTGCGGCAGCCTTCGATCAGTTCTTCCTCCTCTGCGCGGTAAATATGTAATCCCATTTAGAGTTCCTTCACCTCCAAGATGCCCGGAAGGGCTTGGAGGTTGCACGGCCCTGAAGCGCTTTTTTTCGCGAAGTGAAAAAATCTGCTTCAGAGGCTAATACGCCGCTTCATAATCCACAGTTACCGAAACCCACGTGAATTTGCGGGGTTCCACGACGACTGGATTGATTTCGTCCGAGGCGCTGAAAAGGTTGGCAAAAAGGCCCCTCGGTTCCTTCACAAACAGGGAATATCTGCCAGGCGGAAGCTTCACTTTAAATCGGCCATCGGGGCCGCTCACCACGGTCGCAACATGACGGGTCTTGATATTGCTAAAGAAAACGTCTTCGTGATCTGCCTGATCGCGGGTAGCTACTTCGTAAATATGGATCTCCCGCTTGATTCCCAGTCCCGGCGCTACCTCGCGATCCGGACCGGGCATCTGGTTACCACTCAGCCAGAACACCTGCCCGCGGATCCCCTGCCGCTGGCACATTCCATCAAAGGGAGAAGCGATCAGAGCTGCGAGAACGAAGAACAAGCCCGCATTCATTGCTACTAAATTTAACAGGAAATGGCAAAATAGGAAATAGTGGGTAACCGATTACCTGTCCACGACCACCACCCTCGGGTTCCCTCTATACTCCACCTTACTACCGAGTCGTTCTTCAATCGTCAGATTGCCCGTAACATTTACATCTGCCGTAGAGGCTCCATTTGCTTCTATGTCAGCGTCGGTTACTTCAAGGCCGTCGGCGTCGAGACGCGAGGCAAAGTTGATGTCTGCATTCAGGGATTCTGCTGTTCCGCTAAAGTCGGCTTCGGCGCTGCCGGTCATGTCGATGGTTATGTTCTTTGCTGTGAGAACGCCACGGGCGCGGACCGGTCCTTTAAGGTCGATGTGCAAGTCATCCGTGGTGATGTCATCCAGTCGGAGGCGACCGTAGCCAACGGCTTCAATGCTTTGGAGATTGACAACGGTGATGGTAAGGTGAACCGGTTCGATATCGATGTCTTTCAGCTTGAAGTCGAACTTGCGCCGCCCTTCATAATCAATCACCAGCGTTCTGCCCGACTGATACACATCGTATTTTTCGCGTTCGCCTTCAGGACCGGACAGCTCGACCGTGTGCTGGTTCCCATGACGTATCGTTGCATCAAATGCGCCACTGAGTTCTATCGCGTCAAAGTCGGAGAACTCCCTCGTGCCGCCGGCTGCCGTGCCCTTACAATCGCGACATTCCAGGCCGTTACGCGTCAACACCCAGGTATGGTCGCGCGCGTTTTCCCAGGGCACATAGTTTTCAATGAACATCGCAAACTCCTCGGTCATGACGAACGGGTAATCGTACGGTATGTTCAGCATGATGTCGACTTGCTGGTCGCGGAAGACGGCGTCATTGGAGAAGCGGATCGCAGGATCGAAGAGCAGTATCGAATCTTGTTGTGTAATCGTGTAGTTCACCATACGCGCATGCTCAATTGCCTGAGATCGGGTACTACCCCTGGCGCGATAGAATTCCTCGACAAGAATCTGCTGACCTTCATATCCGCGGAGCGTGATGTCGACTTCCCGGTCGTCATCTTCCGGAATGTCGCTGAGTTTTAGCACGGCTGTGCGCCCGCCGATGTCAAATGTGCGTTCGTTTCGATATGTGCCGCTTTCGTGAAACTTGAGTGCGATCCTGGAACCCCCGAAGGCGAGAAGTCCGACACCTGCAAAGAATACAACAAAGAGTGACCATCCCACTGCTGGTGTGATGACGTTTTTCCTTGCGACGATCGAGATGCCGAGGAGCGTCAGCAGTATACCTGGAATGATGGCTACGAGACAAGCGGTGAGTCCAAGCCACAGGGGTACTATCTCGCGGAGTGCCCCGACCGGAAAGTCGAACATCGGATCGTTCATCAGGGCCGTGTATTCAGGGAAATTGATGGCACCGAGCAGCACACCTGTTGTGATCATCACAGAGAGGATAAAGCCGAAGCCCATGAGTACGGCGATGATTCCGATAGCGACGCGGACAACTTCAGCAAGGGGCCCGAGTATGCGGGCAATGCCGTTAAGGATGAACGCGACCAGTCGGAATGGGAAGAGGAGGATTTTGGTGAGTACGCTTTCTTCACCATCCTGGATATTCAACCCTTTCTTAATATTGGATTCAATATTAGAAAGGGTAACAGGCTCCCCCTGCATTTGCATTCTGTCGGTGATCGTATGTGCTTCTGGAAGGATGACCCACAACACGATGTAGACGAGCAATCCTATACCACCGGCAAACGAGAACACGATAAAGAGAATGCGAACGACAGTGATGTCTATTCCAAAGTATGCGGCGACGCCACCGGAAACTCCACCCAACGCTTTAGTTTCCGGATCGCGGAACATCTTCTTGTTGTCGGTCTGCTCTTCGATGTCAAAGGCACCTGGCATCGCGATCCATAGGATGACGTAAATGATGAAGGTGATGCCATAGAAGGCGGTCAGCAGAGCGAAAACCAAACGTACCCAGACAGGGTCAACATTTATATAGTAGGCTAGGCCGGCGCATACGCCTCCGACAATTTTGCGCTTTTCATCGCGCACAAGGCGCCTGGGCTCCTGATATCGTGTATGCGAGCCACCAGAAGCGCCTTCTTCCTGCGAGGATGTTTCACTGGTTTCTTCTGCGGCGCCTTCCGCTTCGGCTGCACGGAAGTCGCTCACACTACCCATTGTAGCGATGAGCGAGTTAACGTCGTCGGCCGTGATGACCTGCTTCCCTTCGTTCAGTTTGGAGAGGAACAACTCCGCGATCCTGCTTTCAATGTCAGCCAGGATTTCGTTGCTGTCTTCAAACGAAGAGAAGTATTTATGTATGGAATCGAGATACTTTTTCAGCCGGTCATATCCGTCTTCCTCAATGTGGAAGATGATTCCACTGATATTGATGCTGATGTTTTTTTTCATCGGATACTCTATTAGTCGCTGTTCTTGAGCTTCAATTGCGTGTTATAGCCGGGATTTTTTCAGACGGTCCTCGACTTTGAAGTTATCATTTGAGTGGAGTGGACCAGCTCGTCCCAGGTTTTGGTCAGTTGTTCCAGCACCTTGCTTCCCTTGTCCGTCAGGGTGTAGTACTTCCGGGGCGGGCCGGACTTCGATTCCACCCATTTGTACTCCAGCAGTCCGGCATTTTTCAGGCGGGTGAGGAGGGGGTACAGGGTCCCTTCCACCACAATCATTTTCGCCGCGGTTAGCTCATCCAGCATGTCCGAGGCATACACCTCTCCCCGCGAAATGATATGCAGTACGCAGTATTCCAGGATCCCCTTCCTCATCTGCACCTGCGTATTTTCGACATTCATACGTTGAAATCATTAGAAATCAGAAAAAATCAACTCTCTTACTATATACGGAAAAGTACTATGTATGGCCAAGTACTAAGCAAAAAAAGTTAAGAAATTTTTGCACCCCCACCGAAACCCACGGAACGGCCTGATTTTGAGGGCCTGATTGCTTACTTTTGAGTTTCCTTGTGTATACACCGGTCAGCAGCGCCACAAATGAGGAGGTCCTATTTTTTGCTGATTTTCAGCCTT
>DATCLO010000106.1:0-10454 GCA_036563875.1 Cyclobacteriaceae bacterium
AACACATCAACACATCAACACTTGCGCACATCCTAAATGGGAATGACTCGAAACATAGTGGGTGAACACCGTGAGTTGGGGGATGAAAACAGATACACAACCCTTAACCTCGGACCGACGCATCCGGCGACGCACGGGATCTTTCAGAACGTGCTGACGATGGATGGGGAGGTGATCGTACGCTCCGAGCCTACGATCGGTTACATCCACCGTGCCTTCGAGAAGCTTGCAGAACGACGACCTTATGCACAGATCACGCCAATCACGGATCGTCTAAACTATTGCTCTGCACCCATCAACAATATGGGATGGCACATGACGGTAGAAAAACTCCTCGGAGTTGAGATACCAAAGCGAGTGCAATACCTGCGCGTCATCATCATGGAGCTCGCCCGCATATCCGATCACCTCATATGCAACAGCGTGTTGGGTGTTGATACCGGCGCACTCACCGGATTTGTTTACTTGTTCCAGTTCCGCGAGCTGATTTACGAGATATACGAGGAGATTTGTGGCGCGCGACTCACGACGAACATCGGCCGCATTGGTGGATTTGAACGCGATTTTACTCCGACTGCATGGGCCAAGATCGACAAGTTCATGAAAGAGTATCCCGTCGCGCTGAAAGAATTCGAAAAGCTGCTGAAGCGTAACCGGATCTTCATGGAGCGGACGATTGGTGTAGGCGCCATCTCTGCGGAGCGGGCCTTGAGCTACAGTTTCTCGGGTCCTAATCTGCGTGCAACGGGTGTCGACTACGACGTGCGGGTTATGGAACCGTATTCGTCGTATGAAGACTTCGACTTCGAAGTCCCCGTTGGAAAGAACGGCGACACATACGATCGTTTTCTCGTCCGGCAGGAAGAAATGTGGCAAAGCCTGAGCATCATCCGTCAGGCTATCGAAAAACTACCCGACGGTCCTTACCACGCCGATGTTCCGGAATTCTACCTTCCTCCCAAAGAGCAAGTCTATAATAATATGGAGGCGCTCATCTATCACTTTAAGATAGTAATGGGGGAAACAGACATCCCGAAGGGAGAAGTATACCACTGTGTGGAAGGTGGCAACGGCGAACTCGGCTTTTACCTGATAAGCGACGGCGGACGCACCCCGGCCCGCCTGCACTTCCGGAGACCCTGTTTCATTTACTACCAGGCATACCCGGAAATGATACAGGGCAGCAATATTTCGGATGCGATTTTGACGATGAGTAGTTTGAATGTAATTGCAGGAGAATTGGATGCCTAGAGCAGTATGCAGTAGTAATGGGCACGAAACAGAATAACGTAGTATAGATAATCGGAGAGATAACATTAACAGATCAACACATCAACACGTCAACACATTCATGAACACCGAGGTGAAACACTCCAGCACATTCTCCCCCGCGACTCTTGATCTTGTGAAGCGCATCATCGCGCGCTATCCGGCGGGGAAGCAGAAGTCGGCGTTGTTGCCTGTGTTGCACCTTGCGCAGGCCGAGTTTGGAGGATGGCTGAGCACGGAGACGATGGATTATGTTGCGTCGCTGCTGGATATCAAGCCCATTGAGGTGTATGAGGTAGCAACTTTCTACACGATGTTTAACCTCAAGCCTGTGGGAAAGTGCGTGCTTGAAGTTTGCCGCACGGGTCCGTGTATGCTAAGAGGCGCCGATGAGATTATCGAACATATTGAAAGGAAATTTAACATCCGCGACGGCGAAACATCTGCAGATGGAATGTTTACGCTGAAGACGGTGGAATGTCTGGCATCATGTGGCACCGCGCCCGTAATGCAGGTGGGTGATCATTATATAGAGAATCTTAGTTGTGAAAGCCTGGACGAAATTCTGGATCGGCTTCGGGCTCAACAGGAACAGAAAGCATCATGAGACGGCAACTGCTTCTGAAGGATATAAATGTACCGGGTATTCAGTTCTACGACGTGTACCGTCGTCAGGGTGGATACACTGCCGTTGAAAAAGCGCTCCGTCAAATGTCGCCCGAGCAAGTCACGGAAGAGGTGAAGCTCTCGGGACTTCGCGGAAGGGGAGGCGCAGGTTTCCCTACAGGATTGAAATGGACGTTTATCGATCGTAAGTCAGGTAAGCCGGTGTATCTCGTATGCAACGCCGATGAGAGCGAACCTGGAACATTCAAGGATCGCTATCTCCTGGAGCATATTCCTCACCTCCTGATAGAAGGAATGATCCTCGCGAGCTACGCCATCGGCGCGAACACGGCATACATCTACATGCGGGGAGAGTTTCGCTGGATATTTCCCATCCTCGAGAGAGCCATAGAAGAGGCCAGATCTGCCGGATTTCTGGGTAACAACATTTTGGGAACTGGCTTCTCGCTCGAGATATATGTTCATCCCGGAGGAGGCGCTTACATCTGCGGAGAAGAAACTGCTCTTCTCGAATCGCTGGAAGGAAAGCGTGGCAATCCACGCCTTAAGCCTCCGTACTTCCCTGCGGTAATGGGACTCTATCACTGTCCGACGCTGGTGAACAACGTTGAGACGTTGGCAACCGTGCCGTCGATTATCACGATGGGTGGCGTCGAGTACGCGAGGATCGGTGTGGGAAAGAGCACAGGTACGAAATTGATATCCGCCAGCGGGCATATCAACAAACCTGGGGTATATGAGATTGAATTGGGTCTTCCGGTTGAGGAATTCATCTATTCCGACGAATATTGCGGCGGCATTTGGAAGGGGAGGAAGCTCAAAGCGGTTGTTGCCGGCGGATCGTCAGTACCGATTCTTCCTGCTGACCTGATACTGAAGACAGCAAAGGGAGAACCGCGACTAATGACATACGAGTCGCTCGCGGAAGGTGGTTTCCAAACGGGAACGATGCTCGGATCAGGAGGCTTTATCGTGATGGATGAAACCACCTGTATAGTGCGGAATCTCTGGAACTTCACGCGATTTTATCATCACGAGTCGTGTGGACAATGCAGCCCGTGTCGCGAAGGCACTGGATGGATGGAAAAAGTGCTGCATCGCATTGAGCACGGAGAGGGAAGACCACATGATATCGACCTGCTCGACGACGTCGCGAAGAAGATTGAGGGCAAGACCATTTGCCCCCTTGGCGACGCGGCAGCGTGGCCCGTGTCAAGCGCGATTCGTCACTTCCGGGAAGACTTTGAATACCATATCAAGTATCCCGAAAAGGTAAAGAACCCGAAGCACTTTGAAATAGAGCCGTTAGTACCAAGGCGTCACCTCGAAACGGCATGACATAACAACATGGCAAAGATCACCATCGACGGCATAGAAGCGGAAGTACCCGACGGTACCACGATCCTGAACGCAGCAAGGCAGATCGGTGGCGCCATTGTGCCTCCGGCAATGTGCTACTACACGAGTTTGAAAGAGAGCGGTGGGAAATGCCGGGTGTGCCTCGTTCGCGTGGCCCAAGCTTCGGCACGAGACCCGCGGCCGCTGCCTAAACTGGTGGCATCGTGTTCGACGCCGGTTCAGGATGGGATGATCATTGAAAACATCACTTCTCCTGACGTTCTCGAAGCACGTAAAGGTGTCGTTGAATTTCTGCTGATCAATCACCCTCTCGATTGTCCGATTTGTGATCAGGCGGGAGAGTGCGACTTACAGGACCTCAGCTACGCGCACGGTCTGGCGACGACGCGGTATGAGGAAGAGCGTCGTACATTCGAGCCGATCGACATCGGCGATAAGATCAAACTCCACATGACACGGTGCATTCTTTGCTACCGGTGCACGTATGTGGCGGATCAACTCACCAACGAACGCAGGCACGGCGTGCTGAACCGTGGCGATAGAGCCGAAATCGGCACGTATATCCAGAAGGCTATCGACAACGAGTTCTCCGGCAACATGATTGACGTGTGTCCGGTGGGTGCACTGACCGACCGCACATTTCGGTTTAAGAGTCGTGTATGGTTTACACGACCCCTCGATGCGCACCGGAATTGCGACAAGTGCTGCGGGAAGGTGGTACTGTGGACAAAAGGAGAAGAGGTGCTTCGGGTCACAGGACGCAAGGATCGATACGGGGAAGTGCATGAGTTTATTTGCAATGAGTGTCGGTTCGAGCACAAGAACCTGAGTGATTGGGTAGTGGAAGGACCAAGGCGTATCGATCGTCACTCTGTGATCTCACAAAACCACTATGAGAAGATAAACCTGGTGGCACTGAAGAAAGAAATTGAAAGGCAGATTGAGTTCCAGAAGGGGAAAGCGAATGGTAACAGTTCCAACGCGCGTACGGCATGACGTCATTCTTTATATATAAGGCCATCCTTGTCGTTGTCGTGTTCGGCATCATGCTGCTGGCGGCGATGTACTCGACCTACCTCGAGCGCAAGGTGGCGGCCTTTATTCAGGATCGGGTTGGGCCGAACCGTGCGGGACCCTTTGGAATCCTGCAACCCCTCGCCGACGGGATTAAGATGTTCATGAAAGAGGAGATCATCCCTGAAGTAGCGAACAAGACGTTGTTTATCGTAGGCCCTTGCATCGCAATGCTTACAGCCATTATGGCGGGCGTCGTTATTCCCTGGGGAGGGGAGTTGGTGATCAACGGTGTCCCGTATGTATTGCAGATCATCGACTTCGACTTTGGTCTCCTGTATGTCTTTGGTGTTGTTTCACTCGGCGTGTATGGCATCATGATCGGTGGCTGGGCGTCAAACAATAAGTTCTCCCTGTTTGGTGCGATTCGCGCATCAGCGCAAATGATCAGCTACGAAATCGCCATGGGCATCTCCATCATTGCGCTGATCATGATGACGGGCACCCTGAGCCTTCGCGAAATTGTTGAATTCCAGGCAGGAGGCACCGGAGGGACCTGGAACTTCTGGAATGTCGTTTATCAGCCGCTTGGATTTCTCCTGTTTCTCGTGTGTGCCTTTGCGGAGTGCAACCGCACGCCATTCGACTTACCGGAGTCGGAAACAGAACTGGTCGGTGGCTATCACACCGAGTACAGCAGTATGAAGCTTGGGTTTTATCTGTTCGCGGAATACATCAACATGTTTATTTCGTCTGCGGTGATTTCCACGCTGTACTTTGGCGGTACGAATTTTCCGTTCATGAATGACCTGGGCCTGAGTCAGAATGCAATCACGATTCTTGGGACGCTGGCATTCTTTATCAAGATCGGATTCTTCGTATTCTTTTATATGTGGATACGGTGGACGCTTCCACGTTTCCGTTACGACCAGCTCATGTACCTCGGGTGGCGGGTGTTGATCCCGCTTGCAATAGCGAATGTCGCAATCACCGGACTTGTGATGATATTAACGGACCGCGTATGAAGTCACTGACAGGGAAAGCGAAAGTCCTGGATAATCCGAAGATGACGTTCCTGGAAAGGATATACCTACCGGCCATCATCGGCGGCATTACCATTACGCTCCGTCACCTTTTCAAGCGGAAGACCACAATACGTTATCCCGAACAGAAGCGAACCTTCAGTCCTGTCTGGCGTGGCATGCACGTACTCAAGCGTGACGATAACGGCGCTGAACGCTGTACCGCATGTGGGTTATGCGCTGTTGCTTGCCCTGCTGAAGCGATTACGATGACGGCCGCTGAGCGGAAGCCGGGAGAGGAAAAGCTTTACCGCGAAGAAAAGTACGCTGCGACCTATGAGATCAACATGCTGCGCTGCATATTCTGTGGCCTTTGTGAGGAGGCGTGCCCGAAGGAAGCGATATTTTTGACCGACAGGCTTGTAAGCACGGACTACGCGCGCGATGGATTCATCTATGGAAAGGACAAACTCGTGGAGCCTGTCGACAACCGTGTCGATGTATCCAAACGGCAGTCACCCAAAGTTTTGGAGTTCAAGAAAATAAAGCATTTACGTCATAACCGTTGACTGAGCTGTGACACTGTACGCGTTCTACTTCCTGTCATTTCTCGCCGTGATGGGCGCGCTGATGGTTGTCTTTTCGCGCAACCCGGTCACGAGTGTCATATTTCTCGTGATGACATTCTTCACGATCGCGTGCCACTACATGCTGCTCAATGCACAGTTTCTGGCGGCCGTTCACGTCATCGTCTATGCCGGCGCCATTATGGTGCTTTTCCTGTATGTCATCATGCTGCTGAATCTCAACGAAGCGGTAGAGAAGCAGAAGACGCTGTTGCTGAAAGTAGCAGCTATCGTTACAGGCGGACTATTTATGGTCGTTCTTTCCGCTGCATTGCGAACGGCAGAGACAACGTACATCGATACGAGCGTCGTAGGCTCCGCGCGAAATCTCGGTAAGGTGTTGCTGAACGAATACTTACTTCCGTTTGAAGCGGTGTCCCTGTTGCTGCTTGCAGCGATGACCGGTGCTATTATGATCGGCCGGTCAAAAAAGAGGATAACTCCGGCAACAAACGCCGACGAGTTGACACCCGAAACAAAACCAACTGAAGCCGTCGTCAATGAACAGTAGCCTTATGCAAAACGGTCTTGCGCTGGAGCACTACGTGGTGCTGAGTACAGCTTTGTTTGCGGCTGGCGTGCTGGGCGTTCTGTTCAGAAGGAATGCGCTCATCATTTTCATGTGTATCGAGCTTATGCTCAACGCGGTGAATCTCCTTATGGTGGCGTTTGCCACGTTCCACGGCGACATGGCGGGGCAAGTATTTGTCTTCTTCATTATGGCTGTAGCCGCCGCTGAGGTCGCTGTGGGGTTGGCGATCCTTACGGTTTTGTACAACAAGATAAAGTCTACCGATATCGATATTCTTAACAAGCTGAAATGGTAGTACAGGAGTCCATATGGCTTATCCCGTTGTTACCGCTGGCTGGATTCATCGCTATCAGCCTGTTGAACAAGCGTGTACCTCATTCAACAGTGTCAGTGTTAGCACCCGGCGTAGTGTTCGCGGCTTTCCTGTTGTCGGTATGGGTGTTTACAAAGCTTCTTTCTAACCCGTTAACCGTTCTTTCCACAAGTGAGTTTACCTGGTTTTCGTCGGGAGGGTTTAGCGTTTCGTTTTCGCTCCTGGCCGATCGACTCAGTTCGTTAATGATGCTCATCATCACAGGTGTGGGATTTCTTATCCACGTGTATTCGGTGGGCTATATGCACGGTGATGAAGGGTACAATCGCTTTTTCTCCTATCTCAACCTCTTCATCTTCTTCATGCTCATCCTCGTGATGGGCTCGAACTATCTGCTGATGTTTGTAGGATGGGAGGGGGTAGGACTTTGTTCTTATCTGCTGATCGGTTTCTGGTTCAGGAACCAGGATTACAACGACGCTGCCAAGAAAGCGTTTATCATGAACCGCATTGGTGACCTGGGAATGATCCTCGGTATCATCCTCGTCTTCGTGCATTTTGGAAGCATCGCTTACGCGGACGTGTTTGCCTCGGCTGCCGACGTCGGGAAAGTTGATCCGATCATCACCTGGATCGCCATCCTTCTCTTTATAGGCGCCATCGGAAAGAGTGCCCAGATACCATTGTTTACGTGGTTGCCCGACGCGATGGCGGGTCCTACGCCGGTGTCGGCCCTCATCCACGCTGCAACCATGGTGACGGCCGGTATATACATGATTGCGCGAAGCAATATCCTGTATACGCTGTCGTCAATTGCGCTTGATGTTGTTGCTGTGACAGGAATAGCGACGGCGTTGTTGGCGGCGACTATTGCGTTGCGTCAGAATGATATCAAGAAGGTTCTTGCTTACTCGACGGTAAGTCAGCTCGGCCTTATGTTCGTGGCTATGGGAACGGGTGCGTACGCTACAGGCATGTTTCACATGATGACGCACGCATTCTTCAAGGCATTGCTGTTCCTCGGCGCGGGAAGCGTTATTCACGCCATGAGTGGTGAGCAGGATATTCGAAGAATGGGTGGTCTCTCCAAACACCTTCCAGTAACGTGGTTAACCTTTCTGATTGCAACGCTTGCGATAGCAGGTATTCCACCCTTGTCAGGCTTTTTCTCCAAGGATGAAATCCTTGCGAACGCATTTTCGGATAGCACGTGGTTGTGGATCGTAGCGGCGTTTACCTCTTTGCTCACCGTATTTTATATGTTTAGGTTGTTGTTCCTTACATTCAAAGGAGCGCCGCGGATGGACGAACACGTGAAAAGTCACCTTCATGAATCACCGCGCACCATGACCATCCCATTGATTGTGCTGGCTGTGTTGTCGGTAGTCGGCGGCTGGGTGAATATTCCCGAGATGTTAGGCGGTGGACATGCATTCAGCAATTACCTCGCGCCGGTGTTTGCAGATTCAAAGCGGCTGATGGAAGTGCATCACATATCTCATGGCACAGAGTTGACATTGATGGGTGTTATCGTGGCACTCACAGTTATTCTGATAGTGTTTGCCTATCGTGCTTACGTTAGGTTGGGTCAAGTGCCCGAATTTGACGATACGAAACTTGCGGGTGTCGCGCGTCTGCTCAACCGCAAATACTATATCGACGAGATATACGAGGCACTCATTGTTCGCCCGCTTTACCTGTTCTCAACGATAATGTATGAGATCGTTGACCGATCATTGGTTGATCGGGTTGTAAATGGCACGGCTGTATTGGTACGCGGACTTGGTCAGGCGTTTCGCAGAGTGCAAACGGGGAATACCGGATTTTATGTCTTTATGATGGCGGCTGCGGTGCTGCTCCTGATCACGATTAAAATGCTTGTACTGTAATGGCGCTGACGCTGTTGATATTCTGGCCTCTCGCTGCCGCGATCGTTGTGATGGCGCTGAAGACGCGTTATGCTCGCACGTTTGCTTCTTTTGCCGCGATCCTTGAATTGCTGATCAGTCTATGGGTTGTGTTGCAATTCCGTGCAGATGCCTCTACGCAATTTGAGACGAACGTCCCCTGGATTGCCTCGCTTGGCATTCAGTATCACGTCGGACTGGACGGCATCAGTTTGTTGCTCGTGTTGCTGACAACGGGATTGACGCCGTTCATCGTTTGGGCTTCCAATACAGCGCGGTCGCGTTCCTTTTACGCGCTCATGCTTGTCATGGAGATGGCGCTTGTAGGTGTGTTCAGCGCGTTGGATGGGTTTCTTTTCTATGTCTTCTGGGAATTGGCGCTTATCCCCATTTACATCCTGTGTCTGCGCTGGGGTACAGCAAACAGCGGGGCGATAACATTGAAGTTTTTCATTTACACGCTCGCCGGTAGCTTGCTGATGCTTGTGGCGCTCATATATGTATACTTCCACACGCCGGCGCCCCACACGTTTGATATTCAGGCGTTGTACGATGCTGCCCGAGGACTACCTGGCGCGCATCAGCGTTGGATCTTCTGGGCGTTGTTTATCGCCTTTGCTATTAAGATGCCCGTGTTTCCATTCCATACATGGCAACCCGATACCTATCAGGCCGCGCCAGCGCAGGGAACAATGCTGTTGTCCGGGATCATGCTCAAGATGGGTGTTTATGGTCTCATTCGCTGGCTTCTTCCCCTTGTACCTCTGGGCGTTCAAGCGGAGGGTACAACTGCGCTGACATTGGCGGTGATAGGCATCGTGTTCGCCTCCTGCATCGCGATCGTGCAGAAGGATTTGAAGAGACTCGTCGCATACTCGTCGATGGCGCACGTGGGATTGATTGCGGCAGGTATACTCACGCTCGATCGTATCGGCATTCAGGGCGCGATGATTCAAATGATCAGCCACGGGATAATTGTAGTGGCGCTGTTTTATGTGATCGATATTATCCAGTCACGCCTGAACACAGAAGACATGACGAGTCTTGGTGCGATTAGACTGGAAGCCCCGGTTTTCGCGACGGTATTCATGATCGTGTTGCTGGGAAGCATCGCGTTGCCGCTTACGAGTGGATTTGTCGGCGAATTCATGCTGATCAATTCGTTGTTCAGGTTCGATACGTGGCTGGGTGTATTTGGCGCGCTTACGATGATACTGGGTGCAGTATATATGCTACGCAGCTACCAGGTCACGGTGCTCGGCGAGAGCCGAGAGGCCGCGGGCTTGTTTGCCGACCTGACGACTCAAGAAAGGCTAGTGTTGTATCCGCTGGTGCTCCTTGTGCTGGTGCTTGGTGTCTTTCCCTCGCCGGTGCTGAAGTTATCGGAAGCGGCGGTCGACTCGATGGTGACGATGCTGCAGCAATACTATACGATGCGATAAGATGATTGCGGTATACATAATTTCCGGACTTGGCATTCTCTCGCTGCTCGCGGAGGTCGCAAACCTGAAGCGGTGGCTTCTTCCTGTGGCTATCGCGGGATTGCTAGCCGCGGTTGGATTGGCAGCGACGGAGTGGAATACGTCGCAGGCGTACTTTCACGATATGCTGCGGTTCGACAACCAGGCCCTGGCGTTCAGCATGATCATCGCACTTGCCGGATTGCTTTGGTTCTTGATGTCGGCCCAGTACGTGCGCGAGCGCACTGATATTAGCGATTACACCGCACTCGTCATGTTTTCCCTGGCAGGGGCGGTGTTTATGGTGTCCTATTACAACATGGTG
>DATCLO010000107.1:0-5740 GCA_036563875.1 Cyclobacteriaceae bacterium
GTCGTATGCAAAGCAAGCGAAAGCCGCGTGGCTTCCCGCACTTCAGGCACAAGCTACGGCATCAACAAGTAATCCCTCGGAGAACAGTCTGAATGGCATAAGCCTTAGCACGTTCCTTGAGACCAGCCACATCGAAGACTACACACTTGCCGCCACCGTTTCGTGGGAACTGGATGTCTGGGGAAAGATCCGCAGGTACAAGGAGGCTGCCCTTGCAGATTACCTTCAAACCTTTGAAGCAGCTCGTGCCGTACAGACAGCTGTGGTTGCGCAGGTCGCGGATGGGTATTACAACTTGCTGATGATGGATGCACAACTCGCCATTGCAAGACGAAATGTGTTGCTGAGTGACAGTATCGTTCAGATGATACAATTGCAAAAGAACGCAGGGGAGGCAACACAGCTTGCCGTGCAACAGGCGGAAGCACAAAGGCAGAACGCGCTGATTCTTATCCCGCAGCTTGAACAGGCCATCGCACTCCAGGAGAATGGATTAAGGTTGTTGATTGGCGACTGGCCTGGTCAGGTCGCGCGGACAGCCCAGCTCGATGATATTCCAGTTGAGGATGGATTGACTTCAGGTGTACCGGCTGAATTGCTCGCGTACCGGCCGGATGTGCGCGCCAGTGAGATGGCGTTGAAAGCAGCGAACGCACGCGTCGGCGTTGCACAAGGAAACCTCTATCCTTCGCTGACACTCACGGCAACGGGCGGACTCAATGCGCTTGAGGCCAGTAACTGGTTCAGCACACCGGCATCCCTCTTTAGCGTCGCCTCAGCAGGCGTGACACAACCGATTTTCGCGCGTCGCGCGCTGAAGACGCAAGTGGAAGTTGCGCGTGCAGAGCTCGAACAACGCGAAACGGAGTTTAAGGCCGCTGTGACAACGGCGGTGCATGAAGTGACCAATGCGCTCATTCGCATCGACAAAGCCAGAGCGGAGCAGGAAGTCGCCACCGAACGCGTTGAGACTTTGAATCAGGCCGTGCGAAATGCACAAATGCTGTTCAGAAGCGGAATGGCAAATTACCTTGAAGTGATATCCGCACAGAGCAGCGCGTTGCAAGCTCAGCTTGATAAGGCGTTAGTCACAAGACAGCAGCTGGCAGCGCAGTTGGAGTTGTACCATGCGCTAGGTGGAGGATGGGGACAGTAGGCAATGGGCAATGGGCAATAGGCAGTCCGCAGAGGCTGAGGCAGAAAAGTGGCGTTACCCAAATGCGTCTGCATCTGCGACTGTTCTAATACCGGATAGTCGAAAGTTCTCCCCTTTCGCCTTCTACTCCTCTTAAATCGACCGACGTAAGGAAGTATGAATAAAGATGGCCTTGCTGGACGGTGGTATCAACGTGATCAAGTTGATCCTTGTCCAGCTCGGCTATTAACGCTGGCTCGCTTCCTGGCTCCTGCCGGTAAAGCTTGAGTGCTTTAAGGTCTGTCGACGTTACCTGTCCCCAGGAAATATGAATGCCGTTCGTCGTAGAGACTAATCTGACCGATGATGGAGGTGCCGGCCCTATTGCAGGAACCACAATAGAAGCTGATTCACTCATTGTACTCGTCACACCCCTTATATCGAGAGCTTGCACCGCATACGCGTACTGGACACCGGGCATGACATTATCATCGATGTAATAGTTCTTCGTAGAGCCGTCACGCGATGAATAGATAACCCTGAAGGTGCCGTCCGCTTCTTTTCGCCAAAGAACATATCCCAACAAATCGGAATCGATCTCACGGAGGTCGGCCCATTCCACGAAAACTTTTCCATCCTCCCAGCGAACGTCGGGCCTCGGCGGCACTTCAGGTTGTATGTATATGCCCGGCGTGCCGTCTACGTACCTGGAAGGTTCGCTGTGCACGTCGCTGTCGCTTACCGCCACAATCCTGTAGAAAGCTGCATCATAAGAACGAACGATTCTGCTTGTGTCGGTAAAAGACAGTATTGTCGAATCGAAAGGAACCAGCGATGATATCAGTCGATACTCACCATCAGGTCGTTCCGCACGTTCGACAAAAAATCCTTTTACAAAGGGCTCATCATACATCCAATGTATGCGCACCCCGCCGTCGATTGTTTCCGTGGCAACTTCCACAGGCGGTGACGGAGGCTCGGTATCGCGATACAATGCTGACACCACTGCGCTGGTAACCGTCCTCTTTCCCGGACCTCTTGCCACAATCTGGTAATAAAAATTCTCTGATGACACTGGGACATGATCGATGAAAACCGTATCTGACGGCGGGACGACTGCAATTCTCGAAAAGCCGCTGTCGTACCACATACTGCGATGAATCTCAATTCCACGAAGGTACGGGCCTGCCAACATCTTCCAGCTAAGCACAATCTCGTGCTCCTTGCCGGAACCCAGCGCTGTGAGCCGTTCTATTAAGGGAGGTGCTTGCACATCAAGCGTGCCGGCACCAATCGTATCGGATGGTGGCCCTGGATTACCAAAGGCATCCAGCGGAACGACAAAGTAGTCGTAATGACCAGGCACAGCTGCCGCAGTATCAATGGCAATCAGCGAAACCTCTTCGTCTATTGAATTAAATCCCTTGATCACCGGAGCAGGTGCAAACTCGTTTCGCCCGAAGACGCTTCGGTAAACGTTATACGACGCAAGCTGTCCCTGCCTGGGTACAAACCACTCCAACCGGATCTCCCTCCCGTATGCCCGGGCATCACGTAAAATCGGCTTGGGAATGTCCGGGGTAGCCGGCATCGTTACAGCATTGCTTTCGGCAACAGATACCTCATTGCCGTTCACATCGCGGAGCCGCACACGGTATTGACGTGCGTTGCGGTCGATAACGTCGCGATCGAAATATGCGGTTCCCATCGCCAGGTGCATCACGGGAACGTTGGCGACATACACGCTGTCCGTCGTTGTATTGTTACTGAAGTACTGCCACAATTTGTCGACGTCATTACTTGTGAGTGGAGTCAGCATTCGAAAATGCGGACTGAACGTCCTGATTCGTTCTTCCATTTCTGCACGTGTATCGGGTGCTTCAATTGTTGAAACGAGTTTGTATCTGCCACGCTGGTCTTTCGCCTCAACCTCATAATAGTGTGATTTTGGAATCTGATTGCCGAGGTAGACAAAAATTCCGTCCGCCGTTGCGATTGCTGCGGGCTGGTCATTAGACTGCGCGTGAAGCATACGCCCCATCAGTGCCATAACGACGCACAGCAGACAGACGTTGAGAGTGACGATAGTTCTCATAGCTTCAAGGTTACCAGTTTGCGGCCATAGGTGGCTGACCGCTGCAATTACCGAATCCAAAGGAAAGATCAGTTTTACCGGTGGAGTCGAGCAGTACTTCAACACTCACCGCTTTGGTGATGGAACCGCCAATACAACTCTTGCAGCAGATTCCATCCCAGCATGGAGTAGGGAAACACTGCTTTGCTGTACCGGACACCGAAATGCTGCCACAGCCATTGACGGAAAATGCACCTGAACCAGTATTATAGATACCCTTTACCCCGAGCTCAGCGCGCGCTTCGGCGCCGAGTTTGGTACATGTGATCGATGCCGCCTTGAAATACACATGGGCAAACGCCATAGCGCCAATACCATATTCATTACCTGCGTCGTCGAAGTTCATCCATATGCGCGCGTCGAGACCTGCCTTCGCACCCATGGTTGCACTTAGAACTCCCAGATCGATGTTGTAATCGGGAATATTAATTACGGGTAAATCCTTTTCACCTGTAAAGAAGAATCCCGAAATACCGTTGGCGAAAGATGGTGGCACTCTCTTGTCGTAAGCGAACTGCATCAGCTTGTCAGCAACTGCCTGTGGCATGTGATCATAGTCACCTATGAGCATCCCTGCCGACATTCCTCCCAATCCGGGCATGCTGATTTGTCCTCCACTAATGAAGTGCCATCCCGAGCCATCGATTGTGATGTTGGCCATTCCGTTCAGCGACATAGGACCAATGCTTTGTTTCAGCTGCATGTCGCCGGTAAGCCGGGAATTCTTCAAATCGTATGTGAGGTTCATGCCCCCGAATGGTGTTGGAATGTTTTTCACATTAAGACTTTCGTTGTCTGCTGTGATGCTTCCATGCACGGTGAATGTCTTCCGAACATCACCGGTCATCCCCTTAAAGCCTTTGAGCTCGCCGCTGAAACGGAAATTCTTCCATTTCGCAGCCGTCATATCGGCTTCCATCTTTCCCTCAACATTGGCCAGAGATGTACCTGCATTTCCGAGGGGGAGTGTCTGGCCTTTAGGATCGACATCGATCCACGCGGCGTTGAGGGTACGGTGCAATGTTGCCTGCAGGACTATCCCTTCCTTATCGCGAATCTGTCCTTTAGAAATAAACTCACCAGGCTTCAGCGTCTGCGCATCCTGCTGCATAGAGGTAATGAATCGGACAAACCCTGGCCCTTCTACGTCTACAGGGAAGGGGAATATTTTCATGTCCACTGTGTTGTCTTTCTTCGAAAACTGCAGTATCGCACTGGTCTCAGACACACCCGGTATTCCGAGGTCAACACCTGTCATCATCTGGAAGTATTGATTACCTCCGCTAAATGAGACGGGTTTTGTCTTCAACACTTTGTGGAACGTTGTGCCCTGATAATTCTTGGAGAACGACAACTTCTGCTCGCCATTGCTAATAAGGCTGAAGATGTCGAAGTCGATCGTTGCACCCGGTTCCATCCCGGGAAGGCCGGACAACGTAGCAGCCGGCATGCCATCCTTTGCAAGGAGCCGAAGTTCCCAATGGCCCTTTTGATCTACACCCACACTCGGGTTGTAACCAAATATGGCACCCTCGGAATTAGGAACCATGACAGGCACGACCCCCGACAATGTGATGCTGCTTACGTCAAAACCTGAAGCATCGAGATTGTTTGGAAGTATTACCAGGTTGCCTACCGGTATATCGACGACACCAGTCTTTATGGTAGCGCCCGGAATGTGTATTCCGGATGAGTTTGATTGTATCGTCCATTTGGATCCTGTGACGGTCCACTTTTCCAGAGCAAAACTAATGGGCTGATCCGCCGACGCCGCCTCAACACCATTGGTCTTCACCACGAGCGGCCCGGCGTTAACCTCGATCTGCGAAGGTGTCATGCCGGGAATCTTCTCCGTTGTTAGCGTAGTGGCCAGGACAATCTTGTCGCCGTCGAGATACGACTGTGCACGAGCGGCTTTGCCACCAAAACCGAGATACTTGAATGCGAGGTCATCCCCTTCTTCGTTTCCGATAGAAAACTTCTGACGAGCATACTCTCCGATCGTGAACACCTTTACCTGAGTGCCTCCTGTGCCAGAGGGAAGCACGTGCATATACTTACCTTGTGGAAGACCCAATATCGACTGAGAAAAATTAAAACTCGATGGAATCACTGAAACTTTCCCTTGCAGAAATCCTGACGCGTTGTCCTGCTCAATCTTAAGTGGGGCTCCCTGATCCATCTTCACGATGGCACCAAATGCATCGTGAGCCATTAGCTTCAACTCCTGCAGATCCAGCGTAATGAAATCGCTGGCCGGAACACCAAGAGGAATGCCCGACGCCGTCTTCTGCGATGATGCCTTGACCTTTACGTTTGAAAAAGGTAGCGTCATCTTCACATCGTACAACTTGAAGTTCTCGTTGGACGGTACTTCGATCAGACTTCCCTTGACGATCGTCCTGCTTCCGTCGGCCTCCTTTTTCATTTCCTGGACAACGACTTTGAAACCGAAAATGTCCTGAATAGCC
>DATCLO010000108.1:0-4669 GCA_036563875.1 Cyclobacteriaceae bacterium
CGATGTCATATACGTCATGTCTTCGACACCATTGATGGCCTCTTCAAGAGGTGTGGCGACGGCCCGTGCTACAACTTCCGCGCTGGCGCCGGGATAGAGCGCGGTAACCTGAACGGTTGGCGGCGCTATGTCCGGAAACAGTGTGATGGGCAACGAAAACAGGGATATGAGCCCCAGTAAAGTCAGTATTATGGATACGACCGTTGATAATACCGGTCTTTCTATGAATCGTCTAAGCATATATCGGGAGGTTGGCGCGGTGGAGCGGCGACAGGCGATTGTGTGTGTCCGGGCGCCTGTCGTGCTCCCCGCATGTGAAGTGAATGGTTTTTACATGTTCAGCAAACTATCAAGCGATATGGGTTGTGGTTGAATTACCGCTCCGTCGGCGAGCCGATCGAGACCAGCGAAGACAATCTTGTCGCCCGGCTTCAATCCGGATTCGACGAGGTAGAAATTCTTCATGTTGTCGGCTACCTGGATCGGTGCGCTGTACACCGTATTGCTATCGGAAACTGCGAACACGAAGATCTTATCCTGGAGTTCGAACGTTGACTCTTGCGGTACAACTACGGCTGAATCAACGGAGTAGGGGATACGGATCCGACCCGTGTTGCCTGAGCGCAGCAGTCCGGAGCTGTTCGGGAACGATGCACGGAAACTGATTGCACCATTGGAGTTAAACTGACCGGCGACCGTCTCGACTTTTCCCTTGTAGGGGTACACAGTGTTGTCGGCCAGGATGAGTTCTACTTCTGGCATCTTCCTTATCTTTTCCTCGATCGTGTTACCTTCAAAACGCTTTATGAACTGAAGAAACTCACGCTCGCTGAAGGAAAAGTAGGCGTACACCTCTTTGATTTCCGAGAGAACAGTCAGCGGTGTTGCATCAGATGCACCGACAAGACTCCCGGGTTCTACGAGGATGCGGCCAATGTATCCGTCGGACGAAGCCTTGATCGTTGTATAGCCAAGGTCGATTTCCGCCGACCTCACAAGCGCCTGGGCCTGTGTTACACTGGCAAGTGCTGCTTCGTAAGCTGCATTGGCCGCACGTAGTTGAATGTCGGATACAACGTTGTTCTCGACCAGTGGTGTCAGCTTATGAACATTGATCTCTGCATTGGCGAGGTTTGCCTTTGCGGCGGCCAGGTTTGCCTTTGCATTGTTCAATCGTTCAACATACGGCTGATCGTTGATCTTGAACAGGATCTGGCCTTTCTTCACGAACGCGCCTTCGTCGACGTGGATCCTGTCAATATAGCCGTCGACCTGTGCTCTTACTTCGATGTCCTTGCTTCCTTCAAGCGATGCGGAAAACTCCTTGAACGTAGTTGCCGCCCTGCTGTTCACCGTGAGCACCGGGAGCGCTTGTACTTGTTGCTGCCATTCTGCAGCCCCACCTGAGGAAGGAGTGCAACTTTCCAGGGAGCTGAACAACGCGATTGATCCGAGTGCTGCAATTATGTAAGTGATGTTATGTTTCGTTTTCATTGGGGTTAGCATTTTTTAGTTAATCGATTTTTCCGGGCAATAGTAGTCCATGCACCGTCATTCGGTGCCAGTCACTCACAATTCAACCTGGTATTACTTGTCCAGAAGGCTGGTACAACCACGTGCCGCATCAAACTGACTTGCGGTCGACGCCTGGTTGTGTTTCGATGGATACGCTATGTAATTCATCGCACTTGCGTTAAGGTCAAAAGTCAAATTTCCTGATGTGTTTCCTGCATGTTGAGAAAACGGAGTGCGAAGAATAATGTTAGGCCTCAGGGGCAGCTAATCACTTACATTATTGCGGTATTAATTGTACTTTTCACGGATTGCCCGCTGAAAGAGCGCGGGTGTCTGGCCGGTATGCTTCTTAAAGAAGCGATTAAAGTACGAGTCGTTTTCAAAATTCAGCAACGCAGCAATTTCTTTGAGGTTGTGGTCGCCCCAGAATAACAAACGTTTGGCTTCCAGGATGCGCTTCTCATCTATAATCTGCTTGGCTGTCTTACCGGTCGTAGCTTTGATGACATCGTTGAGGTGGCCGGGCGTTACCGCGAGCATCTCTGCATAGCTGGCAACCCGCGTAACTTTCCGAAATGATGCGTCAACGTACTGTTTGAACTGTTGCACAAGACGGTTTTGGGTAGCGTCCATCTGCATGACGGCCAGGGGAGTATCCATCAGCCGTGCAGCACTTATGATCAGCGCGTTCAGCAGGTTGCGAAGGATGACATCCTTTTTCGGTTTGTTCCGGCGGAATTCATCGAGCATGAGGTTCGCATACGATACCAACTCATCCATGGAATTGTCGTCGAGGCTGAGGATGACCTTGTTAAACATGCATTCCCAGCAGGCGACCCATCCCTGCATTTCGTTGATGAGAAATTCTCTGCTGAAAGAAATACAAATGAGTTCTGCGTTTTCAACGCCGTCGTATTGATGTACCTGGTCGGGTCCACCGGAAAAGAATGCCGGTGCCTCGATGGTATGGTATTCAAAATCAATGAATTTTGTGACGCGACCCTGAAGAAGCAAGTTAATAGTGTAGCCTTCCTGACGATGGGGAACCTGCAGCTTGCCAAGAATCTCGAAAGGGTCGACGCGAACGATGGCGAAGTCGGTTGCACCCGTGCAGTTACGCAAGTTGTACACGGGGATCGTTGTATCCGTCTGAGTCTGGGTCGGTATCATGCGTCGATTTTTTCCAAAGCCCTTGCTAGTACCCGATTAAAGCGCAACACCTCTTGAGAATCCAACGATTCCCGAAAGGCCAGACACCAAATCTTATTTAACGCGCTGCCCCAAAATTGGTTGATCATGGGCCATTTTTTCTTGTAACAAAACGAAATTTTTCATCCTTGAGAATGTGTATCTTGGGGCAATCGGTTTTGCTTATGCATTCCAGCCTTCTGGCGTACGCTTCCCGGTATATCGATCTGACGCAAGAGGAAGCGGAATATTTTGTGTCGCTTTTCAGGCATCGTAAACTTTTGAAAAGGCAGTTCCTCCTCCAGGCAGGAGATATTTGTCGGTATGAAACATTTGTTGTCAACGGCTGCCTTCGCGCTTACTTCGTAGAGCCATCGGGATCGTTTCATATCGTACAATTTGCGGTAGAAGACTGGTGGACATCCGATTTGAACAGCTTCTGGAATCAAACGCCCGCCATTCTGAATATTGACGCGCTGGAACCCACCGATGTATTACAGATTGAAAAGGAAAACCTGGACCGTCTCTATAAGGAAATTCCGAAGACCGAACGAATGTTTCGCATGATGCTCACCAAAGCTTTTATCGCGCATCAGCAACGCATCATCGACAACTTATGTAAGCCGGCAATGGAGCGTTATCTCGCCTTCTTAGAAAAGTATCCCAATATTAGCCAGCGTGTGCCTCAGGCACAGATTGCATCCTACCTGGGAATGACTCCTGAATTCCTTAGTCAGATCAGGAGAAACCTCATGCGTTAAGAGCTAGGCTTTTTTCTTAAACTATCTTAAGGTCTTTTCTTAAAAAGCTTCAATGCTTTCGCGCATGCTCTCCAGACATCTTTGCTAAAAAAAGTTATGGAAGAGCTAAAACGTAACATTTCAGAACTGAATGCACTTATCATTCAAGGACGGGCGATGGAAGCATTCGAAAAGTTTTATCACGACGACGTGGTCATGCAGGAAAATGACAACGAGCCTACGGTGGGGAAAGCTGCCAACCGGAAACGGGAGGAAGAGTTCTTTTCTGCCGTGACAGAATTCCGCAGGGAAGAAGTCCTGGACGTAGCCATTGGCGACAACGTTACCATGGTGCGATGGGCGATGGACTTCACGCACAAGGATTGGGGTGATCGCAAGTACACTCAGGTTTCGGTTCAGCACTGGGCCGATGGGAAGATTATTCGGGAGCAGTTCTTCTACGGGAACTGAGGTCAATGGGTTGTCAACCGGATCGACAGTACGCTGAGGACAGAGCAGGCGGCTGTAAACAGTATGGTTGTTCGCTTGTGAGTAAAGGTCCATGAAAAGCCCCTTGCAATGATTTTATTGATAAATCGCGTAAAGAAGGTCTGCTTCTCCGATACGTTTTTGTTGAGCAGTATAGAGCTAAGGACCGGGACGAGGGTTAGGGTAAATATAAGAGCGCCCAGCAAGGCAAATCCCAGAGTCCACGCCAGGGGGGAGAACATTTTTCCCTCTACCTTTTCAAAAGAGAAGATGGGAATCAATGCTGAGATGATGATCAGTTTGGAGAAGAAGATTGCTTTCCCCATCTGGGTGCCGGTGTTCCGTATGAGTCCTGGCTTTGCCAGTGCATTGAAGCGTTGCATGGGAGGCTGGTCCGAAAAATCTTCACCGCAACTTTTTTGCGAAAAAATGCAAAATTCAATTTAGGTGATATAGTACTGAAAAGGGCTCCCGATTGAAGAACAGTACCGTCGCCAAAAGTGTCGCATGTATAGTCTGAAAGGGCGGCGACGTTTTTCTAATTTAGACCGAGGTTCACGGTGGAAATTCCCTATTTTATGAGCAATCTTTGAACCAAGGATCGTTATCGGACACAGATCACGGTCGCCTCCCGTACCATGCAGGACAACCACGACATCAGCGAACGGAAGATATTTTCCCTCTCCCAGGTCACCCGCAGCATACAACGGACACTGGCCGACCGGTACGGGTCGTCC
>DATCLO010000109.1:0-34206 GCA_036563875.1 Cyclobacteriaceae bacterium
ATTGCCACCGGCAGTTCATGGTCGACAATTGCGACGGTGGGAATAGCACTATTGGGTATCGGTAAGGCGTTGGACATCCACGAAGGTGTCATCGCAGGAGCGATTATTTCGGGAGCGTACTTTGGCGACAAAATATCACCACTGTCCGATACGACAAACCTGGCTCCTGCAATGGCGGGCACTGACCTCTTCACGCACGTCCAGTACATGTTTTACACGACGATACCTTCGCTGACCATCTCGCTCATCATCTTTCTGGTTTGGGGATTTACGTTAGAAACCTCTGACGCAGCAAACGATCCCAGCGCGATCCTGTCGGCGATAGAAGACTCGTTCAATCTCAATCCGCTTCTTTTCCTTGTCCCCATAATCGTTGTGGCGATGATCCTGAAAAAGGTTCCGGCGACACCGGCGCTGCTGGTGGGCGCACTACTCGGTGGGCTGTTCGCCATTATTTTCCAGCCTGACATCGTGAATCAGGTATCGGGAATATCCACGAACTACGTTAAATCCTCGTTCGTTGCTGTAATGAACGCGTTGTCTACCAGCATCAGCATCGAGACGAACAACGCGATGATTACAGAGTTGCTCACGGCGCGCGGTATGGCGGGAATGCTTAACACGGTCTGGCTGATCATGTGCGCGATGATATTCGGTGGTGCGATGGAGTCATCACATTTACTAAGAGTGATAGCAAGCCACATTATACGCTTCGCGCATTCAACTGGCTCATTGGTGGCATCTACGGCGGCAACCTGCATTTTCTTCAACTTCACAGCTTCCGATCAGTACATGGCGATTGCCGTGCCGGGAAGAATGTTTGCTGATACGTACAGGCAGCGGGGACTCAAACCTGAAGTGCTGAGTCGTACATTGGAGGATGCCGGAACAGTGACTTCAGTATTGGTGCCGTGGAACACGTGCGGCGCCACGCAGGCAACTGTGCTCGGCGTGGCGACAGCAGTATACTGGCCTTATTGTTTTTTCAACATCATCAGTCCTTTTATGACGATGTTTTTTGCATACATGAACATCAAGATCAGGAGAATTCATGAATGAAGAGGGTGACAGCGGACATTTCGGACCATCGAGCATAACCCACGAGGAAATCGGCAATCTGCCCCTCCGGGCTTATACAGGTAAGGTGGAGTTAATCCGGAGCGCCAAAGACATACCTTCGGTAATGTCCGAAGTGCGGCGTCATGAGGTCGTAGGCTTTGACACGGAAACACGACCCAGCTTCCGCAAGGGACAACTCTACAAGGTTTCTCTCATGCAGCTGGCCATCCCCGATTACGTGTTTCTGATAAGATTGCAATATACGGGAATTACACCCGAGCTTGTCTCCTTCCTGGAGTCCGGCGACATCCTGAAAACAGGTGTTGGTATCCGGGATGATCTCCATGCGCTGAATCGACTGCAACCGTTCGTGCCCGCAGGTTTCGTCGACCTTGTGCCGCTGGCACGCGAAGCCGGATTGAAAGTAGAAAGTGTAAAAAAACTCGCCGGCCTTCTGCTCGGCTTCAGAATCTCAAAAAGCGCACAGACCTCCAATTGGGAAGCGAAAACGCTCACGTCGAAGCAGATTGAGTACGCTGCGACGGACGCATGGGTGTGTTTGGAATTGTATCGCAAGCTTACTGCCAGTAGGCAGTAACTCCTGTCTACTGCCTACTGCCTATTGCCAACTGTCGCTTAGCGAGCCAGCTTTGACAAGCCTCTGGCCACTTCGACTCCGTATCTCCCTCCGGCGCAAGCCCATACCCATGTCCGCCGCTTTCGTAAATGTGTAATTCTCCCGGAACGCCGGCGCGGGTAAGTGCCTGGTAGTATAAAATGCTGTTGGCGACTGGCACTGCGGTATCGTCGGCGGAGTGCACCAGGAAGGCAGGCGGTGTTGATGCATTTACGCGCAATTCGTTAGAGAACTTATCCTCCATTTCCTTTGACGGATTTTCTCCGAGAAGATTTCGCTGTGAACCTCCATGGGTGACCCCATCCTGCATGGAGAGCACTCCATAAATAAGGATGGAGAAATCAGGTCGCGCGCTGGTGTTGTCCTGTGGAGTGTATACTTGCTCGCGATAAAGCGTTGATGCCGTCCCAGCAAGGTGACCACCTGCAGAAAAGCCCATGACGCCAATCTTATCGGACTTCAAATTCCACTTCGACGCATTGCGTCGTACCGTTCGTATCGCCTCCTGAACGTCTTGCAGCGGACCGATAGACTTGTCTTTCATGATCTCATCGGAAGGCAGACGATATTTCAGGATGATGCCTGCAACGCCCATGCTATTGAGCCACTTCGCGATATCGTATCCTTCGTGGTCGATCGCAAGCACGCCGTATCCACCACCAGGACAGATCACAACAGCTGCACCGGTAGCGGTTTCTTTTGGTGCGAAGTAAACGAGCAATTCTGGATCGGTGACTCGGGATACACGAGGTTTATTCCGGTCGTTCATCTGGGTTACTTCGCGATAGCTGGGCGTGTCTTTGCTTCCAGGGACTCCTTGCGGCCACAGTTTCAACGTGAGGTCCTGCCCCTGTACGATAGTCGTCATAAGGAGAATGAGTATGAGGTAAGTTGCTTTCATAGGCTTGAAGCTATTGCTGGTCTGCATCAGCCGGCCAGGCTTTTACGTCGACTTTGATAGCCTGAAGAAGGTCGATCTTTTTGAGAAAGGTATCCTTTGCTTTCAGGCCGATGCGAATTTTTATTCGACAATTCTCTTCAAACTGTTGTTCGAGGATTTGCAGGTCGAATGCTTTCACCAGTTTCATAACATCGGCTGTCGCGAGGTAGGGAAACTCGAGAAGGTAATCGCTGGTGACCTCGCGTTCGACGATAGGGGCGTTTTCGAGCGCATCGCGGGCAGCAGCCTTATATGCTGCAGCGAGGTTACCGGCACCCAGTTTCGTGCCCCCGAAATACCGCACCACCACCATGAGCACGTTGGTGAGGTTGTACTGGCGAAGCTGGCCGAGGATCGGATCACCGGCAGTATGGGGAGGCTCTCCGTCGTCAAATGCGCGGAAGCGATCCCGCGAGGGGCCGAGCACCCATGCGAAGCAATGGTGGCGCGCATCATGGAACTTCTTCTTCAGGGTTTCGATATGAGCGCGGATTTCCTCTTCACTGTCTACAGGATAACCAAAAGCGAGGAATTTGCTGCCTTTTTCCTTGTAGATTCCTTCCGTGGCCCGCTGCAGCGTCAGGTATGAAAACGCCATGGGTCAGGAAATTTTTTTGCCCTAAAGAACGGGAACCCCTGGGTTCGATGCAACCTTTGTATGGCAAACCTTGTCGTTGCGGTAGCATTTAACCTTAAAGCAAATGAAAAAACTGATTCTGATACTGTTCGTAGCCCTACTGGCTGTTCCAGGCATTAGCATTGCGCAAAAGAAGGAAACGCGAAATGTTTCCGGGTTTACTAGTCTAAATTTTGGAGTACCGGGAACCGTCACGGTAAGGCAAGGCAACACCGAGAGTGTAATACTGGAAGGTGACCCGGAAGTCCTGGAGCACGTGAAAACGGAAGTCAAGGGCGGCAGGCTGCACATTGTTCCGGAAGAAAACTGGAGATCGTGGAAGTCACGAAGGGTTACAGCCCAGGTAACGATGAAGTCAATCGAGGGGCTCGGCGTTAGCGGTTCAGGTAATTTGAAATCAGAAGGCACACTCCGCGCGAATGATGTCGACCTCTGGGTGAGCGGATCCGGATCAATGGATGTCGATGTTGAAGCCTCTGGCGAAATGGAAGCCCGGGTGTCGGGATCCGGTCGCATGGAGGTGAACGGCAAATGTGCCGAACTGGAAGGTGTCTGCAGCGGTTCAGGAGATCTCGAGCTTGCTCTAGGTTCCATGCGCGAGGCTGAAATCACTGTTTCCGGTTCGGGAAGTGTAAAGGTGAGTGGGTCAACAGACACTGCTGAAATCAGCTTGAGTGGTTCCGGAAAACTACACGGCAGCAACTTCAACACGCGCGTTGCGGAGATCCGGATTACCGGTTCAGGCGATGTAGAAATTGCCGCGAGCGAGGAAATTGACGCCCATATCACCGGAAGTGGCACCGTACTGTACAAGGGGAATCCCAGCAAAGTCAATAGTGTTTCAACCGGAAGCGGAAAGGTCAGAAAACTGTAACGGATTCTTCCTAATTTCCATGCAAACATTTCTGCATGGAAATAGAAGTAGATTACGAATTTGGATTGCGAATCCTCATGTCGCTTGCCGTTGGCAGCGCGATTGGATTCGAACGCGAGTACAGCAGTAAGGCCGCGGGGCTCAGGACGATGATTATGATCTGCCTGGGCTCCACGATCCTTACCTTGATTTCTCTCGTCCTGGAGGTACATTCCAAAGACCGCATCGCCTCCTCCATAGTCACAGGCGTGGGTTTCCTCGGTGCCGGTGTCATCTTCAAGGACGGTCTCACAGTTAAAGGGCTTACAACAGCGTCAACGATCTGGATATCGGCGGCATTGGGCATGGCCATCGGCGCAGGAGAATACTTTGTTGCACTCAGCGGATCCGTTGCTGTGATTATCGTGCTCGCCGTCCTGGACAGAGTGCAACAACTCATTGAAAAACTCCACCAGGTAAGGTCATACACCATCGCAACCAGCAACTATTTTGAATTCATTCCTCGCTTCGAAAAGGAGCTCCAGTCCCGCAATATTGCTTTTCGCGTAAAGCGCGACATGAAAGAAGTGGATTCCTTCGTCGTCGCCTATGACTGCTCCGGACCGGAGGCGAAATTGGATGAATTAAATACGTATCTGAAACAGGAACCGGATGTGTTGTGGTATCAGTATTGATGTGTTGATGTGTTGATGTTGGTGAGCACGTTGAATGAAATGAGGGGTAGGGTTTAAGCTAACGCGGGAACCTAACTTGGCGCCCCTTTGCATTGCGCCTTCGCGGTAAATGTAGATGGAGGTAACTTTCTATCTAGCGACTCTACGTGAAGGAGCTTGAGGCTTCCCTCGCGCGACCAACAATAACATCAACGCTATAGCACTCAGTGCGACGCAGGCGAGGAACGGAGAGCCGAAGTCATTAGGTGCGGTATTAAGCAACAATCCAGAAACGAATGCGCCAATGCCAATGCCTCCCTCCATAAATATATACAAGCTCGCCACGCCCCTCCCCTTGTGACGCTCATCGCTGAGATCTGTAGCCCAGGCGAGCAATGTAGGAGATGTCATTCCATGCGCAACGCCGTAAAGGCTCATGCCGATGATGAGATCGCCCCGCGTTTGACCCTGACTGATGATATACATGGCGAGAATGATCAGCGCAACCGACACGATCAGCACCTTCCGTCGCCCGTACCGGTCCGATGCCCTCCCCGCCAGCAACCTCACAAATAACGACGAAATGGTGAAGTAGGTAAACAGCAATCCCTTATTGCGAATGCCGACTGCATTTCCAAAGTCAGGGATGAGCGTGAGCATTGTGCCGTATGCATACACCGACAACCCCATCACCACGCAGGGCAGCCACACTCTTTTTTCAAAGAGGTCATTGCGACCAACCCGAAAAAGCTCCGGCGAAAATCTTGACCGCGAACTCAGCGTCTCCTTGACGCCGCTAAGTACTGCCAGCGATAACAGTGCCATTGCAGACGAACAGTAAAACATGAATGGAATAGAAAATCTGTTAGCGATGAGACCTCCGACAGCCGGTCCCGCTGCCATTCCAATCGTGCCCGCCGTACCCAAAAGTCCCATAGCTTCACCGCGTCGCTCAGCTGGAATGATGTCTGAAAGATATGCGGCCTGACCCGTAGGCGTGAACCCGGTAGAAAACCCATGAATAAGTCGCAGCAAAAGAAAGGCCCACACGGTTGTAAACAGCGGATACAAAATGCTCACAACAAGACATACCGCGGACCCGGCCATCATTACTGGTACGCGTCCAAGTTTGTCGGCCATCTTTCCGCTAAAGGGTCTCGATAGCAATGCGGTTACCGCAAAGAGGGAAATGATCAGTCCCTTGTATTCGGCACCGCCCAGAGATGTAAGATACTCCGGAAGCTCGGGGATGATCATATTAAAACTCGCAAAAAAGAAGAACGAGCTTGCGCAAATAAGCCAGAATTGCCGGGAGTATACCTTTCTGGCCCGGCCCGCTGATGCGTTCATAGTGTTACACGTGGCTTACGCCTGCTGTTTTTCCTGGGCGCCGAGCAGGTACGCCTTTATGAAATCGTCGAGGTCGCCATCGAGCACGTTCTGAGCGTCTGTCCGCTCGACACCCGTGCGGGCGTCCTTTACGAGTTTATAGGGATGCAATACGTAGTTTCTGATCTGTGATCCAAAGTCGATCTTCATTTTACCGGCTTCGATCTTGTCGCGTTCGGCATTGCGCTTTTCCAACTCCAGTTGATACAACCGGGATTTCAGCATCTGCATAGCCCGTTCGCGGTTTGCATGCTGGGAACGCTCCACCTGACATACGATGACAATACCTGTAGGCTTGTGAGTAAGCTGAACTTTCGTTTCAACTTTGTTGACGTTTTGTCCTCCTGCACCGCCAGATCGCGAAGTTTGTATTTCAACGTCGGCTGGGTTGACTTCAATTTCAATGCTGTCGTCAACCTTGGGATACACAAAAACTGAGGCGAATGATGTATGTCGCCGCTGGTTCGAGTCAAACGGAGATATTCGAACAAGGCGGTGAACACCGATTTCGGATTTGAGTTTGCCGTAAGCGAAGGGTCCTTCGATTTCAAGTGTCGCCGATTTGATACCCGCCACATCACCAGCCTGGTAGTCGATCTGTGACACCTTGTATCCGTGCTTTTCTCCCCACATGATGTACATGCGGTTGAGCATATCAGCCCAGTCCTGACTTTCGGTTCCGCCAGCTCCCGGGTTGATCTCGATCACGGCGCCGAGCTGATCCTCTTCGCGGCTGAGCATCTTCTTGAACTCGAGTTCCTCAACCTCCGCCAGCGCCTTGGTGTATTCGCGGTCGAGTTCCTCTTCGCCTACTTCGCCGGCTTCGTGGAATTCGTACAACACTTCGAGGTCGTCAAGAGACTTGCTTACCTTCTCGAAAGCGTCAGTCCACACCTTCTTCGCGCGCAGTTCGCGAAGCATTGCTTCTGCCTGGCGTGGATTCTGCCAAAAATCTGCTTGTTGGGTGATTCTTTCTTCGTCGCGTACTTCTACAATCTTACGATCGTAGTCAAAGATACCTCCTCAAGGCGGAAACGCGAGCCTTCAAATCTTTCAGTTGTTCTGTTGTCATGGTTTCTTAAATCAGCCGCAAATATACGTGTTTATGTGTTTATGTGCTTATGTGTTTACGTTGGTAATGATAACGTTCTAGCCTTGTCGGTAAATTAGGGCTAACTCATCGTTCGCGTTTTTTGATCGTCACCGCTTGACCGTAACACTGCCAACTGCAAGCTGCCTACCACTGCATACTGCCAACTACCTACTGCCTACTTCGGAATATAAGGCGACTGATACCCTCTCGGACCGGCGTCCCGATAAAACGGCGATTCCGGCGTTGCCATGTGGAGCCGGATGCGTCCGCGGACTTTTCGGGAGTTTCGGCCAATGTAGCGCATGGGAACGCCAGCGGCCACCATGGCAAGTGAAGTCGTGGTTACACTTTCGTCGAGACGAGCGTCTTCACCATGCACCACAACATTATTGAGTTGATCAATGGCAAAGTATCCGATGCCACCAATCATGAGAAAGAGTCCGAGACGATGAACGAACGTTTCGCTTCTGAAATACACGCGGTCGATGATCCGGAACGGAACGGTATCGCGATGTGTGACTACAGCCGTGTCAGATAAAGCGTTGATATATGTGCGGCGTACGTCTTTCGATCCTTTAACTCGAAATGCAAATTCATCGCCCGCCCGTAAACGAAGCAGGACATCCTGATTCTTCAATAAGAGCAACTGATTTTGCGCACGTACATCGAATGCGCAACACAAGCACATCAACAGGAAAAAGCTGATGCAGTTACTTCGCATTACATCCGCGCCATCCAGTTGAACGGATCGGGACGTGTTCCCCGCTTGATTCCTTCGAGTTCTTCGTACAACCTGTTGGCAAACGTGCGTTCAGCAACCGGCGGCAAAGTATAATCTCTTCCTTCATGGCCGATGGCCTCAATATGCGCTATGGTTGCTGCCGTACCAACGCCAAATGCTTCCTGCATCTTTCCAGACGCCAGAGCTTCAACGACTTCCTTAACAGCGACTTTCCGCTCCTCCACTTTCCAACCCCAGTGACGCGCAAGCGTAAGTACGCTATCACGGGTGATTCCGGGAAGTATTGAGTCGGTAAGCTCCGGTGTGATAAGCGTATCATTGATCACGAACATAACGTTCATGGTGCCCGACTCTTCAATGTACTCGTGTGCCCGGCCGTCTGTCCACAACAATTGATGATATCCTTCCTTTTGTGCGAGAAGCGCTGGATAAATAGAAGCCGCATAGTTACCACCGGTCTTGGCATAACCAGTGCCACCCGCTGCAGCCCTCGTGTAGTGGGTTTCTATCTTCACCTTAACCGGAGCGGAGTAATACATCCCGACCGGCGAAAGGATGACCATATAGGTAAAATCGACCGAAGGACGAATGCCGATGTATTCATCTGCCGAAAACAGGAACGGGCGGATATACAGGGACGCACCCGGTTGCCGCGGTATCCAGTCGCGGTCAAGCGCAATCAATTCGCGCATGCTTTCCATGTATAGATCTTCAGGTACCGTCGCAAGGCACATGCGCTCAGCCGAGCGGTTTAGTCGCTGCAGATTCGCCAGAGGGCGAAATACAAGCGCCTCGCCGGAATCCGACCTGTACGCCTTCAGCCCTTCAAATATGGAGTGGGCATAGTGAAGCGTCGGCGACGCGGGGCTTATGGTAATCTTTCCGTAGGGTACGATCCTGAGGTCCTTCCATACACCATCGCGAAATTCGGCCATGAACATGTGATCGGTGTAAAACTTGCCGAAAGGGATGTTCGAAAAGTCGAACTCCGCGACACGTGACCGTTCTACTCTCTGAATCTCAATTCGTTGTGCTGCGATCATTTACGATAACGGTTAACGACGGGCAAGTTAACTTCTTTTGGCCGAAAAAATCAGGAATAGCGGGGTTTCCAGGGTGTTTCTGTCGCGCCCAACTCCTGCGCCATGGCGCGGGCCAGGACGAAAAGGTAGTCGGACAGCCGGTTGAGATAGACCAGCGGCAAGCGGTCTCCTTCCTCTCGGGCATAGAGCGACACGATCCTCCGTTCGGCGCGGCGGCATACGGTGCGGGCTATGTGGCAGAAAGAAACCGACTGATGTCCTCCCGGAAGAACAAACGACCGAATCTCCGGAAGCGACCGGTCCATTTCATCGATGGCCGCCTCGAGCATGCCGACGGCGCCCTCATCAATTTTAGGTATTTTGATCTTTTCGTTTCCCGGTTCGGCGGCGAGCATGGACGAAATGACGAAAAGGTTATCCTGAATGCCGGCGAGGAATTCCTGTCGTGACCGGTTCACCTCCTGATCGCGCAAAAGGCCCATCCACGAGTTGAGTTCGTCAATCGTGCCATAGGCTTCGATCCGGGCATCGTCCTTGGACACGCGTTTTCCCCCGAAGAGTCCGGTAGACCCGGAGTCGCCAGTTTTGGTATAAATCTTCATGCTGTGAGAACCAACGCCGCGTTGCCGCGGTGGTAGCCAAGTTACAATCTTTTTGGACGCGCAAGCGTCAGGAGGCTATCACGGGTTCGGTACGGGTGATGTTGTCGTTCTTGCGGTCCCACTCGATCAGACCGTCCCGCAATCGCACAATGCGATGGGCATAATGCGCGATATCGTCTTCGTGGGTGACCATGATGATGGTGTTTCCTTTGTCGTGAAGCTCCTGAAACAGGTGCATGATGTCGTACGAAGTCTTGGTATCAAGGTTTCCGGTGGGTTCGTCTGCCAGGATAATGGAAGGATCGTTTACCAGCGCGCGTGCAATGGCGACCCGTTGCCGCTGACCTCCGGAGAGTTCGTTGGGTTTGTGGTGCGACCGGTCTGCAAGTCCAACGCTTTCCAGTGCTGCCATGGCTTTCTCTTCACGCTCCGATTTGCTGTACCCGGCGTAAATCAGCGGGAGCGCCACATTTTCCAGTGCGGATGCGCGGGGGAGCAGGTTGAACGTCTGGAACACGAAGCCGATCTCCTTGTTTCGGACCTCTGCCAGCTCATTTTCGGTCATTTCGCTGACCAGATGGTTGTTGAGCATGTATGTTCCGCCTGTGGGTGTGTCAAGGCAGCCGATTATGTTCATCAGCGTCGATTTGCCCGAACCGGAGGGTCCCATAAACGCTACATACTCTCCCTTATCAATGTTTATCGACACCGACTGGAGTGCTTTTACCTCCGTATTACCCATCACGTAAATCCTGGAAAGGTTGTGGGTTTCAATGATTCTCATGCCCAATTAGTATGCTTCTGTCCGCCATCATTACACACGACGCCGCAATTTGAGAAAAGTTACCCGTTTTCCGGTCGCTTTTATGATATCCGGGGGACGGCACCGGAGCCTACCCGGAAGGTGAATGCTTGTCGGGAATACGAGAAATCCGCAGGATTGTACACCCGCTCCGAAAACCGGACCTGATTATTCCGATCTACGAGAATGACTGTCGAGCTTCTTGAACCATAGCCCGGACTCTTAATGAATACGGACGACAGCTGCCGCTCCCGTTCCAGGCCAACTCCTGTGTCCGGAAGTTCATTATCCGGTGCCGTTACATCGTCGTACAGGGCATCCAGATAGGTATCCGGATTGCCTACCCGATCCCGGATCAGCGTGCCAATGGTTTGCGTTGCCTTTCGCACCTTCGGCCAGGGCGTGTTGAGCAGGGCGTTGCTGATTCCGTGCAGTCCGGGCGGTATGGCCGTTATGCCATTGCCGTAGTTGGAATAATAATAGAGTTCGTGGGGATTGCCGACGATGAGGTTGAACCCATTGTAAAGGTGACTTCGGCGGGCTACGTCTTCCAGGTAGGCTAAAGGCTGCTGCTCGGATAGCAGGAAATCAGTAACTAGTCCCCCACGGGAGGGAGCATCCGGCCTGTACCGGGTAAGGTCGCGGTAATTGGTGACCATCGCCACCCGACCGTTGCGGTGCATCGCCAGCCAGGTGCCGTTGGCCACCAGGTCGCGTCCGCCAAGAATTTCCGGGTGGTCGCTCCAGAATGCTGCCGAGGCGCTCTTCCTCTCGTAGAACTCATCCCGGTTTGCCGCCACAATGAGCGGGTAATCAGGATGTTCGTTGAGCGACAAAACAATAAGACACATCTGTCGGTAAAACGGGTTGACGCCGCAGCGGGTTCATTCGTTGCCTTCTTCAAACAACTCGAGCTGGGCGGGCAGCAAGGTAAAGGATTTTCTGTGGAGGGGCGACACGCCGAGCAAGCGGATTCCTTCGCGATGCTCCGGAGTGGGATAGCCGACATTGGTTTCCCATCCATAGCCCGGATACTCCCGCGCCATCCTGGCCATCAACTCGTCGCGATACGTCTTCGCCAAAATTGATGCTGCGGCGATAGAGAGAAATTTGCCATCACCCTTAACAACACATTCATGGGGAATGCCGGGATATGGCTTGAATCGATTCCCGTCAATGAGCAACAGCGTTGGTCTTATGGGAAGGCTTGCGATAGCCTTATGCATGGCTTCGAAGGAGGCATTCAGAATGTTGATGCGGTCAATTTCGTAATTGTCGACTTCGGCGACCGCCCACGCAAGCGCATCTCGTTCAACATCTATTCGCAGTGCTTCGCGTTCCTCGCGCGTAAGCTGCTTTGAATCGTTCAATCCCTCATGCTGATAACCACGGGGTAGGATTACTGCGGCGGCGACAACCGGGCCTGCGAGACACCCACGCCCCGCTTCATCGCAGCCCGCTTCAATTTGATCGCTGGAAAAATTTGAATACAGCATCCCGATCGCGCTAAGGCAAACATAAAAAGATTTCCATAGTTTACAGAAAAAATGTCCCTAACAACTTTACAAACGTCGCAAGCGTTCAACGTCTCTCAACTTCACGACAAGGCCCTGATCTGTGTCATTACACAACTTGAACACTTCAGCACTCTAACACTTCAACACTTTTAACATGAACCCCTGGAAAATACTCTCCTCAGAAGAAATCTACGAGAACCCCTGGATTCGCGTGACCGAATACAAGGTCATCAATCCGGGCGGGGGCAACGGAACATACGGGAAAGTTCATTTCAAAAATCGCGCGGTGGGCGTCGTACCGGTCGACAGCGATGGCAACACCTGGCTTGTCGGACAGTATCGTTTCACCCTCAGTGAGTATTCATGGGAAATCCCTGAAGGCGGAGCGCCGGAAGGAGAAGAACTTCTCGCATGCGCGCAACGTGAGCTTCTTGAAGAAGCCGGACTCACGGCAAGGTCGTGGAAGTTGCTTTCGAAAATACACACCTCCAATTCCGTCACCGACGAAACCGGCTGGATCTATCTGGCGACAAACATAACAGAAGGCGTTAACAATCCCGAAGAAAGCGAAGCAGACCTGAAAGTGAAGAAACTTCCGCTCTCCGAGGCGGTGAAGATGGTACTTGATGGAAAGATCACAGACGCCGTGAGCATGGCGGGGTTGTTGCTGGCTGAAAGATTCTTAACCGGGGAAACATTTCTACCGTAGCGGTTTCATCCACGCCTCTCTCAACGCCACCTGTTGGGGTGACGCGTTTTCCATCAGCTGAAAAACGTGATGCTCGGACCGTTGCTGCGTGCCAACGGAAAGGTCCAATTTTATTTGTCCCTCAGGGCGGTCGACAGTGTAGGTGACAGTATCTCCGGGTTCGATGCCTTGAAGGACACCAACAAGCTCAGGAAAGTTTTCTCTCGCCACGGTGATGTCATTAACTGCCACTACAACGTCTCCTTCCCTCAACCCTTCTCGTTCGCTTCGTTCACGCACTTCGGTTACTACCATTTTCTGACCGTCATACTGGACGCCATGGCCACGGTCGGCAATAGTATCTTCATAATAAACGACTGGCGAATACTTGATTCCGAGTTTTGCGAAATATTCCCCGATAGGCAATGGCCACGCGCCCTTAATATGGCGGTCGATGAGTACTCGCATTTCCGGATGCGTGACGGCAACAAATTCGTCAAGGAATTCATCCTCGGAGAACGGCTTCTCCGATCCGTACTTCTTCGTCAGTTCCAGGATAACTTCGCGAAGTCCCCTCTTTCCTCCCGACTTTTCAAGAAGAAGGATGTCCATCAGAAGGGGAACCAGCGCTCCGCGGTTGTAGATGTTGCCATACTGAGCGCGTCCTTCCTCCGTGAAAGCCATGAGTGCGAGTTGCTGCAGGCTGACTTCCTTGTCATGAAGTTCATCAATCGCAAGCTTCTCTGAGATTTGATCAAAAAATTCGTCAAGGGTAATCAGTCCCCCGCGAAGCATGATCATATCACTCGCCCACTCGGTAACGCCTTCATACAGCCAAAGGTGCTGAGATGGCGATGGCGTCACAAAGTTGAACTGGCGGATGACCTCGCTATGAATATGCAGCGGCGTGATCATGTGAAAAATCTCGTGAGCGGCGACACCGTTGATCAGGTTGATGTAACCTTCTTCAAGGGGCGCCTCTTTCAATACATATTCAGAACTGTAAGAGTGTTCCCATGCGCCGACATTCTGATCGTCAAAGTGGAAGAGCAGCACATACCGATCGATAGGAAAGCCCTCGACAAACTTGCTCGTGGCGATGAATACATCCCGCATTTCGTTCATCAGGTCTGACGACTTGATGAGATCATTTTTTGAATACGTAAATATTTCAACCTTCTTTCCGTCGACATCCATCGACGTTGATGACAGGCGCCCCAGCAGTATCGGAGAGTCCACGGCAAAGTCGAAGTCGGGCGCAAACAGCCTTCCGCCCTCACCGGGTTCCAGTGCAGTGCCTACGGTCCATCCCTGAGGATGGACGAGACCGATTTCCATGTCGGCGTCCTGCATGCCGTGAAAATATCCCAGCAGTGTATGAATATTGAGGAGCGCGTGGTCATTCTCCAGGCTTGAACCTGCCATTCGGTAAATCGGATTTTCGCGCACCGGAGTGTCCCACGTTTCGGCCACCTTGTACGTGATGCGCCGTACTTTTTTGGGTTTTTCTATTCTGAATTGATTCGTCTGCACCTGCGTCACGGGAATTTGTCGCCCGCGCGCATCGTACGCGCGAAAGTCGGCAACGAACCTGCCAACATCCATTACCTGGTACGCGCCCGGTGCAGTAGACGCGAACTGGTAAATGTTGTTATTCTTTCCAAGCCGGGGTACGTCGACCGTAATGAGGAACGTATCGGTAGAAGGTCCGGTCATGTCGACCGTAAATCGGACGGGATCGTCACTCGAAGCGTAGACGGAAGGAATATATAAAATCGCGGCGCAGATGAAGCCCGCAATGGCAGCTTTCATGAAATTAAGCACGTTTAGGTTAATGAACAGAGGGCAAGTTATCCTTAAACCTCCGAATCCGAAAATGGACTAATTCATGACAGGGCAAAATACCCCGTATGCCGGTATTTGTTGCTTATTTTCAGGAAAAGCGCCCCGTCTCCCTGCGGTTGATTATCAGGGAATAATTCCTTAAATAACCCTGTATTTTTGGATCAATGGAAGTGCGGGATATCAATGAAGGGAAGCTCCAGGCGGAAGACCTAAGGACGCAATGGACAGACTGGATCGTAAAAGGGTTGCGCTACGTGCATACCGGCTACGGTTTGGTCGTATTCACGATACTGTTTTTCTTCTTCCTGCCGTTGCTGTGCATTCCAATGATGTTTCCTCGTGCACATGCCCTCATAGGCATTTTTAATCGCTGGTGGGCTCGTGCGCTTTTTGCATTCGTGGGATTGCCTGTCAAAGTACATTACAGATTTACGCCGGAGCGCGGTAAGCAATATATCTTTTGTCCAAATCACTTTTCATACCTCGACGTTCCCACAGTGGGACTCAACGTCTGCAACACCATTTTTGTCGGCAAGATTGAAATGCAGCGCGTGCCGCTCTTCGGATGGATGTACCGGAAACTTCACATTACCGTCGACCGCAACAGGCTGAGGAGCAGGTACGAATCGCTGGTCCGCGCGTCGCAGGCGATCGACGAAGGAAAAAGCCTAACGATCTTCCCTGAAGGCGGTATCGTGTCCAAGGATGCGCCGAGGCTTGCTTCCTTCAAGGATGGGGCTTTTCGCCTGGCGATAGAAAAACAAATTCCCATAGTGCCTGTCACAATACCCTTCAATTGGATAATTTTGCCCGACGATACTTTTTTGCTGACGTGGGGACGCGTTGTTGCCGTCTTCCATGAACCAATACCCACGGAAGGACTCCGGCTGGACCAAATAGACGAACTGAAAGCACGCGTTCATGAGGTCATCCGGAACGAACTGAACGAATGGAATTATGGAAATAGACCGCCCGTTACTGGATAAGATCGCTCACCTGGCGAGGCTGGAATTCGATGAAAAGGATGCTGAGCGAATGATGGCGGATATGACAGCCATTGTAGGCTGGGTAGAGAAACTCAGCGAGGTCGACACGACCGGCGTTGAGCCGCTTACCACAATGTCAACTGAAATCAACGCCCTTCGCGACGACGTTGTCGGGCCTCATCTAAGCCATGATCGCGCGCTGCAGAACGCACCCGCCAAAGATGATACCTACTTCAGGGTGCCCAAAGTAATTGATGGCTGACGCGCGGGATTACTCTTAAAATGATCGAACGCACGCAGTTCTGGAAATCCTGGAAAGCTGAACATCGGTACGCCTGGTACGGTATGGCTGCCGCCTTCGCCCTGGCGGTCGTCTTCTACATGTTCTCCTACTTCCGCGGTGTCGACGCGATCCTGCATTGGGAGAAAATCCAGGAACAAAAGGTATTGGAATCCACGCTCGACACGTACCGCCTCGGACCTTTCGAATTGTCTGTTCCCGGCGACAACTACGTCATCCTGGAATACTTCAACGGCAGCATGATCGACCCGAACATGGTGGCTGTGAATCTCTATCTCATCATGCTCGCCATTGGCGTCGTCGTGTTGCTTGCCGTCATCACAACGTTCGACCGATTCTGGTTCATCGCAGCAATGGCGCTGCTCATCCTTATCTGGTACAGCCTGCGTCTGAGGGTTCTGGAAGTATTCGGACAACTAAACGAGATACCCCTCGTGGTTACGCTCGTTGTATTTGGTGGGATCGCCATCTACTTCAACATGATCCGTCCCGGCATTGACGTTGCGCGTCGGGCGATCGTCTTTGCTGCCGCCATGGCCATGTTTACACTGGTCGTCGCATTGGGCAGCCGCGTTGACTACCCATTTATGCACCTCGCGGTAACCGCCTACCCCGCGGCAGTAGTGATTACGATCCTGTTTATTCTCCTGGTAAGCCATGAAATACTCGCCGCTCTGATCTCCATCCTCAGTCGTTCAGGAGCATCGAGAATCCAGCACTTCTTCATACTGACAACAATCTATCTGGCCAACCTGCTCGTGACCGCCCTGCACGAACTTGATATCATCAACTGGAACTTCGTATACCTGAATGCCTATCTCCTGCTGGCAGTCTCTGCAGTGCTGGGAATCTGGGGTTTTCGCGACAGGCAATCAACTTACGAAAACATACTCTCGTTCAGTCCTGCCGGTGCGATGTTGTATCTCGCTACAGCAACGATTGCGTTTGGTACTATTGGTGGACTGCTGGGGAATGCCAACGACGCAGCACTCAATGTGATGGAAGACATTATCGTCTTTTCACACCTGGGATTCAGTTTCATTTTTGTTCTCTACGTGCTGTCTAACTTCGCATCCCTCCTTGGCAGCAACCTGCCAATGCATAAGGTACTTTACAAACCCACGAGGATGCCCTGGTTCACGTTCCAGTTTATGGGACTGATTGCCACACTGGGCTTTGTTTTCTACGTGGGCTGGCGCGTCTACGTCTACGATGCAGTGTCGGGATTCTACACATACCTCGGAGACCTGGATCTGAAACTGAACAATATTGAACTGGCACGGGCGCATTTCGACCGCGCGCGTTCGTACGGTTTCCAAAGCCATCATGCAAACTATGCGATGGCCAAGCTCACGCAGAATCGTTACAACCTCGAAGAACCCGAACGCCATCTTGATCTCGCCAACGGAAAGAGACCGAGCACCTTTTCCCTCGTGAACAGCGGAAACCTGAAGATCTGGCAAACCCGATACTTCGACGCGATCAAAAACCTGCGACGTTCACAGTCACGGGTTCCTGGATCGGGTGTACTGGAAAACAACCTTGGCTACGCATACGCAAAGGTGTTCAACATCGATTCGGCCCTGTACCTCTTCAGCGAAGCCCGCGATGCGACGGAAGCAAAGCCCACAGCCGAAGCAAACATCCTCGGTCTGTCTGCACTGGAATTTCTTCCCATGGGTGCAGATTCGACGCTCGCGCTATTCGATGACACCTACACGGGAACACTCGCCAATGCGCTCGCGATCGCGAATGCACAGGGTCAGTCGTTCAGCCGCGAACTGAACCCGTTCGCTTCTTCCAAACTCAACCTCCACAGTGCCACCCTGCTGAATAATTACCTGCTGAAAAATATCGGCAAGCTCGACTCTGCGACGTTGGCAAGAGCATATGCCCTCGCTGACGATTCGGTCAACTCCGACTTCATGGAAGCGCTTAAGGTTCCGGTCGCAATTGGCTATTACTATCAGCACAACGTCACCCGGGCACTCGACATTATGGCCGAGTTGGTGTACATCAGCAGTACCTATGAAGGAAACTATAACTACACAATGGGTCTGTGGGCACTCGAACAGGGTAACCCTGCACGGGCAGCAAGCTTCTTCAACTATGCCGTAAGCCAGAACTACAAGAGAGCTCGCCTTTACAAAGCGATCGCCCTGACGGAAGACCGCAATGTTACGGAGGCGCTTGCAGCGTGGGATAGTGTGCTTGCCCATGGCTCCGATGCAGAAATTGAGATCGCGAAACAAATCACACAGATTCTTCGAATGCCAGCCCCACAGGCGTCTTCGCTTACAGACCCGCTCAAGTATCAGTTTTGTCGCTACCGGATCGGCGTTGGAGACACCGTGTTGTTCGACAGCATCCTACCGACATTCACAGACAATAACTACAAGGCAAACGCTTTGCTCGACATGAGCCGGAGGCAGTTCGAGCGAACCAACCTTCACAAAGCCATCCGCTATTTTAACCAGTTGGAAGGACTCCAGCTTACCGACGAAAACCTGTTCAATGATATCCGCCACTTTGAGTTGCTCCTGCTTGCCGAACGACGGGAAACCGACAAGATTGTCAGGGCAATAAACGAAGGCATTGAGTTTCCTCCGGACAGATATTTGGAGAAAACCCTATACCAGGCCCTGGTTGCAGAAGCGAACGGTGATAGCGTTCTCGCAGAAAAGAACTATCAAATCGTAGGCACATACAATCCCTTCTTTGAGGAAGGCGTCATCGCTGCAGCGCGGCATTACCGGGAGCACAGCAGTGATCATCTAAAGGCGTACAATACCCTGGCCGAGGCCGTGCAATTGAACAACACGTCGGTAAAATTATGGAGCGCATATATTGAGGAGGCGCTCCGCGTGGGATTTGACGAATACGCGGCCAGCGCGTATGAAAAGGTAGAGGAGTTGCGACGAAGGCCGTAGGTCTCGTCAGCCGCGCTTATGCGTCGTTGCTGAGCGCTTCTTCCGGGCCGATCTCTTCTTTGTTGACTTCCCTTTCGTGGATTTCTTCTTTTTGACTTTTTTCGACTTCTTCTTTTTAGCCTTCTTCTCGGCGAGCTCGAGTTTCCAGTTGTCCCTCATGGTCTTCCAGTACTCCGCACCGTACCCGACGAAGATTTCGCTACCGGCCGGAATGTCTTTTGTGGCTTCTATGAAACATCGCTTTCCTTCGACAACGTACTCGCTGTTGTTCGTGATTCCCTTAACCCGGCTGTATCCCTTTGCGTCGTTCGCATAGCGGCCCAGCGCATTGACCGTAGGCAGGGCATCGATCACACACTTGCTGTTGATGTAGAAAATGTACCCGTTCTTGCCGTCATCGTCCTTTACGTCCTTCCACACGGTGCGCCTTCCCTTGTATTCCACGATACGCGTTCCCTTGGGAATAAATACTTTTGTGAACAAACCTTTGCCGGAATTGGGTAGTGTAGATTTCTTAACGTACAGGTGCTTCTCTAACAGTGCCATTAAAAAAATTTTTGGTCCAAAAAATTCGTGGGCGAAGATAAGTCCAAAATACCCACAATAAAAATTTGATTCAGATTTCAGGATGAGAGGCTGCACATTAGCCGCTCTCTCAGGGACGTAAGGTATGTGCAACAACAAGGAGGCTTCCGTACGGAAGCCTCCTCTCACAAGTTTAGGTTAATATATACCCAAACTTATCAAGGAGCGAAAACATTGTCCAGCCTTAATGCTCCTTTTATACCTAATCCGTTTGCGATATCGGTGGCACGGGTTTCGTCCTTTCGCGGGCTAGTGTCCAATCACTTTGTGCGGGCGCACGGTTGCCCGCAAAATGGATTCGACGGCGGCGACGACATGCGTCGGAGACGCCATCTTCGTATCGATGGCCACACTTGCATTGCCATACGGACCATACACTGCAGGATCCGTTACGGCAAACAGTCCAACCACCGGCGTGTTCGCGGCACTTGCCAGGTGCATGATCCCGCTGTCGGCACCGATGAAAACATCCGTGTTGGCAATCACAGCAGCGATCTCGCGAACGTCGCGACTGTAAAACGACGGAACAGCAAAGTCAACCTGTGATACATTCTCCGCCGGCAGGATTTCAATGATGGTATCGTATCGGTGCTGAAGGGCAGCGAGCATCTCATGCCACCATGTCCGCGAAAGGCACTTGTCTCTTGTGGCGTAGGTAAAGATGCTGATTACGGGTCTTGCCTCTGGAACAAGCGTCCGCAATAGTCGCCGGCCGCGTTCACACTCCTGGGTAGTAAGGCGCAGGTTGAGAAGCGGTATGGGGGAAGTCATGCGGGAAACGGTGGCCGCGCTGTCCAGGTAATTTCTAAGGCTATACACCGGATGCTTTGCATTGTGTTGATGGTCCGGGTAAGAACTCTTGACGTATGCCGGCACGTCGCCAAACGTTTTGAACCGGGCACGTGCTATTTTGGTAGAAAGCCGGCCGGACGAAGAATGATACGCCGCGCTGATAACCAAATCGTACCTGCGGAACAGCATCCGTATCCATCCGAGGATGTATTGTGGAAGGTAGATAAAAGGTTTCGATGGCAATGAGATGATGGTGTCGATGCTACGGTATTCTGAAAAAAGGTGACGCGCCAGGGTTCCCTTTACAAACAGGTCAATCCTGGCAAAGGGAAACGTCGCCTCAATGTCCTGCAGCAAGGGTGAAATCAAAAGGAGATTTCCCAGCCTATGATTGGGTCGCGTGACCAGGACGCGGCGGACTTCCGTTCGGACGATGGTACCGTTCGGTCGACTCTTCGTGCCGATGTATCGGGTAAGGCTCCAGACGACAGCCCGCCGTATGTCATTAATTCTTCTGCTTAGGTTCATAGGTAAGGTAACAACTGAATAACGCTCGGCGCGGCAACGCAATTGCACTCTTTGCCAGTACCTTAACCGGCAAGTAAGGGTTGCATGCGCTTACTTCGAAGGATAGAGGAAATTTGAATGCCAGAGCAGTCTCACTGCTCCTGGCGCTAGAAAAATTGAATGAACAAAGGCGGATGTGGCACTATTGCCACACATACGTTGCAACCGCACCCGAGGGTAGTGATGCTGACGCAGCGTAGTCGCCTAGGTGTATGTTGAAAGCCGTTTCGGAGTCGTTGTCGTTAAGGACGATGAGCACCATCTTGCCTTCCGGGGTCAAATAGGCAACGTTGTGCAGGTTGTTCACAATGTTGCTGTGAACTCTGACAGAACCCGGAGGGACAAACTTTGATGCATGCCCGATGATGTAGTATGAAACGTTGCGGGCAACTGCACCGGTTAGACTGTTTATGGTCAATGCGCCCTGGCAAAGCGTGCAACCTCCATCGTCGGTGTGCGGCTCAAAGTTTTCGTCAGCAGCGAGATTCCATTCCAGCACCGTTCGGCTCCAGTTTCGGGGTGCACCAACGATGAGATTCTTTACGTGCCAGCGAAGATCTCCGCCGAAGTCACCTTCACCGCTCGTCCACTGTTCCGTGAAGTAGATGTTCTTGTCCGGGTGTGCATTGTGAACTGTGCTGAGCGCGCTGATGTCGCCCAGGTACAGGTGAAATGCAGTGCCGTCGACCATGGTGCGGGTAACCGGGTCATTAAGGATAGCGATCGGATATTCCGGATGGTCGCAGTTGTGATCGAAGATGACAATCTTGGTTTCGATGCCGGCAGCCTTAAAGGCTGGACCGAGGTGATCTCTGATAAACACATTTTGTTCGGCACTCGTCATCGTCATGCTCGGCGTATTCCCGGGATGTTCGGGTTCGTTTTGCACCGTTATAGCATCGATGGTTATGCCTTCCTCTTTCATCGCCTGGATGTACTTCACAAAATAATTCGCGTAAACGGAATAGTACTCAGGCTTTAGGCTTCCGCCTTTGACGGCCTGGTTTGTTTTCATCCACGCAGGTGCCGACCACGGACTGCCCATGATCTTGATGTCGGGATTCAACGCGAGGATTTCCTTAAGTACCGGTATCAGGTGTGCGCGATCCGGTTCGATGCTAAACTTCGAAAGCGTCACATCAGTTTCGCCGGCAGGAAGGTCGTTGTAAGAAAAAACATTCGCATCAAGGTCCGATGCCCCGATGCTGACACGGAGGTAGCTTATGCCTATACCCTGACCGTCGGTGAGGAACAACTCTTTCAGTAGGCCAGCACGGGCTGATGGTATCAGTTTAGTGTGTAAGAGCCATGCACTCCCGCCCGTAAGGGTATAACCAAAGCCATCAATGCTCTGGTATCGCTTCGTGGTATCAATGGATATAGCGGGGTCGGTCTTTGGAGCCTTGTAAAACGCCAGATCAGAAGCCTGGGAAAGGAGATGCGATCGGTCGGCATATGTCAGCCATCGTGAAATGACCGGACCGTCCGGTTCCTTACCGTTGTCGATTGTGGAAGACTCCTGAGACGAACTCAGGCATGAGGTAAGAAAACAGCCAATGACGAACCAACGCACCATCCCCAGGCACATGCGTAAACCAGTTAGAATTTTAGTCAAACAATCAATACCATTCACCTTAGCCTCGCACCCAGACTCCTTTTAGGGACAAAGGGTGCGAGGCAAGATTTTTACATTCCCCTGACTTCAATATTGTCGACGGAGATTCCATCTTTCAGGTCTTCACCACCGCATTTAATTACGAGGTACATGGTCCCGTCAACAGGAGCCGTGAAGGTACCCGTGTTGTCGCCACATCCAACGACGGAAATCTTTCCTGCAAAGGGTTCAGTACCACAACCAGCCCAGGTGTTGACGCTGCGCTTGATGCCGTCTGCACTGTAATCGTTATCCTGTACCGGCGGCGTAGTTGAACAAAATACTTCGAACCAGGTGTTCACAACACCACTGGTGGATGATACAACCATGTCGATGGTGTAGGTCTTGTCCTTGATAACTTCTATCGCCTGATAGAATCCCTGCTGATTCCATCCACCGCCAGTCACCGTCGCCTTGCCATCGGCAAAGGTCCACGATGTACCGGAAGGGCTGATCTGCAGGATCGTCCATTGTGCGATGTCTTCGTCGGAGTCTAGCCTGCCGCCAAGGACAATGTTACCGGCGTTCGGATCTGAAGTTTCCACCGTCAGTTCCTGTGAGGCGGTGGCCATAAATCCTCCCTTTCCAACAGCGTAGTGGGTGATCGTGTACGTGCCGGCATCGGGGAGGAATACCTCCTGTTCCATCTTGCCGATGAAGGCCGGCGAGCCATCGCCAAGTTCCCACTTCGACATGATGTAATCCGTATTAGATGCCTTCAGTGTGAAGCGATTTGGTGAATTCGCATCCGGAACGATGGTGAATGATGCATCCAAAGACGTATCACTGAGTCCGTTGCCCAATCCGACATCTTCCGGAAGACAGCCTGTGAGCGTAAGTACAGCCGACAGGCAGAGGGTAGCCAATATTCTTGCTTTCATGACGATCTTCATTTTATTGTTCATACCCTGGATTTTGCTTCAGTTTGGTGCCGTTGAGCTCCTTTGTAGGAATCGGAAACACCTCATGCTTCCCTGCTACAAAACCATCCGCGGCAAGAACGGTAGCTGCATCACCCCAACGAACGAGGTCGAAGAAGCGGTGGCCCTCTCCGGCAAGCTCAAGTCTGCGCTCTCTCTTGATTGCATCCATTGAAACCGGCACGGAAGGAAGTCCTACACGGGCACGCACAGCATCAAGCAGCTTCTGTGCTCTCTCACCAGTTGCGCCCAACGCTTCTGCTTCCATGAGATAGGTATCAGCAAGACGGATGATGTAGCTGTGCTGCTGGTAGTTCAAATCCACCGCACCACCAAGGGTCGATACGTCCTCCATCCGAGGCATGAACTTGTTCAGGTAGTAGCCCAGATCTTCATCTCCATGAACATACGTGACATCGCCCGCCTCCTCGTATGCAGCGATGTCAAAGACCGTTGCCTCAAAACGCGGGTCGTCCTTGATGGCATCATAGAAGCTTTGCGTAAAGGTGTTAAAGCTCCATCCGCCGGGCATTGCTTCAGGCGCGCTGCTGGCATCATTTACTCTGGAGTAGGAACGGATTCCCACCATCACGTTCAGCGTGTTGCCTTCGTCGCGTCCCGATCCCCAGAATCCCCAGTCGTTGCGCGACAGGTTACTGTGCGTACATTCGATGATCGACTCTGAATTGTAAACATTGCTGAATTCCCATAGGTCAGCGAAGTTGTCTAACAGTTTGTAGCCGTAAATGCTGGTTCCTCCCGGCTCACCATTCACTTCAGCAAACTCTGCAGCAGCTTGAGCGTTCTTTCCGCGATATAAGTATACTTTACCGAGCAGCGCCTGTGCTCCACCTTTGGTGATACGGCCCTTTTCATCCGCAGGCACGGTCGCAGGAAGGGCGGCCTTTGCATCGATCAGGTCAGCCTCGATCTGATCATAGACCGCATCAGGACTAGCCTGTTCTACCTCATACATGTTCGTAGCCGTTAGCGGCTCAAGCAGAAGTGGAATGTTTCGGAACATTCTCACGAGGTTAAAGTAGTACAGCGCCCGAAGTGCCTTTGCTTCACCTATGATTCGGGCCTTCTCTGCTTCGTCCATATTTACCCCTTCAATCTTCTGAAGCAGAATGTTCGCGCGGAAGATACCCTGATAGTGATCATCCCAGTAGCTCGTCGCCATGTTGTCCGGCGTGAGCGCAAAGTCATCAAAGACGTGAAGCTGCAAACCATCCGAAGGCGATGCGCCGCCTGCCACGTGGTCGTCGGAACCCGCATTCATCATGGCTACCATGTTCTCAAAACCTCCAGTGTTCTTCCGTAACGCATCGTAGGTAGCAACCAACGCGGCGAATACCTGCTCGCGATTCTGATAATAGTTCTCCGTCAGGAACGCCCCCTTGGGCGCCACTTCCAGGAAGTCATCGCATGAGGTAATTGTCGTTACAGCAAGGAGAACAGCAAGTGAATATCTGATAGTTATCGTTTTCATTGTTGATCTCTGCGTTTAAAGTTGAATTTGAACTCCGAACAGGAACGACCTTGCCTGAGGATATTGGCCCTTGTCAATTCCAAACACACCGCCGCCGATTTCAGGATCGAAGCCTGTATACCGGGTAAAGGTCAACAGGTTCTCAGCGGTCACGTACACGCGAAACGTTCCGATACCGAGTCTCTCAAACACTCCGTTTTCAGGAATGCGATAGCCAAGTTGGACGATCTTGAAGCGCAGGTAGTCGCCGTCCTCGAGATAGAAGGACGACATGCGGCCAAAGTTCCCATTAGGATCCGTGATAGAGAGGCGCGGATAGTCGTTCGACGTACCCTCCCCGGTCCACCGATTCAGCACTGCTGTCGTGTAGTTCGCGTTGGCGATGTCGAGACGACGCAGGCCCTGGAAGATCTTGTTTCCACCTGCACCGTTGGCAAACACCATCAAGTCGAAATTCTTGTAAGCGAAATTCAGGGTGACACCAAAGGTGTATTTCGGAAGGCTCGTTCCAAGGAACGCGCGGTCAAGGTTGTCGGCAGTGATAATACCGTCACCATTCACGTCAACCCACCGGAAGTCTCCAGGCTGTGCATTGGGCTGGATAAGTTCGCCCTCGGCATTGCGATATGAATTGATCTCTTCCTGGTTCTGGAATATTCCATCCGACACGTATCCAAAGAATTCGTTGTAGGAATGACCGACCTGGATGCGCGTTATGGAACCCATGGTCTGGAATCCCGCATCACCGGCGATGAAGTCAACATCGTCTGCTACGTGGGTAACCTTGTTCCTGAGGGTGGCGAAGTTAGCCGACCCAGTAAAACTTACGGGACCCAGGTTGCGCGAATACTTCAACTCAACTTCGATGCCGGAGTTCTCCATGTCTGCCACGTTGCCCACAGGTGACGTCGTTACACCGACGAATCCGGGAATTGCAATGGGACGAAGGATTCCACTTGTCTTTTTGATGTAGTAGTCGACGGTCAGATCGAGGTCATTGAAGAGCGTCGCCTCCACACCTGCGTTAATCTGCGTCGTCTCTTCCCATCTCAGGTCAGGGTTATCAAGCGATGACGGCGCATACCCGTCGAGAACGGCGTTGCCCTGCTTGTAGTTGTACCCGGGCTCAACAAGTGCGAGGTAACCATAGTCGCGAATAGCATCGTTTCCGGTGACACCAAATCCACCGCGGATTTTCAGGTAGTTGACGACATTGTTAGCACGCCAGAACGGTTCGTTCGAAACATTCCATCCGACCGAAGCACCGGGGAAGACCCCATAGCGATTGTTCTTACCAAAGCGATTGCTTCCATCCGCACGAAGCACTCCGCTGAACAGGTACTTCTCACGGAATGCATAGGTAACCCTTCCAAAGAAGGAAGCAAGTTTGTGAACGTTGTTGTTGAGGTTACCATCAGTCGTGTAAGCACTCGCCGTGTAAACCGACGATTCACTGAAGAAGCCGAACGATGCGTCGCGATAATCGTTCGTAGGCAGGTTCTGCAGCGTGAAGCTGTTTCCTCCGCCGACATTCTCTACGTAAATACCTTGCCCGACAAGGAGCGAAAAGTCGTGTTCACCGAACGACTTCGTGTAGGTGGCGTAGTTCTCAATGTTCCAGTTCTTCCTTTCGTGAAGATTGCGCGAGAGGCTATTGATCTGCACGTTCAGTCCGCCACCGGCACCCAAGAAGTGTACAGGGGTGAAGCCTTCATCGCCCCACATAGCGATCTTACCGGAAAAGACAGACTTGAACTTGATTTCTTCAGTGATCGCTGCTTCCAGTGAGATGTTGCCGACAAAGTTGTCATCCCAGTTGTAACGTCCCAGACGCGTTTGGATGTAAGCCAAAGGATTCGACATTTCCTGAACACCCGCCTGCGAGATACCGAACACATTGCCATTCGCATCGCGTACAGCATGTGCCGGATACAAGCTGGAATTAGAAAGCTTTGCCGGATCCGTTTCGTAGATGGGTGTGATCGGATCCAGATTCAGCGCTGAGCTCAGCGGACCACCAAACTCGCTGTTCGTGTTTCCTATGCCAATCGACTTGCTGTGGGTGTAACCAAGAGTCTGCGTGAGGGTAAATACCTTCGAAAGTTTGTGCGTCGAATTCAACCGAACATTGAACTGCTCAAAGTTTGAGATCGGAGTCGCCACAATTCCCTCAGTGTCCTGATAACCCAATGAGGCATAAAAGAGTGACTTATCGTTACCCCCGCTCAGGCTGATCTGGTGGTTCGTCCGCATAGCGCTGTTGTTGAAAATTGCCTCCTGCCAGTCGGTTCCTACACCGAATGAGCTGGGATTGGGATACACGATCGGACCCCCGCCCCCAACAGACCGCTCGTTCATGATTGTGGCGTACTGTTCTGCATTCAGAAGATCGAGTTTCCTCGCAGGCTGTGATACGCCCACGAAGCCATTGTAATCGATGGAGAACTTTCCGGCTTTTCCTTTCTTCGTCGTGATGATGATTACACCAGTTGCAGCGCGTGTACCGTAAATAGCAGCTGAGGTTGCATCCTTGAGGACTTCAATAGATTCAATATCCTGTTGATTGAGGTAACCAATACCTCCCGCGTCAACTACAATTCCATCGACAATCCACAGCGGGTTATTTCCGGCGTCGCCAAATGTGGTCACACCGCGAATGCGGATTGTTGACGACGAACCAGGTTGTCCTGAATTTTGCGCGATCGTCACGCCGGCGACGCGACCCTGCAGTGCCGTCTCGATACGACCGTTCGGCACCTTGACCAGGCTCTCACCCGTGACCTGAGAGATCGAGCCGGTCACGACGCTCTTCTTTTGCTCACCGTAACCAACCACAACAACTTCCTCAAGCGCGGCAATGTCCGGGGCGAGCGATACATTGATCGCCGACTGGGCGCCAACGACAATTTCCTGCGTCGCATAGCCGATAAAGCTGAAGACCAGTCGAGCCTCAGGACCCGCTACCGAAAGCGAATACCTACCCTCGGAATCGGTGGTCGTTCCGTTTGCCGTTCCCTTCTCGACGATGTTCACCCCTGGGAGAGGGTCCCCTGTCTCCGCATCGCTGACCGAGCCGGTTACCACAGTCCCCTGTGCCATGGCCGTCAGAGCCCCGGCCAACAGGCAAAAGACCAGTAGGACTGCCCGTGCGTGGTCATGCCAAATACTCCGTAACAATACTTTCATAGGCTGATTTTTAATGATGAATTAGAAATCGTATAAAAGTCAAAATTCTCAAGCAAAAAATCCATACAACAAGTTGATAGCTAGGTAGTTACAAGTAATGATACGCTTTATGCGCAAAAATGAAGGCCTTGAAATAGAGCCGCTTAAATCGATTGCAACCCGCATTTCGGACGTCGTGCTGATACGTTCAAATGGCAAACAAGCGGAAGGCTCTTAGATGAATAACTATTTGATAATCAGAAAGATGCCGTGACAACGTTTGCGACGACGATGGGGCGAACGGGATGGGATTGTGTGTGTAAGTTATTGTTAGTCAACGAAATAAAATTTTCAGGAGACAGGTACTGGTTGCGTGATAATGATGTCGCTCCAGCCATTAGCCTCCACTAAACCGGCTTTTTGACGCTCTTTCAACATGGATTTTATACGTGAGCTGTACGACCAGCAGGTGCTCTGACGGATGTCGAGCAACTCCGAGAGTTTGTGGGACGAGATAGCACCCTGCGAGTTGTAGACCAGGAAAACAAGATAAAGCGCCTTTTCGATGGGCAGGTGTGTACCCTGAAGGAGGGTGTTGGCGATTGCCGACTCGTCGTAGCCGCAGCGGGTGCAACGCCGGCTAAAGGGCGTCCGGCCGAGGCTATACGACTCATTCCCGCATTTGCGGCAGGAGTAACCCGCTTGCCATTTCAGGTCAGCAATGAACTTCGTCCAGCCGTCCGGTTCCGGGTGGATGCTGCAGAACTCTTCGAAGGTCATGTCACGCGACAGCGCCCGCGCCTCTTTCACCTCGGTGATGTCGTGCAGCAGTCTCTGGTTATCCAGCGCCAGGTATTCGTTTATGGCGGCAATTTCACGCGCCTGAGCCTCGAGGCGATGGTTGGCCAATTCGAGCTGAGCATTCTGCTCTTCGATAAATGCCTGCTTCTGCAGCAGTTCGGCGGTTTTGATACGCACCTGCTCTTCCAGTGTTCGGTTCAAGTTGTCCTTGAGCCGCTGGTTCTCGTGCAGTTGTTCAATTTTTTCTTCCTGGGCTCGTGCTTTTTCCAGACGCAGGAGACGGATCTTGTCGCTTATCGCGAATGACAACAACAGCATCTCTATGATGAAACTGATGCCGAGGGTGTAGTGCGACAACGCACCGAGGGGTTGCCATCCAATTCCCAGGTATTGGCAGACTTTGTACACAGCGCCGAACGCAACGAAAGCATAAGCCGCCACGAGAAACCGCGCGGGCATATACTTCCTGACGAAGAAGTAGTAGATGCTGGTGTAGAAGATCACCAGGAATGGTATGATCTCGATGAAACGCAGTTTGAACAAGTCGGGCCAGACGGTAAGGCTCGCCACCATAAGCGCAGTTCGCCCGATGAGGACACCTATGAACAGGCGATGAAAGAAGCCGCTGGTGTTCCTGAGGTTGAGGACAAGAGAGGAGAACAACAGCGCTGAGACGACTGCCATGAACAGTGAGAGACCTGTTGCATAGTAGTTGAATCCCGGCGAGTTGGGCCAGAGGTATTGAAAGCCAATGCCATCGGCACTCATTTCATACAGTCCGATGCTCGCGAGGTAGAGTATATAATAGAGATAGTAACGTTCTCTGACCGCGAGGAACATCAGGAGGTTGTAGAAGCCGAACACGAGGATCATCCCGTAGAAAATGCCAAAGAAGAAGTACTCGTCAAGGGCGTACTCGAACAGCCAGTTTTGTGAACGCAGCACCAGCAGCATGTCGGCATGTTGCTCTGATTTTACGCGTGCGTAATAAGTGACTTCTGTGTTCGGGGTGAACTGCAGCGGGACTACGAAGTTTTTGTGTGCGACGAAGCGGTCGGGAAACTTGTAGGCGTCGCCGACTACAAAAGCCTGATAGGTGCCGTCGGGATAGGGTGTGTAGAATTCAATGTGGTCAATAGTCTGGTCGAAAAATTCGATTACCCAGTTGTTATCGGTTCGCGGGGGGTGTTTTACCTTAATTCGCAGCCAGTACGCTGCCCTGCGGTTCGTGTTGACGGGATAAAAACGCGTGCTCGGCTTGAATTGGTCCTTGTACGGTTCTGAGGTAACCTCGTCGATGGTGAGTGATCCGGGGTCTTCCAGCACGTAGAGTTCCGCGAAGGAGAAAAGATGCTGATTTACGGAATCACTGAACTGGACAAGCTGCTGTGCAGCCAGCCCCGGTGCCAGTAAAGTGAGGAAAATAGCCAGGAAATGCCTTGCCCGTACCCGAACGCCCCGTTGCATCGTACCTCGCGTTGATCAGGGTACATTTTAAGGTACTTACGGCTGAATTACAACTGAAATCCTTTGGGAATCGGCCAGTTAGGTCGGGACCCAACGAGGCTGGCTCTTTCTCTCGTTGGGGCTCTGCCCCCCTCCTTCCGGCAACACACACGTGGGCAGTGGGCTCATCCCGACTATACTGGAGGACCCGCTCCGGCTATATCAACAGATCATCGATTGAAGCTCGAGTACGAGAAACAACAAGATCAGGATTGCGCCCTTTACCATGTTGATCTTCAGATGTATCGTGCTCATGGGCGTTAGCTTTTGTAAATCTTGCGATACAAAGGTGTGCACCCTGGAAGCGCCGCGCATGCCTGAAATTCCTGGTTTTGTAAAATCAGGGTTTACCCCGGAAAGGCCATTTTCCAACCCTCCGCCCGCTTCCGCGTGTCTAATGGTCAAAAGGTTCTACGTATGAAAATCTGGCTTTCTCTTGGCGCGGCCCTGTTTGCAGTACTCGCGATTTGTTCTTGCAGCAGTAACGACACTGACACTTCGCCGGAGACCAACCTGCTTGCGCTGGGGCTCAACGGGGGAGTTATCGTCATGGAACCGGGCAAGGACTACAAGCGCGACGGATACTCGCTGAGGGTGGATTCTGTTATGAACGACTCGCGATGCCCCACGGGCTTAGCTTGCATTTGGCAAGGGAACGTCGAGGTCAGGCTCAAACTAACTGCGATAGCGCCGCTGAAGGGCGGGGAGTATACCTTTGTCCTTAATACAAATCCGTCGTACCAACGTGATACTGTCATTCAAGGGTTGAAATTCACGCTGATAGACGTGAGCCCCCATCCCAAAAAGGACTCTACAATTCCTTATGAAGACTATCGGGTGACCGTGACTGTCGGGGATTGACGTTTTCAGGCAAATTTTAGAGGAATCGTCCCGATTGATTATCTTAGCGCCTCCTTTTGCGTCTAATGGGAAGAATTTCGGGGCGTAGCGCAGCCCGGTAGCGCGCTTCGTTCGGGACGAAGAGGTCGCTGGTTCGAATCCAGTCGCCCCGACTCGACTTGGCATATCCCAGGCCAGTTCCACTAGTTCGTAATCAAAGGACTGGAGCACTGATCACTGTGTCCCCCAAGCCTCCGCATATTCCGTCCACACAACGATGTCATGGTGCTTCAGACGTGGACAGTCTCCGGAAAGGGAATCGACCCGTACAGATGTGATCCGATAGGATCGATTCCAAATCTTCTCTCTCACGGACGCGAATTCTTGTCGTGCCCTTCCACCTTCACAATTTTGTTGTAAAGTCCAAACATCAGGAACGGGGCGCTCCACTGCCCGATAAACAGCGCCACCTTGTCCTTCCCAAGCAGTTTCAGGGTGAGCGACGTAGCCATGGCACCAATAGATGCCCAAAGGAATACGTCCGAGGGAAGTTTTGCAGTCTGAGATTCTATCGCCCTGGCGATTGGTCCTTCTTTGCGAGCAGGGTTTACGGCCGCAACTTTTTCTTTCATGTTTTCCAATACTTCGGTAGGCATAATCATTCCGTTTTTTAGTTGAAAAATTTTTTTACTTCGTGCTACCTGTTCGTCCAATAAGCGGACGCACCAATTCATTATTCTCATCATCAATATCGTGCCATCCGTAGGACACTCTTAGCAAATGGAACATCAAGGTCTTTGGTCAGTCAAACAAAGGAACGCGCTCCCCGACGCTGCATGGAATTCCACACTTTATACGGATGCAGAGGCAGATGCAGAGATGTACGTATGAGTTTTACTTGACGGCGGAGTTTTGAAGTGCTAACATGTACTTGAATGCTTCTTCAAGGGAGTCGTAAGGGCGGTAGCCAACCATAATAATGCCTGTACCCTCGGTGTTCTGAAACGTCAGTGTAGGAAAGCGTCCGATACTGTGAAGTTTTGTTTTGCTAAGATCTGACCGGAAAGCTTCTCTGCCGTTGCCTTTACGCCAGTCGTCTACGAACCTATCGTAATCAAAATCCTTGGTACCCAGATTTTGCGCAAGTTCCAGGAGGACGCTTTCGCGCGAGACATTCATTCCTTCCTCCATCAAAGCCTTGCGAATGGTGTAAAGGTAAAGTTCGGCTGCGGTCTGCGACTGAAGTCCGGCGGTCTTGACCGCCAGCGAAGGCGGATATGAAGACGACGGCGGATCCTCCGCCCAGATCTTATACTGCATTTTGGTGTGCGTGACCTGCCTGGCATACATCCAGAGCGGTCCCATCTGTGCCGGTCGCGAAACAGAATGCAATGGATCACTGTACGTTGACCATCCCGGAATCATCCCACCCATGACGAGGCTATAGGTGATTCTATGGCCATAGTTGGCGAGGAGTTTTTGCCAGGAGTCCTCGAAGGCCCAACTCCAGCAGCAAAGGGGATCGGTATAATACGTAATGATTATCCGATCCTCCTTTTGCTCCGTTTTGTTTGAGTCCGAACTCGTCGGCGCATTCGTGGTTGACGTCACCATTGGGTGGTTACCGGGTTGGCGATTCAGTGGCATCATAGGTACTCCACTGCTTGTCCCCCATTGCCGTTGCCTTCTCGATCTCTTCGCGACGCTCTTTACTTAGCGTCTCGTTAAGTTCCTTGACAAGTGCCTCGGTACGATCGGTCCCTTCAATTTCCTGGTCAAGCAATCCGTTGGTCGCCTTCACGTGTTCGATCGGATCGTCGATGTATTGCCACACCTCATTGAGACCCGGACTTACCCCTTCATTCCACGGCCCGCGCACGTCCTGTCCATTAGACATGTTGAAGTACGTGTTGCTGTGCTTTGGATCGCCTTGCAATACGCCCGGAGGAAAATTCGGAACGATGGTCTCGAGTGCAGCCTCAAACATTTGGAAGTGGGCAATCTCACGAGTCATCAGGAAACGCAACGTATCCTTAACGTAGGGATCGTCTGTAAACTTCATGAGATACTCATAAACGATCTTTGCGCGCGATTCCGCACCCATGTTGGAACGCAAGTCTACGGTCAAGTCGCCGTTGGCATTTACATAAGTGCCGCTCCAGGGTATCCCCTGGCTGTCCGTTACCATGGGACCACCACCACTTTCAATGAGAAAGTGCGGATTCATCATAGCACTGTGAATAACGTTTTCCTTAGCGGCTCTTCCACCCAGGAGTTTCATGATTTCAGCTTCGTCGGCAGCATCCTTCAGCTTCCCGTTTATACCAGAAAGCAACATTTGGATGGTGGCACCCACGATTTCCAGGTGACTGAATTCTTCTGTGGCGATATCCATCAACAAGTCGTACTTGTCGGGATACGGTTCCTTCGCGCCGAACGCCTGCACGAAGTACTGCATTGCGGCCTTGAGTTCCCCGTTGGGTCCGCCGAATTGCTGCAGCAACAGCGTAGCAAATCGTGGGTCCGGTGCGGAGACTCTTGCATTGAATTGAAGATCCTTGACGTGATAAAACATAGTGTCGCGATTTTTATCCTGAGCGCACAAGTACTATGCCCGTATACCTTGCTTCTTGCCGACCTGTTGTTAATGCCGATGTATCCTGAGTTCATGAAAACCGTCGAGCGCGTTCACTCATCAGGAGGTTGGAGGTGACGCCAAAGAAATTCCACGGATGTGAGAAGGGAATGCCACGGGGGAGGTGTTAATGTGTTGATGTGTTGATGTGTTGAAGTTGTCTGGTATCCGCTGTGTGCGGAAATAACGTGTTTACGTGTTTATGTTTGTGCGTTGTTATTAGAGCGTACGCAGATTCTTGGTTTTGTAGGTACTTCCCAGGGTGTTATCGAGGTGCTTGCCCCGCGTGGAAAGACTGAAATGCGCGTTGGGCCCCTTTAGGGGTAAGGGGCGTGGGAGGATGTGTTGATGTGTTGATGTGCGCAAGTGTTGAAGTTGTCTGGTATCCGCTTGTGTGCGGAAATAATGTGTTTACGTGCTTACGTGTTTACGTTGGTGCGTTGTTATTAGAGCGTACGCAGATTCTTGGTTTTGTAGGTACTTCCCAGGGTGTTATCGAGGTGCTTGCCCC